>JAHRVB010000142.1 GCA_019090895.1 Kangiellaceae bacterium
CTACCTGAAAAATATTCAAGCAACAAAGATAAACACTACCCTGTTATCTATTACACCGACGCTCTATGGCATGTGGAAATGCTATCTTCAACAACAGAATTTCTGATGGAAGATGTTATTTTGGTGGGTATTTCTTGGCAGAAGAATATTGACACCAAATTAATAGAAGACGCGGGAGAACATGTTAGCCGATATAGAGATTATTCAACCAAACCGTCTAGCGATCCAAAACGTCAAGCGAAGTATCAATTCGGCCAAGCCCAACACCATCTCGACTTTATTCGTAATCAAGTGATTAAAACTATAGAAAATAACTACCGAGCCGACCCCAGCGAACGCTCTTATTTCGGTTACTCTCTCGGCGGTGAATTCGGCGCATATGTATTGCTCAAACAACCCAATACTTTCAAAAACTATATTCTTGGTAGCCCATCCCTAAAGGGAGATATTACCCAATTGAACAAACTTGCGTCAAAAGCATCATTTCAGCAAGAAAAATTCACAGCCAATGTGTTTATTTCCTACGGTTCACTGGAGAAAGAATTAGGCGAACATGCTGAGAAATTAATTGCTCTACTAAAATCGACCAATAAAAAACATATATCGGTACACAATGTAGTGATTAAAGGCACTCATCAGACCGCTTTTCCTTTGACTGGCGTACGCAGCGTTACTTGGTTATCAAACTTAACAAAAGAGGAAGAGTAAACAATGAATCCTATTTATATTTCGATAACTCTGGTACTTTTAGCGATATCGATGAGTAGCAACAGCTATAGCAAAGATAAAGCTGGTCAGCAAGAAACTAGCTACAACGATTTCCCTGTTTTATCAGGTCCTTATATGGGACAAGAACCACCGGGTATGAAAGCTGAACCTTTTGCCCCTGGCATCATTTCTAAGCAAGGCTGGGAACTTGAAGGGGTATTTGCACCTGGTATGAACGAATTTTATTTTACCACTTCTCACGCCGAACCTTTTCGTCCCACAGTTATCGGTTTCCGTCAGGAAAATAATGTTTGGCAAAAATACATTGAATTCAAACGGCGCGGCGAAATTGGATTCTCGCCTGACGGCAAACGTATGCATATGGCGAAAGGTTACAAGGACCGTTTGGGCGATGGCTGGTCTGAGCGTAAACATCTTGGCCCCCTGTTTGACCGAGAAGATTTGGGGATTATGCGTCTATCCGTCTCGGCAAAAGGCACCTATGTGTTCGACGACTACAAAAGCAATGGCCTCATTCGCATATCGACGATTAAAGATGGAAAGCGTCAAGCACCAGTACCAATAGGTCCGATAGTCAATACAGGAAAAATGACAGCCCACCCCTTCATCGCACCCGATGAAAGTTACTTGATTTGGGATAGCGAACGAGAAGACGGCTACGGAGACTCTGATCTTTATATAAGTTTCCGACAAAAAGATGGCGCGTGGGGGCCTGCCATCAACATGGGCGAAAATGTCAACTCCGATAAATGGGATGCCTTCGCAAGTGTTACTCCCGATGGCAAATACATCCTTTTTAACAGAGGCATCAGTGATAACAATCGGAATGTGGATATTTACTGGGTAGACGCAGGGATCATTGCGACGCTTAGGCCGAAGCAATAATTATTAAAAAATAAGGCCAAATAAACCAAATTTAGAACCGCCAGGTCGCACCAACTAATATCTCTCGACCTCTACTCGGTATTCCTTCTGTCAAAGATAGTCCGCTCGGTGCTGATAGAAGCTCTTCGTCTAGCAAGTTTTTTAGCTGCACATAACCCTGCAAGTTTAAATCGAATTCATAAACGACCTTACTATTTAGATGCCATTGAGCATTTAAGCGAATACGGTCATTGCTAGAATTGTTTGTCGCCATTTCACTTATTCCACGATAAGCCGCCACAAAATTCATATTCCATGCATTGTGTCGAAAATTCATCATTAACGAAGCTGACCTATCCGCTTCAAGAAAACCTGAATCTGGTTTACTTAGAACACCGGAATAGGTTCCATGAAATAACCAATTACTACTAGGTTTGTAAGAGAGTTCAAGCTCGATACCGTGTGTTTCACTAATTCCTACATCGTTCTGGTATTGGCGAAGCCCACCTCCAATATCTGCTGGTATAATCGAATCCTCGAATTTACTTGAAAAATAACCAATCGATAAATTGCTCTGTGTCCAATGAGCTACCCAAATAATATCCCAGCTTTGAACTGATTCAGATTCCAGATTTTTGTTGCCCAGAAGTACGCTGTTTGCTTCTAGGTTTAACTCATTCTCTGTCGGTGCTCGAAACGCCTCACCATAGAGCAGTTTAATAGTGTGATGCTTATTTACATTATGAATTAAATCAAAACGTGGGGTAAATTGTCCTTCAATGCTAGAAAAATAGTCGTAGCGAAGCCCCACTGTTAGTTGCGTTTGTTCGAATATTTGCTTTTGATATTGGCCATATGCACCTGAAATATCTCTTAATGATGAAGACTGAACTATGCTAGCAAAATCAAAATCGTCAGAAGACGCAATAGGAATATCATCTACAGCTAAGGCCCCGAGATCAAAATTTCGCCTTGAAACAACATCGGATACGTCTAAATGCCGATATTCAAAACCGAACTGTAAACTACTTTTATCTGTGATCGCTATATCATTATGTAGTTGCAGGCGCAGTTCACTATTTTCACCTAGGTCAGTTTTACCAAATACAGCATCTTCACTAATACCACCACTCACTTCAAAAAGTTCACCTGGGGCAGTTATTTGGACATCAGAATACAATTGAGAACGGCTAAATCCGAAATACGCCCAAGATGAGACTGCGTGCCACTCGAATTCTTGTTTCAATGAAACGGAACTATAACTAGCTGCTGTCTTGTTGAAGCCGTTAGATAACCTATCTACTACATAAAAATTTTGGACTCCGACTTCACGATGTTCTACATTTAGTTGGGTATCCGACCTGCGTAATTTGATATTCAACTCAGTCAGCTCTCGTGGATCATCTGTGTTTATACGGTTACTGCTAAAATTGTCTTGAACACTATAATCTTCGCCGTTATCGGTATCGTAACGACCAAAAAAATCTAACTGCAGCTGACCTAACTGCATTGATGCACTGGCGCTGATCTTATGACGTTTAAAACTGCCATAACTAGCAACTATTTCATTAATTTCTGATCGAGTAATAATATTAATTACACCGGACATAGCATTTGAGCCGTAAATAGCTGACCCCGGTCCTCTAAGAAATTCCACTCTCTCTACCCGAGCTAAAGGAAAATCGAAAATAACACCCGCGCTATCGCCATTTCGAGCATCTTGCATTCGCTGTCCGTCAACTAATACTAACGACACATTTCCTGCCCGTTGGCCTCTTGAAGAAAATGGAGTGAGGAATGAAAGTGAGCTCGAGCGAAAAGATTGAAAGCCTGGAACTAAGCTCATTAATTCGTGCAGGCTATCAAGACCGAGGAGTTTTATCTGTTCATGAGTAAATACAGTGGCAGCAGAAGGTACAGTTCTAATATTTTCCTCTGTCATAGTCGAACCTGTGACTTTCACTTTCAACAGCTGCTCCAGTGACATATCATAAAACAGGTCCATAGACTGTTCGGCCATTACAGGAAACGATAACAGAATAAAGATTAGCGATGACCTTTTTCGCAAAGATGTAAGAGTCTTTGTCATGAGTATCCAACGGTACAATCGTGTTTACTGTTAGTATTAAATCTAGCATATAAAGCTGTTATTTTCTAATTTCGCCGACTTTACAGAATACAAATGGTCGCTAGCTTCTTACTGATATAATAGTAAGAAATTGTTTCTTTTTTAGATTTAGGTTTACTTTAAAAAAATTGAGTGGTAACTATTTCTTTTCAAATTAGTATGTTGGACATATTTATACCGCATAAACATAAAGAACGACGTTATTCATTCCCTTACACTTGATATAATTCAACCATTCAAATCAAAGTTATGAAATATATCTAATATTAATACGTTACAGTGAATTCAATAAATAGGAGAATCTGATGGATAAGTTATTTTTGGGTATTAGTAGTCACGTTGTATGTTTAAGTAAAGAAACCGGAGAGCAAATCTGGAAAACCAAGCTTAAGAGCTCAAGCATCACTAATGTCTATTTTGAGGAAGATAATGTTTATGCCTATTCTGGAGGCCATTTATTCTGCTTAAGAGCTGATAACGGAGCCATAATATGGAAAAACACACTTAAGGGATTTGGCTATGGTGCTTGTATCATCGCCAGTGAAACTCAAAATGCATCGGTTATATCCAGTCAAATATCCGCCCAACAAGCGGTTGCCGCATCAACAATTGCAGCAACAACTGCAACACAATCGGGTAGTTAAAGAACTTGTGACTTAGTTATATTGCTGTTCGAGTACCCACGTGGTAAGTTTTCACATTCCGCAATTAAATATGAAAATTGTAAATGAGAAAACTAAACCACACCTTGCTACTTTTAACTATATTTGCTGCAAGCCTCCTTACGTCATCAGCCAATGCGAAAGGCCCCGCTGGAACGGTATTATACTTTCAGCAGGGCGAACAAGTATTTCTGCTACTAGCCGATCACTCTAGCAATTCCCGAGGTTGGGGATCTTTTGGAGGCGGAGAAAATAAAGGTGAAACTTCAATAGAGACGGCTGCACGAGAAACCGAAGAAGAAACCCGTGGATATTTTCCACGAGAACTAATCGAACAAAAAATAGCAGGACAAAAACCAGTTGTATCTAAAGGATTCTCTCTTTATTTTGTAGAAATCCCTTTTGTACCCGCACAACGGATCAGAAATAATCCTAGCGATAAATCCGACAAGAGCACCTTTGAACGCGATCACTATGCTTGGATACCCTTTTCAGAAGTTAAGAAGGCAATCAATAAAAGGAACCCATCTATTCACGATTTAAAAATCAACTCCCTTTATCTTTCTCGCGGAACAAAAACTAACTTTTTCTGGGATGTTTGGATACAGAATATGCGACACGCTGCCGAACAGGGTGTGGTACCTTGGGAAGTTCAATAACGCATATTATTGGAAAATTCTTTGGTTAAGAAATCCATTTGATCGGCAAAAATATTTCTATTACAAAAAGCTAAGTACTCTGCTTTGTTCGGCTTATAAGGGACGGCCAGCAAAGGCATATTCGCTTCTTCTGGCGTTCGGCATCCCTTACGATTATTACAAGGCTTACAAGCTGTTGCAAAGTTAACCCAAGAATTTTTTCCGCCTCGCGCGCGAGGTTGGATATGGTCACAAGTTAGGGTAGAACGGCTGAATACAACACCGCAGTACAAACACATATCGCGGTCACGTTTAAACAAAGATGCGTTACACAATCTTGGCGTACGAAGGTCGCTCTCACGAACTCGAGAGTTGGTTGCGATCACCGGCGCCATGTCTAGAATAGTTTGATTCCCCGTCATTCGAGAATGACCACCATGCAGCCGAACCGATTCGTCACCATAAGTCCATAGCACTTTACCTTTCGCGTAAAGACACGCAGCAGTGCCCATTCCAATCCATTCCATCGCCTGCCCCGCTTTATTAAGCCGCAGGATTTTAGTTTGCATTTTCTTTCTCCTCTTTTTTATTGTCAGCAATCAATTAATTAGTTTTCGCATAAAGTTGGCACGCATCACAGGATTCGAACCTGTTACCGTCGGCTTAGAAGGCAGAAGCTCTATCCGAATGCGCTAGTGCCTATCAATTGGAGCGACATGCCGGATTTGAACCGACGAAATTTGGGTTTGCAATCCAATACATTTCCACTCTGTCAATGTCGCAAAAATTTTTGTAAAAATGTGACCGCTATTAGCGGCCACGAAACCGATACAATCGGTTAATTGATTTAATTCCTTGTTCCATTCGCTGACGCGCTGAAACATTGGCGGAATGTACCTTAATGTTCGGCGGGATCACACCATAGTCAACCACTGCTTTTTCAAGCCAAGTAATGACATCGTAACCGGTGCCGCGTTTATCATTTCCTAAGTCATGATCTAAACTTATATCGCTTACTGCACCTGTCATTAAAAGACTAATCGCCTCTTGTGGCCAACGAACAACTTTCCAACCAGGCGGCGCCTGACGGATATCATCTAAAAAAACTTTCATACTATCCTCCTGGGTAAATTTGGAGCCGGTTATTGGATTCGAACCAATGTCGACTGCTTACAAGGCAGTTACTAAACCATCTCAGCTAAACCGGCATAAATTGGAAGCCCCGACTGGGTTCGAACCAGCGATACGAGAGTCAAAGTCTCGTGTGTTGCCAACTACACTACAGGGCTAAAAAATTGGCACCCTTGGCAAGACTCGAACTTTCGCATCTTGGTTTCGTAGACCAAAGCTCTTCCAACTGAGCTACAAGGGTATATTTGGTGTCTCCAATTGGATTCGAACCAATGTCTCGAGAATTTCAACCTCGCGCTAATCCAACTCAGCTATGAAAACAATTATTTGGAACACGAGACGGGATTCGAACCTGCGAATGAATGACCAGATTGAAAGTCTGGTCACTTTGACCGCTCGTATACTCGTGTATAAACTGGTGTTCCTATGGGGATTCGAACCCCAGTAACTTGGTAGAAAGCCAAGTGTCCTTAGCCACTAGACTATAGGAACATGTTTGGTAGGCCGCCCGAGATTCGAACTCGGAACCTTCCGGTTAAAAGCCGGATGCTGCTTCCAATTGAGCTAGCGACCTAAAAAATGGTAGTACTGGATTGAATCGAACAATCGACCTCCTGTGTGTAAGACAGGCGCTCTCCCAATCGTCTCATTACGCCTACTTTTGGTGAGCTAAAGTGCTAAAAATTGGTCCCCAGAGCTGGTCATGATCCAGCCACCTCACGCTTATCAGGCGTGTGCTCTACCAGATGAGCTATCTGGGGAAAACGGTCGAGTCGGACTTTCACCGTGACGGGTCTGTAGGGTGAAGCCTCGACCGACTTCACCATCGTTTTTCCTGGCGGATGTACAAAGAATCGAACTTTGATCAAACGGTTAACAGCCGTTCGCTCTACCATTGAGCTACACATCCTAAAGTTGGTGGAGATGATGAGATTCGAACTCTTTCCTCTCGTAGCAATTCGAACTCTACAACTTGCAAAGCTTTTGCTCTCCCAATCGTCTAATAACGCCTACACTTGTTGAGCTACACCCCCATTCCAAACATTTTAATAACTGGCATAGAGCGAGGGAATCGAACCCGTTTCTTAAGGCTTACAACCGTGTATAATCGCCGACATACTATGGCATCGTAAATTGGTCGGAGGTACAGGATTTGAACCTGTGATATACACTCCCAAAGCGTAGGTGTTACCAGACTACACTAACCTCCGTTAATCAATTTGGTAGCAATGACAGGACTTGAACCTGTGCAAATTTTCGTATGAAGAAAACACTCTACCAACTGAGCTACATTGCTAAAATTTGGTTGCGGATGACTGAATCGAACGGCCGACCAAAGGGACATGAACCTTATATGCTTCCACAGCACTAACCCGCTTTAATTTGGAGCAAACACTGAGACTCGAACTCAGCCTTTAAGATTGGAAATCTTTCGTGCTACCGCTAACACTATGCTTGCTTGGTGGACAGCCCGGGTTTCGAACCCGGCACGCTATTAAGCATCGGATTTACAGTCCGAATGAGATCCAAATCTCCCGCTACCCATATTGACGAGCATTGAATTAACTGCTCGTACTTTTTACGAAAACTAATTATTAAAGAACGTTGCCCACAATTGAGGCAGTGTCACTACACCTTTCTGGCATTTGTGTGACTAAAGGTCCAACTATGGACATAAAAAAACCCGAGGCTTTGAACTCTCGGGTTTAAATAAAAAACTCGAGAGAAACTTTTGCGTAACTCCCAAGTAAAACTTACTTTGAAGTTACGTTGGCGCACCTCTAGCACCAAAATAAATCTTGCTATTCATTTGCCCATGTTCGGGCCGTACAATCTCACACCAATGATTTATCGGCTGTGTTAACTGCATCTGCTTTTGGCTATTTATTTTCATAGTTTCCAATTTTATCTACGTTAATTTGGTGGGCCTGCTCAGATTCGAACTGAGACTCTACCGATTATGAGTCGGTTGCATTAACCAATTATGCTACAGGTCCAACTTATATTTTTGGCAAAAAAAAGCCCTGTGAAGAATATCTCAACCGGGCTTTAGATTCGGTTCGAGACTTCAGTTAAGCCTCGAATTATTGTTCAAAGCACACTACATCTTTCTATTTTCATATTGCCCAATAAATGGCATGCAACAATATTCAGCCGGCCAATAATTGGCCCGTTGTTTTATTTGTATTGTCGCTATTATCTGATTCATAAAACTTTTTTCAAACTAACTTTGTAAATTAAAATTTCCTAAACACTAAGAGATACAAGTTTTTCTTACTGCTCATTTGTTAAGTTGCATTAAACCATTACAGAACTTCACTGTCAACACCTAGACTATATTTTATTCAATAATATCAAAGAGTTATAGAATTTGATGCACAATAAACCCTTCACCGTTTTTCGCAGTAAATATCTTTTAATATTTGAAACAGACCCATTCAATTCCAAACCTACAACACCATTATCGAATTTTCAGTTAACAACTATTACTCCGTTTACTTTTTGGTAATTTGGTACGCCGCGAGGGACTCGAACCCTCAAAACCGGAGGCTTAAACCCCGTATGTATGCCAATTCCATCACCGACGCATTAAACTGGAGGAGAGAAAGAGAATCGAACTCTAAAGGCTTTCGCCTTCCCTTTGCTTAGCAAGCAACGCCGATCACCATCACGGATTACTCTCCAAAATAATTTGGCGGAAGCCGGAGGGCTCGAACCCCAAATCCTATTCAGGTACCACTGGTTTTCAAGACCAGGGCTTTGACCAACTCAAAGTTTCAACTTCCTATATTTGGTACCCAGAGAGACTACTCAGACCATCCTTGGTCTTCATACATTCGTGCCATCGTCATTCTTCCGATGTTCGGCAATGCTCCTTCATTGCTCGTCGAACTCTTAATGAACGGATTCTAAATCCGCCGTGTATGCCGGACTATTTATAGCCAGCCTGGCACCACCTGGGCTTCATCTGTTTTTTACAAATCATCATTGGGGTAACCAATCGGGTTTGAACCGATATCATCCGGACTCACAATCCGGAGCTCGACCAATTGAGCTATGGCTACCCCAATAATGACTAACAAATTTACGGAATTTCAGGCATAAAAAAACCGCAAGTTTTTGGCTTGCGGTTTAAAGAATCAGGTTTAATTTAAATTCTTCTTATCCGGAAGCCTGCGCTCCCAAATAAGGAAGCGAGCTAGATCAACAACGAATGCTCTTTACGTGTTATTGATCCACTAAATGAATAACCCCATAAACTGAGCACAGCAGGGCTGGAGATCCGATGATCTCTTTGCACTGTATTCAGTTGATTTAGGAATGTGTTCATTTGCAAATTTACCTTTCAAATATAATTTCAGGCTTAGGTTTTAGTTGCTCTAAAGCCTGTCCATTCAGTTAACGAGAATATACCGACTTAGAATTCAACCGTCAAGTGAAATTTCTTAAATACTGTTAATAATCAATATGTTACAGTTTGTGGCGTACACGAATAGATCTTCACCCTCCTTGGATAAATATTACTTCCTGGTTCATTTTATGGTTTTCATTTAAACCACTCTATCGTTTGTTGTTATATTCTTTATCACAGTTTCTCTTTTATTTAGGTGTAAAAAAACGCCGGTTGCTTAGTAGCTTCCGGCGTTCTTATAAAATTAAAACTTTATTTAAACTTTGGAAGCTATTCACTTCCAAATTAAGGTTGGAAGTGAAATTATCGAGGGTGCTCCCCCAATAACGATATCATCTTATCTGCTAGACAACTGAGCACACGTGTCCAGGCAGAGATATCCCCCGCTTGAAAATAATTGCACTGTTGAATAACCGTTAAGTGAAACAAAATCGCTCTTCCTTTATTTAACTGCTCACATTCTATCGTTTTAGGTACGAAAAATACAAGCCGTTTAAATAACGAAAACTCATAAGTCCTACTCACTTCCTAATCTTGAGATTATTAGTGGACAAGATAATCAACAGTCGTTAGCCTTAACCGTAAGTGTTTTAGATAGTCAAATTTACATCAGTGACAGGGAAAGATATGAAAACAATTATTGCGGCACTACTGCTAATTTCTAGCTTTAATGCGTCCTCAGAAGAAGAATTTGGCCTGACGCAATTTGTCGTAGGCGAATATACTTTAGTGGGCAAAGCCAATAATTCAGATAATACTTATACGGGAAAGCTTAAGATATCCAGTGACAATGGAAAGTTAGCTATCACTCGACAGATCGGGTCTACAACAATAAAGGGAAGTGGCGCTATTGAGTCAGCGATTCATGACGAAGCAAAAGTTCTTAGAATGCGCTTTCAACAGCATGAAACTGCGTTTGAGCAGACTTGCTTAGTTCAAGCAGACTTGAATAATTACGCTCGTATTAGTTGTTATCTTTATGAACCTAACAAGAAGACGAATAATCCGGGAATGGAAGTTTTTTTCCATGTTCGAAACCGCTAACACGGAGAAAAACAAAATGAGAACATTACTTACAGTCGCACTTTTGCTGGTTATACTTTCCTTGACTCCCCAAATAGTGCTCGGTCAAATAGTCGAAAATGACACTCTGAAGTCATGGGGTTATCAAACCAACCCTCATTCGCCTTACTTACAAGAGTTTTGTGCTACGAGTATCAAAGCAAATAGTAGTCACTATCAAAGTATTCGATTAACAAAAAAGAGTGTGGACAGCCCTCGTTATCGATTCACTCTTGCAAAAGAAGTCTATCAATCAAAAGAAGCCGCAGAATCAGTCGTTAAGGAAGTAAAAAATCCAATGCGACATTCATCCAAATACTCGAAGATGTGCAATATGCGTAAAGCAATGAATATTGGCGAAGTTGTTTATTTTGTTCATTCAGATGTTAATTATCCTGAGGAGCAATTCGAAAAAATGCTAAACAAACTTCACCAACAAGTTTCTACAGATTAGAGTTAGACCGGACAAACCGGAGTGTTTGATTAATTAACATCAATAATAATTTTCCCACGTGCTCTTCTTGATTCGGAATAAGTAATCGCTTCGGCGATTTGGTCCAACTTATAATGGCGATCGATTTGCGGTTTTACTTTTCCGGCTTCCATCAAATCAGCCAAATACTCAAAGTCCTGTTGCTTAAATTTAGCGACAAAGAACTTAAGTTCTTCGTCGACAAATGGTGCTTGAACCATCGCTGAAATCAATCCCTCCAACGGAGCGATCCAATTGCCCTTACCTCCGCCGACAATCACATATCGCCCCCCAGGGACAAGCGCATCACGGTTTTTAGAGATGGAGTGATTTCCAACCATGTCGACAATAAGATCATATTTTTCGCCACTTTGGGTGTAGTCTTCCTTCTTGTAATCGAAAACATGAGAAGCCCCTATTGACTTGACCATTTCAACATTTCGGGTACTACAAACCCCAGCAACTTCTGCTCCCATTGCTTTAGCGATCTGAACAGCAAAAGTCCCTACACCACCTGAAGCACCATTAATCAGCACTCTCTCTCCCGCTTTAAGCTGCCCTTGATCGCGTAGCGCTTGTAACGCTGTCGCAGCAGCTACAGCTACCGCAGCAGATTCATCAAAAGAAATATTAGCTGGTTTTAATGTGATCCCTTTATCTTCATGAATCGTGATGTATTCACTATAAGTGCCTCGTGATCCACCAAAAACTTCATCGCCGGGTTTAAAGCGAGTCACCTTTTCCCCAACGGCTTCAACGACACCTGAGAAGTCAGCTCCCATAATAGTACGTTCAGGTTTACCGATGCCTCGAGCTAAACGCATAATATAGGGAGAACCACGCATCAGATGATAATCAAGTGGGTTAACACCTGCTCGATGAATCTTCACCAACACTTCGTGTTCCTCCGGAACAAGCTTATCAACCCATTCAATCGCCAACAAATCAGACGAGCCGTAGCAATAATGAGCAACGGCTTTTATTTTATTTTCGCCCGGTTCCGTTGCTGGTAGTTCTGGACAATCGGAGGTGTAACTTAAGGTAATCATTAATGACACTGTCGCTATGGCTATCACGCCAACTACGCCATTAACAATTTTATATCGAAGTTTCATTTTTGTTCTCCCAAAATTTGGATTCTTAAAGTGACTTATTAGATATAAAGATCACCAAAGAATAGTGAGAGCAAATATTGTACCAACTACTTAAGCGTTGTTTTTCACGCGCTTGCATTGCGCTAGACAATATTCGAAGTTTATTTTGACTACTTTTTAGTTGAATAGCTCATTCGTATAGATATTAATACCATTATTAATGAATCACCAAGGCAACAGTTCACCATTGCTATGCCAAAACGAACCGGTATTATCCAAATCAAGTTCATCGACTCGAGCAGCTAATCGCTCTGCAGACAAATCAGATGATATATCACCACCAAAGTTAACCATTTCTGTTTGTACATAACCGGGGTGCAATATCGCCACTGCAATCCCTTTTTCTTTTAGGTCAAGTGCTAGTGATTTTGAGGCTGCATTAAGGGCGCATTTAGACATTCGATAACCGTATTGACCACCAGAAGTATTATCTTCAATCGATCCCATCCGGCTAGTAATCATCGCAATTTTCGCCCCCGCAGAAAGACTTTCTCGTAAACCGTCTACCACTCTCATAGGCCCAATGGTATTCACTTGAAATTGCTCCATCATTTCATCGAAATCTAAGCTGTTGAGTGATTGACTGCGAAGTATGCCTGCATTGTTGATTAGTATATCTATCGGTCGATCATTCAGCGTATTTTTTAAATGGTCAATTCCATGCTTTTGAGTGACATCCACTGAATCGATAATTTCGATGTCGAGTTGATTTAGCGCTTCTGACGTTTGACGACAAACCCCAATCACCTGTGCCCTTCGACTTTTATATACTTTACAAAGAGCGAGTCCAATACCTCGATTAGCGCCGGTTATCAGTACTACTGATGAATTATGATTTTCCATATTGAGTCGATTCTCTCGTTAACAACGAATAATGGTTCCGATACTACCAGTTCTTAAGTCCGACGAAAACGCTAATCCATACCAACAAATTGACACAACATAATACTTAAGTAGTATTGCAGGTTAAATGGACAATTATTGGAATACATCGATGACCTTATTTTTCTCTAAGCAACAAGGCGTTAGAACATTTCTCGCTAGTTTATTATTAGTAGTAGCCTCATCTGTTTCAGCTGCGGAATTAAAAGCGCTGGTCGGCGGCCGTTTAATTGACGGTTTTGGTCATCGTCCGGTAAACAACAGTGTCATTCTTATTAAAGACAATATTATTCAAAAAGTAGGAACGGTAGGTTCACTGAGTATTCCAAAGGGCTATAAAATAATATCAACCGAGGGCATGGATGTATTACCAGGTCTTTGGGAAAGTCATGCTCATTTGATGATTAATGGCCATGCTGATTATAAGCACTGGGATAAAGCTTATATTAATCGACTCGAAAGTGAAATCATGCCCGCTAGTGCAGTGCAGTTGTTACTCGCTGGAGTGACTAGCGCGAGAGACTTAGGCGCACCGCTTGAAGATTCTATTAACATAAAAAATAAAATAGAAAACGGCGACATTCCAGGTCCTAGACTTTACGTTTCAGGACCATTTATTCAACATGAAGTTTATCCCGGTACTGATGCATTTCGTTGGAGTGTTTCAAGTGTTAAGGAAGCAAAAAAGAAGGTGACTATTCTTGCCAAGTCTGGAGTCGACATCATTAAATTGATCGACCAAGACAAGATGTCATTGAAAGTAGCACAGGCCGTTGTTGATACCGCTCATAAATACAAACTAAAAGTGGTTGCCCATTCCCATCGTCCCAATGAGATAAGGCGTGGCTTAGAAATAGGGGTTGATAATTTTGAACATACCGGATTAACCACAGCTCCTGAATACCCCGATGATATTATCCAAAAACTTAAAGAGCGAACAGCAACGGGGCGCGTTGCTGGCGGCCCGCTTTATTGGACACCGACTGTAGAAGGACTATGGAATTATAAGTCGTTGGTTGATAATCCGGAAAAGCTGGATTCGACTTGCTGGCATCGAGGGCTCAAGCAAGACACGATTAAAGACATTAAAAGCTCGCTAACTCAACCGGGAAAAGTTGAGTACATGCAATTAACGCCATTAAGGATGAAAACACTGAAGAAAAAAATTCAACAACTCAGAAATACTGGCGTGGTATTTCTTGTCGGAACTGATAGTGGTATTCCAGCCAAATTTCATTGCCAAAGCACTTGGAATGAGCTTGCGGTTTGGGTTGATGAAATGAATATTAGCTCGATGGATGCGATCAGGGCAGCCACTTATTGGCCAGCAGTGATGATGGGCAAGTCCAATATTTCTGGAACGGTTAGCGAAGGAAAATATGCCGATATCATTGCCGTAAAAGGTGACGTTTTGAAATACATCAATCTTCTTTCGGATGTGAAACTGGTTATGAAAAATGGTGTGCTCTATAAAGAGAATGGTCAAGTTATCGAAGAAGCTTTACAGAAATAATGAACAGAGTGATTTTTATGTTTGCAGTTACTTATTAGGATTAATAACCTTGTCTGACAGATAGTGTGTTCAATTCTATAAGCGCTTCCATCAGGGAGAGAATGTTAGATTCTATTAAAAGCTGTTTCGCAGCGCTGCGAAACGCCTTTGACTTTAATTCTAAAAACTCTTCGTCTCCTATAGGGGAGTAGCCAGTCCTCAATGACTAACAAACTCCCTCCTTCAATCCAATTTCATAATAATAAATTTAAGCCGTTACAGCTATGAATTATCCCCATTTTCATCCCAGGCTTTCAAAACCTTTGTTTCCTTTTCCGCACTAATACCTGCTCTCAATTTCGCTTGCCTTTCTGCAGGTTGTTCGGAATACCATTGGTAACAATCATTAACGATGACTTTGAGCGGTCGTTCTTTTAGACCTTTGTCATAAGCACGCTTTGAACTCATTTGTCCACTCCCAAGGTATTCACCTTCGGGTGGAATCCAAGCTGGCATTTCTGCCCAAGGGGCCACTTCATGCTGTTGAAGAAATTCAGTCGGTACCCAGACTAATTTGGCTTTGGGATTTAATTCAGCGACACAGGTATCTAGCAATTGCTTAATAGTAATATCACCTCCGTTTGACTGCGCGTTATAAGTTCCTACTACTTGATGGTTTAAACAGTGCACCATCCACTCGGCCAAATCGCGTACATCAATAAATTGAATAAAATCGCTACCGTCGCCTGGCGCGAGCACCTTTCCACCTTTTTTAATCCGCACTGGCCAGTAAGTGAATCGATCTGTTTTATCTCTGGGTCCTACGATGAGTCCGGGGCGGATTATTGAAACTTTTCCAGGCATATGACTTTCAGCGGCTTGCTCACAAAGCGCCTTCAGTGGGCCATAAGTATCATTGTCTACTTTTTCGGTTTTAGGGTCGTCTAAAACACCAACTGGCGCACTTTCATCCATGTCGATTTTATTCCAACTGTCATACACTGAAATCGTCGATACAAATAGATACTGCTTAATATTCTGTTTGAGAACTTCCATAGCCATGTTAACTGAGCGGGGATAATAGGCAGAGGTGTCGATGACAACATCCCACTTTCTACCAGCGAGTTTTTTGATATCGTCGGTATTTCTATCACCCTTGATCGTCTCTAATTCATTAAACAAGTCTGGGTTTGTTCGTCCTCGGTTAAATAGCGTCACCGAATGTCCATACGAGAGCGCGGCATTCACAGTGTGGGGACCGAGAAATCCGGTACCACCGAGAACCAGTATATTTAACTTTTTACCACCTGCGGATAAAATACTAGAAATAGGCAGAGTAGAAACGGTTGCCGCCGTTAATGCAGCGTTTTTGATAAAACTTCGTCTTGAGGCCATTTTATTTTTCCTTATTAAACCGCCGGAGCAAACGAAGTGCGCACTTCTATATCGCTTCTTTTTGCTAGTGACAGAATTTGCTTTATCTCGAAGAGTAACACCTCTTTCTTTAACCACATAACACAGGCTTGTAAAATTTTGTTTCTCTCATCCATTGCTTTTGCTACTGCCCTTTAAGAAATTCGATATACTTTCCGGTACTTTTTGGCTAGATAAATCGACGCAATTGCGCCTACGATCCCAGGCAGAATCCATGGAATAAGTTGCATTTGCCCAACAAAAATATCACTGAATAATCGTCGACCACCAAAAGCGAAGAAAGCAGTATATGCTCCTATTCCGGAACCGATGATATTACCTAGGTGCTCTATTAACCACTCCCTTGGCTTAAGTTCTTTTTTATAGATATATCGCATAAGACCAATAGAAGATACGATTGAAAGTATCGAGAATATACCAAATAGAATATTTCCTTTACTCAGCGCCAATAAACCCACAGCAATGCCGGCGAGAAATAATGCGACCACAGAACCTAAGTGGTCTGCTGTTCTTAATTTACTTCTATCGCTTTTGGCCTTAAGCACTAAAATGGAGTGTTTAACATTCACAAAAACAAGCAACGATAACATCATTAAAAAAATACCCAGCGTTCTATTTTGTTCAATGACTCTGGCCCTCATCTCCACATCCTCAATTCCGTTTGGGTATCGAACACCAACTGGGTCCAATAAAAGGAACGCACTCATCAAAAGCCCACTCACAGAAACTATCATCATACCGTTAGAGAATATTTTGCCTGTATTGATGTGAAGCTTAGCTCCCTTTTTTGCTAGCATGGGCACCCAAAAAATGACGAGGCCAATAGAGCCACAAGCGATATGTATATAAAAAAGAATTTGATGAATGATTGCTAACATTTTCCACCTCAATGTTGTTGTAATTTCGATGATTACAGTTTATCGAGTGGCTTGTTCTTTTATTAGTGCTGAAAGTCACCAATCTAAACCATGACTTTTGGCCTATTTTGCTTGTGTTAAAAATTTGTCATAATGTCAGTATGAATCAATTTAAGTTCCCAATAAAATTTACAGATCTTGCCGGGATTGGCACGTGGGCCATGGTTTTTGGTTTAAGCCTCTATTGGCTAAATAATCAGGCTGAAGGGTTCCACCCAGATATTCCGCTTGTATCGATCTTCTTTTTACTCTATCTCGTTTGTTTTGTTCTGATTACCCGTAATCCATCGGTTGTTATAGTTCGCAAGTGGTTATTAATTATCCTAATGGCTCAACTAGGTTGCGCTTTCGTGTTGCTTTGGTTATTACCGGTCTCATTTTTGCCCATATTGACCATCATTTGGGTTTCAGTACTCCCCCATTTATTTTCGATTGGTCGAAGTATATTGATTACTTTAGTAGTGGTGGCCTTGTGGTTCTTGGTGTACAAATTTCATTGGCAGCAAGAAGTATTTTTCTCTGCTCTTCTTTATAGTTCGTTCCACCTTTTTTCAATGCTAATGATGCATCATGCCAAAACCGCTGAAGACGCGACCAAAGAGGCTTTAAGGCTTAATGCAGAATTGCTTTCAACCCGGCAACTACTCAGTGAAGTTTCAAAACAAAGTGAAAGGACAAGAATAGCTCGGGATCTGCATGATCTATTAGGTCATCACCTAACCGCTCTGATCATTAATTTACAAATCGCAGGACATTTAACCGAGGGCGACGCTAAATCAAAGGTTGATCAATGTCACTCATTAGCCAAGCTCTTAATGAGCGATGTACGAGAAGCAGTGACTACTTTGCGGGAAAATAAATCCATCGACATCAATAAAATGGTTGAGATGATGACTGGAAATATTCCTAACCTAAAAGTTCACAATTTAATCGACACTGAAATTGACATTGAGGCTATTCCTTGTGCAAAGGCACTACTAAGTTGCATCCAAGAAGCGATGACCAATACAATTAAACACAGTGGAGCCAGTGAATTTTGGATTAACCTCTCAGTCGAAGGGCCAAACTTTGTACTCACACTTTCAGACAATGGCCAGATAAACCAACAACCTGTACATGGAAATGGACTCAAAGGAATGACTGAACGAGTGGCAGAATTGAAGGGTTCTCTTGAGATTCAAACGCTAGATCGTTCGTTGCACTTGACCATTAAACTACCGGTAAACTCTGAAATTCAATTTAACAAGCATGAAGAGATTTTAATATGAGTGTCAAAGTCTTGCTAGTTGATGATCAAATGTTGGTGAGAGAAGGGATCAAAGGATTACTTAACCTGTCAGATGAGGTCAAAGTCATTGGCGAGGCTAACGATGGCAGCCAAGTTGAATCGATTCTTAAGAGTTGTAAGCCGGATGTCATTCTGCTGGATTTATCCATGCCCATCATGGACGGTATAGCGACTCTGGCTCATTTACGTGACCGTGGCTGTAAGATACCCGTCATAATATTAACGACCTTCGACGACCATGAATTTATTCTAAAGGGTATTCAAGCGGGGGCGATGGGATACCTGTTAAAGGACGTTTCGCTAGATACTTTGGTTGATGGCATACTCACAGTTCATAACGGAAACCGGCTAGTTCAACCGGCTATTACAGAAAGGCTATTGCAAGGACTTCAGGGCGTTAAGTCGGAATTTACTGCTCCCGAGATGATAGAAGATCTTTCTCCAAAAGAACTTGAGGTGTTGGGTCTCATGGCGAGTGGTTGCTCCAACAAAGAAATATCCAATGCACTGCACAAGTCCGAGGGAACGATAAAAAATCACGTTTCGAACCTCCTTGCAAAGCTCGGTGTCCGGGACAGAACCAGAGCGGTTTTAATCGCCATTGAAAAAGGGATTTTGAGCTAACTTCTGCAAAATGTGCGGATAATCAGCAATATTCAGCAATTTGACTATAATTAATGTCTAATATGCAAATCGAAAATTAATTTATGACGCAGTCCACCAGGCGAACGAGTATTCGCTTACCGATTCAGATGAAGGTTAAAATTACTTCCGACAGTTACTGTACTCAACAAGTGATTACTAAAGATTTTTCCGATGGTGGTATTTTTGTTGAGGATGCCGAACTCGCAAAACTAGATGTTGGTTCGTTGGTTACCGTTCAAGCCGATGAGGGGATCGATGACGCCCCAGTTATAAGTGCAAGAATCGCCTGGACCAATAAGGTAGGGGCCGGAATTGAATATTTGTTAGATTAATAAGTCAGTTTATTTGATAGTCAACTTATGAACCTTTCATTGACTGATACAATCAATGCTTATTTAAGTCTTTTCGACTTCCCGCTTGAGCATCTCGAGCCCTTGCTTAAAACTATCTCCAATAAACATATCCATCATTAGAGCGAAGTAATTTCCAATAATAATCGGTTTCATTTCACCCTTCATATACCAAGTCACTGTGACATTATTACCATTGTTTTGATAGGAAATTCCCGCTTGATAAACCGTGGGATCGCCCTCGAAAGTCATGTCATAAACAATGCCATTATCTATCGAAGAGTCAGTCAATGTCAGTTGACCGCTTCCACTGGTACTCACCCAAGATTGAGACGCGCCAACGCCTGAATGGATTTCACCGAGAGTCGTTTGAATACTGGGGTCGGACTGAATCCAAGGCGACCATTTTGGCCAGCGTTCCAAATTATTGGTGAATCGATGAATTTGTTCATTAGATGCGTTAATAGTGACACTTCGTCTCACATCAACTTCGTTTGGGATAATTAGTCCGATTATGATGACTAACAAGCAGATGACGCCAAAAACCTTCAAAAATTTATTCACGATCCCCAATTCTCCCAATCATTATTTTGCTGATTGGCGATGATAACATAAAGAGCTGAGGCGCCGAGAAGGCCGCCTATTTCAATTTAGTAATGAATAAACCTATAAAACGTCGGGCTATTCCGCAGAAGATTTCTGGTCGTGAGTCCAGTCCGCAACCTTCTTTTTCGCATATCGGAAGACTTGCCCCCAAAACTCGTGAAAGGTCGCGCCTATAATAATACCGATAGTTAATTCAATCATTTGCTTCTCCTCAATTAAGACCATTTTTGAAATATCGTTACAAACTAATATTAGCAAGATCCAAGCCACACCCTAACACATTGTTTTTACGCGACTTTATGCAATTCAATTCTACAGATTAATACCTAAGGTGGTGATTCCCACTAAAATTTAGTAAGTATTGAGGGGATACCGCTATTTCAGATAATTAAATTAATCGATGATATGCCTCAACAGTCGCAAACCATAGGCGGTCATTTGAGTGTGCTAGCCAGTTGATTCTTATGGAAAAAGAATTTGTCAAGATTCAGAGGCAAAAAAACTGGTTAAAAAAACCGCAATTTTCTCACATATGTCGTTTCCAACTGATTTGAAAAGGTGTAAAATTTGCGGCTTTCTTGACCAATCAGTATTTCTCGACACCAGCACTGTCGTCTATTCTGCCGGCGGTTTTATTTAGTATGAGAATTGGCCCTTACGAGCTTGACAATAATCTGTTTCTTGCGCCTATGGCGGGTGTAACTGATTTACCTTTTCGTCGACTTTGTAAGCGTCTTGGTGCCGGTGTTGTCGTCAGTGAAATGGTGACTTCTGACCCTTTGCTGCAAAACTCGCGCAAAACGAGGTTAAGATTAGCTCAAGATTTTGGTTCGCAAGGAATCGACTCATTAAGTACTGGGTCTTTAAAAAGTGAAACAGCGGAAACCCGGCAAGAGTCTCTGCGTTTAGGCATTGACAAATCAACCGTTGGTACGGGTTTAAGAGTCGTGCAAATAGCCGGGGGTGACGCCGAAATTTTGGCCAGTGCAGCTATCAGCAATGCTGAAAAGGGAGCGCAAGTCATTGATATTAATATGGGGTGTCCTGCTAAGAAAGTTTGTAAGAAAGCCGCAGGTTCAGCTCTGCTTAAAGATCCAAAGCTAGTTGAACAGATATTGAAAGCGGTAGTCAGTGCGGTTGATATACCGGTGACACTAAAAATTCGCACCGGTTGGGATAGTGATAATAAGAATGCTTTACAGATAGCAAAATTGGCAGAAGACAATGGTATTGTGTCCCTTGCCATTCATGGACGAACAAAAGCGTGTAAATATCTGGGCACAGCGGAACACGATACTACTGCTTTGGTAAAGCAAAGTATTAGTATCCCAGTGATTGCCAATGGTGACATTACTAGCCCGGAACGAGCGAGAGAAGTTTTAGATTATACCAAAGTTGATGGTTTAATGATTGGCCGAGCCGCTCAGGGACGACCATGGATATTTAGAGAGGTGGATCATTTTCTAACGCACGGAGAGCATTTAGCAAAGATTGCAAAGAACGAGATAGAACTAATTCTGTTAGAGCATGTTAAAGCACTGCATGAATTTTATGGAGAACACCAAGGAGTGAGGATTGCGCGTAAACACACCTCTTGGTATTTAGCGGATGAACAGTTATCGGGTAATGGTACTGGCAATGACTCCGCTAAAGAATTTAAGAAAAAATTTAATTATTTATTGTCTGCTAGTGAGCAACTAGACGCATTGGCAGACTATTTTGAAAACTAAGTAGCACAACTACTCAATCTATTTTAAGGCAAAAAACAGATGAATCTAGACAGTATCAATCTTGACGGAATGAATGGCTCAACACCAACAGAACAAAATGAGGCGAATTCATTCACTTCTGAAGAGCACAACTTTACTCTAAGAGAAAGTGTCGAGTTAGCGATGAAAAATTATTTCACTCAACTTGATAATGAACAACCTCGTGATCTTTACGAACTAGTGCTCGCTGAAGTTGAAGCTCCTTTAATGGAAGCCGTTATGAGCTATACCCAAGGAAACCAGACAAAGGCATCTCAGGTACTCGGTCTAAATAGAGGCACTTTAAGAAAGAAACTAAAAACTCACGGGCTCAACTAAGCGAGTAATCAGTTAATAAACAAACGGGCGAATGCCCGTTTGTCTTTTCTAGCAACTAATTTAATTTTTTGGAACCTAAACCTCCGAGCCATTTTCTACGAAGAAATCTTCGGAAAATATTCTTCGAAACAAGCTCTCAGAAACAGGCTCTTTGAACCAAACAGGATTATTATGAGTACCATACGTCCAATAAAACGCGCCTTGATCAGTGTCTCTGACAAAAACGGCATTCTCGAACTAGCTACCGCATTGGTTCAAAAAGAAGTCGAAATCCTTTCTACCGGTGGTACAGCGAAACTACTTATGGAAAACGATATTCCAGTCACTGAAGTATCGAGCTACACAGGTTTTCCGGAAATGATGGACGGCCGTATCAAAACTTTACACCCAAAAATTCACGGTGGTATTTTAGCCCGTCGAGGTACAGACGAAGCAGTTATGGAGAAACATGGCATTCAGGGAATTGATTTACTCGTAGTAAACCTCTATCCGTTTGAAGCGACTATCGCTAAACAAGATTGCCCGCTTGCAGACGCCATCGAAAATATCGATATCGGTGGTCCAACCATGCTTAGAGCAGCGGCAAAAAACCATAAAGATGTCACTGTTGTTGTAGAACCAGAAGACTATCAAAGCGTCCTTAAGCAACTTGACGAGCAACAAGGTACTGACTATAAATTACGCTATAAGTTAGCGTGGAAAACATTTGCACACACCGCAAAATACGATGGTATGATCTCTAATTACTTGGGTCAACGCATCAATGATCTTGAAGCACCTGAGGCATTTCCAGAAAGCTTCTCGGTCCAATACAAGAAAGCTCAGACAATGCGATATGGTGAAAACCCCCATCAATCTGCCGCATTCTACACGGAGCATAATCCAACGGAAGCGTCAGTATCTACTGCAACTCAAATTCAAGGTAAAGAACTATCATTTAATAATGTAGCCGATACCGATGCGGCTTTAGAATGCGTTAAGCAATTTGACCAACCTGCATGTGTTATCGTCAAACACGCTAATCCCTGCGGTGTTGCTGTCGCAGATAGTATTACCGAAGCTTACAGCAAAGCTTTCCAAACTGACCCGACGTCTGCATTTGGTGGCATCATTGCTTTTAATCGAGAACTTGACCCAGAAACCGCTAAAAGCATTGTAGATAAACAGTTTGTTGAAGTAATCATAGCGCCAGTTGTTTCTGAGAGAGCAAAGCTCATTGTTGCCGAAAAGAAAAACGTGCGGTTACTTGAGTGTGGCGAATGGAGCAAAAGTGCACCAGGCCTAGACTTCAAAAAAGTGAATGGCGGTCTACTTATTCAAGACAAAGATTTAGGTGAGATAACACAGGGCGACTTGAAAGTAGTTTCTAAAGTACAACCAACACAAGCTCAAATCGAAGATTTACTCTTCTGTTGGAAAGTCGCTAAGAGCGTCAAATCAAATGCTATTGTATACGCTAACAAACTGCAAACAATCGGTGTTGGAGCGGGTCAAATGAGCCGCGTCTATTCCGCAAAAGTGGCAGGAATAAAAGCGGCTGACGAAGGTCTACAAGTTGAGGGTTGTGTTATGGCGTCCGATGCTTTCTTCCCATTTAGAGACGGCATAGATGCTGCGGCAGACGCTGGTATTAGCGCAATAATCCAACCAGGTGGTTCAATGCGAGATCAAGAAGTGATCGCTGCTGCGGATGAGCACGGAATGGCTATGGTCTTTACCGGCATGCGTCACTTCAAACACTAGAATAGCTTGATAAAAACTCTACTTTAAGAATATTAGCGGGTTAGAAATTTATGAAAATATTAGTAATAGGCAGTGGCGGGCGAGAGCATGCATTAGCATGGAAAGCAGCTCAATCCAATGAAGTTAGTCAGGTATTTGTTGCTCCTGGAAATGCAGGTACTGCACAAGAAGATAAAGTACAAAACGTAGCCATCGACTCCGAAGACATCGATGCGTTATTAGTATTTACACAACAAGAAGCCATCGATTTGACCATTGTTGGTCCCGAAGCGCCGCTTTGTTTGGGTATTGTCGATACCTTCACCGAAGCCGGCCAAAAATGTTTCGGCCCGACAAAAGGTGCTGCACAGTTAGAAGGTTCAAAAGCGTTCACCAAAGATTTTTTGGCACGCAATAATATCCCTACTGCCGCATATTGTAATTTTACTGAAATTGAAGCCGCTAAAAACTACGTCAAAGAAGTTGGCACTCCGATTGTTATAAAAGCAGATGGATTAGCAGCTGGTAAAGGCGTCATCATTGCTGAAACTGAACAACATGCGTTTGAAGCAATCGACGATATGCTCGCAGGCAATAAGTTCGGTGACGCTGGTCACCGAGTGGTTGTTGAAGAATTCTTAGTGGGTGAAGAAGCGAGCTTTATAGTCATGGTTGATGGAAAGAATATTCTTCCGCTGGCAACTTCTCAGGATCACAAAGCCAGAGATAACGGTGACAAAGGTCCTAATACCGGTGGTATGGGAGCCTACTCACCAGCAGCCGTTGTAACCAAGGAAATGCACGATACGATCATGCAACAAGTAATCGTTCCGACCGTAGAAGGTATGACCAAAGAAGGTAATCCATACACTGGCTTCTTGTACGCCGGAATTATGATTTCACCTGAAGGTATACCTAAGGTACTTGAGTATAATTGCCGATTTGGCGATCCCGAGACTCAACCAATTTTGTCTCGACTAAAATCTGATATTGCGACTTTATGTTTGGCTGCTCTCGATAAGAAACTTGACCAAACGAGTATCGAATGGGACTCTCGTTTTGCGGTAGGTATCGTAATGGCAGCAGGCGGTTATCCTGAAAGTTATGCGAAAGGTGAAGTCATTTCTGGATTGGATAATCAACTCGAACATACTAAAGTATTTCATGCTGGAACCGCGCTAGACAATGGCAATATTGTTACTTCTGGTGGCCGTGTTTTGTGTGTGGTGGCGTTAGGCGATTCAGTTTCAGAAGCGCAATCTCTTGCTTATGATCGTGTTAGTAATATCCAATGGAACAAGGTTTATTACCGCAATGATATTGGCTACCGGGCTATTGCACGAGAAAGTTAAAAAAGCTACTTTTGTACAAGCCCACAATTATTCTTCTTGCAGGTGGGCTTGCTCTTCATTCTCGTAAATATTTTTATCTATAATTTCCAAAATTTGGTCACCGCGAATTGGTTTAGAAAATAAATAGCCCTGAGCATAGTCTACGTCCGCGTTCTTAAGAAAATTAAATTGCTGGTATGACTCTATACCTTCTGCTACGGTTTTTAATCTTAAGGATTTAGCAAGAGAAATAATGGATTGAATGACCGCATCATTTTCGTAGCTTGCCCCTATGTGTTGCACGAAACTCATATCGATTTTTAACTTACTGATAGGTAGCCGACTCAAGTATTTAAGTGACGAGTAGCCAGTACCAAAATCATCCAATGCAAGTTCAATTCCTCGCTTGTGTAATTCTTCAAAGACTTTTCGCGCTTTATGAATGTCTTCCATTAAAATACTTTCGGTTAACTCGAGTTCGAGAAACTGAGTTGCCTTTGGATATTTATCAATTAAAAAATCGATAAATTCGATAAAACTATCGTGATAAATATGAACCGCCGAAATATTAAATGCTAATACCATTTCTCGTCCCTTAACATTCCAACGGTCAAGAGACTCTAATGCTTCTTGCATTAATTTCTCTGTGATAGGAATTATGAGTGCGAGCTCCTCAGCTAACGGTATAAAACTCCCTGGTGAAATGTTCTCTCCTGATTTAGTTCTCCAACGAGCTAATGCTTCCACGCCTCGAATAGATCCTGTAGAGATATCGAACAACGGTTGATAAACCAATGAAAACTCTTCGTCCTCCACTGCAGTTCGAAGCATTCCTTCAAGGGTTAATCGATATTTCGCGGCTCGATTCATAAAGTCTTGAAAATATCTAAAATTATTTCGACCAGCATTCTTGGCATGATACATTGCGATGTCTGCGTGCTTTAGCATGGTACTTGCGTCTGCTGCATCCTGTGGATATATTGAAACTCCGATACTAGCGGTAATTGTGACCAAGTTCTCCTGTAATTGAAATGGCTCAGATATTTTGTCTAGAATAGACTGTAAGATACGGCTAATCGATCTAACGTTCTCCAAGTCTTCTAGCATAACCACAAATTCGTCTCCGCCCAACCGAGCGACTGTATCACCTTCACGGCAACAAGATTTTAAAACGTTTGCAGCTGCTATCAACAATTTATCGCCTGCATCATGACCGAGCGTATCATTAATTTGCTTGAATCTATCTAGATCGACAAAAAAGACAGCTAATTGAGTTCCTGCCCGGTCGCAGTGGGGTATCGCTCGACTAATTCTGTCGATTAATAGAGTGCGGTTTGGCATACTGGTTAAAGGATCGTAATTCACCAACTTTTTGAGCTCTGACTCCGCTTCTTTTTGTTTACTAATATCAGAAATCGAAAGGACATAACATTGATCGGTTTCGTCATCGACAAACAATGCTATGCTCATCAATACCGGCAAGAGATTTCCTTTGCGATCTTTTAGAAAAGATTCGCCACTCCACTGTCGTTTACTCTCGATATCTCTAAAGATCACTTCCTTCACACTTCGATTACGAGGCATATCTAACAAAAAATCGAGTTCCTTCTCAATCAATTCGTCAATGCTCCAGCCCGAAGTTTGTTGCAAAGCTAGATTGCCTGCAGTTATTTTTCGCTCTCTATCAAGAATAATAATACTATCCAATGCATTTTCAAAAGCATGAGAATACAATCTCATTTTTTCGGTCGCGCTCTGTACTTCGGTAATATTTGTGAATGTACCTGTCACACGAGTTGGCCTTTGCCTAACGTCTAATTCAGATATCATTGCAACGTCTCTATACCACTGCCAGAGTCCACCGTCATCTTTCATTCGATAATTAGCGTCGAAAACAGGTTGCCCACCTCGAAGAAAACTTCGCCACTTTAGAGTGAATGTGTTTTGATCATTGAGATGAATAGCTTGCAACCTTTGTTGAAAAGGAATTGTTTTTTCGATTGAATCTTTACTATCCAAAATGCGTGGTTCAAATACCCTATCCTCTTTTGCATGCCAATCCCACAAACCACTTTTACTCCCTTTGAGAGCCAAATTTAATCGCTCTTCACTGCGTTTGATTCGCAGTAATGTTTGTTCTTTTGCTATTTGTTTTCTTCGGTATCTTTGCCAATTTATCAAGGCAAGAAAAAATGCGACAACTGAGTAGACGATAATGGCGTTTCGGGAAGCCCACCATGCGGGGTGACTTATTATTGTCATAACGGCCGGTTGCGATTCCAGCCCGTTACGATAGTCTACCGCGGAAATATACAACTTGTTTTTGCCTTCCTGAAAGCGAGAGAAAAACAGCTCGCTATCACCAACAGGGGTTTTCTCGATTTGACTATCTCCAGAAAGCCAGTAATAGAATTTAACTTGCTCTGGCTTATCAAATAGCATTGCCGAAAATCCAACATTTAAGCCGAAGTCATTATGTTGTAAATTGACAACTGAATCATTAAAGTGAAAAGCCTTCCTGGGATTCTTTTTTGATAACAGTGACACATTTGTAATGAACGGCATAATTGGTTTTACTGCATTGTCATGTATTTTGCTGGGGTCAAATAAATATACTCCTTTAACAGACCCGAGCAATACCGCTCCGGTGTCTAAAGTAACTTTTGTCGCCCCCATAAATTCGCTACTGGCAAAACCGTCTCTGCGGTCAAACTTGGTGAATTGATAGTTAAATTTATTCATCCTAAACAAACCATCATTCGTTGTAATCCAGAGATTTCCATGCGCATCGGGAAATAAGTCCATCATAGAATTGGCACCGATACTTTCTTCCGAAAAGAACTCTAACTCTTTACCAGTATTGGCATCCAATTTATACAAGCCTAAACCTGAGTAGGTCACCCAATAACTATCGTTATCTTTTAAAATGTCTCCGGCGGAAAGCTCCTTAGATTCGTTTTTTTTCAACTGATGAAATTCTTTAATGCTCTGGGTATCAATATCATACTTTACGAGCTTATCTAATCCAGCCAATAAATACTCACCTTCAATGCCCGTTGAAGTATCAAAAAAACCATAGTACATCTTTGTGTCATCACCGTGACTGGCTGTCGACTCGGAAAGCGAGATAGTGTTAGTTGCCAAATCATAGTCGTAAATTCCCGCATCATTGACGATGAGTAACCGGTCTTCAGAAATCGGATAGACCTGCATTGCAACTGAATTGAAAACGTCTTTCTCCGTTTGCGGAAAAATCAAACTATCCTTTGTTAGAGTATCTAAATCGAAGCGCTCTATTCCTTGTGCTGTGTTTAACCACATCTTATTTCCCTGAACGGAAATAGAATAGATAGTACTTGCCGATGCCACTGCTTTTTCGTCAAGGTTAACAAAATATGTTTTGGTTAAACCCGTTTCATAATCGATTTGAGTCAATCCGTTATTAGTTGCTATCCATATATTTTCTTCGTGATAGAGAATGTCGTTTACTTGGTCATCAACTAATTGTCGACCTTGCTCGCCATTCTCCCACCAATGCTCTTCAACCGCTTCGTTTGGCCGCCACTTAAAAACACCATCCGCGTTCGTTCCAAGCCACAAAATACCTTCTCTGTCCTCTATCATGCTAACGATGTCATCATCACTTGTAGCAAAAGGGGTGTCTGAAAAACGAAAAACATGTTTTAAAGTTGAGTCTTGGTCGCTTGGCGCAACAGGTGTGTATTTGTAAAGGCCGTCATTAGTAGCAACCCAATAGAAATGATCTTTCTCGATAATATCCCAGACATTTAGGTTTTCGATTAATTGGGTGCTTCGTTGTCGTTTCGTCCCTAACCTCAATTCTTGGACAGGTAGCATATATAGCCCTTCCACAGCTCCAATGAGTAACTGTCCTTGCTTGTTAATTATTAGTGTCTTTGCATCGTTTCTGTCACGGTTGTACTCAACATTATCTGGTAAATGGTTCAACAATTGGTGTTTCTTAGATTGTGTGTCTAACGAATAAACGCCATTGGAAGTCGCAATGACTAACGTTTCTTCCACGAGTACGATGTCTCGTAAGATATACTTTTTTTCGTCATCCTCATACAAATCAGGCAACGAAAGTACAAAGTTCAATCGGTCGTTGCTTCGATCGTAAAAATACAGCTCTCGGTAGGTGATAACCCAAACATCACTATTAAGATCTTCTTCAGAGTCTACTATCACTGGGTATTCAAGCTTGTATTCTGGAGGTGCTTCGAAATGAAGCAATCTAAGCTCATTGGTTTCTTTATTGAATAAGTAGTTATTCTGAGGGTTAGAGCCTATCCAGATAAGGCCTGTTGAATCCTGCCGGACGTATTCATTACCATATAACTGAAGATTGTCAGTGGGGCTATCAATAGTCGACATTCGATAACCATCAAAGATATTCAAACCTTCACTGGTTGAAATCCACAAAAATCCTTGGTCATCCTGCTGAATATTATAAATGGTATTTTGGCTTAATCCGTCCTCCGTCGTGTATTGAGTGAGTTTCACATAGGCAAACGCCTTGTTAGCTACAAACAAGCCACAGAGAACAAAAATAAGAATAGTCGGAATGAACTTATACAATACTAAATACGCTAATTATTGGAATGCTTTAAGTATAGCAGTCTGATTCGATAAATCTTTGAAATTGCCTTTATAAATGTAGCGCTAATACACTGATATCTAAGCAAATATTCCATGAGTAATGATTTATTGGGCTGTAGAGAACAGATTCTTACATTTTCTCGTTTGCCTTTTTGCAACTAAACAGTAAGTATTTGGCGCGATAAATATAATAAGTGCTGGTTATACAATCTGATAATCACAATAAGCTAACCAAGAATAGGTGAAACTAATGGAAAGAAGAGACTTCATTAAATTGACCGGAGCGGGCATGGGTGGGTTAATGTTACCCATCACCGGTAATATGGTATCCGCCGCGCAACTACTCGAAAGACCGATGGACGTAGCGATGAAAAAGCAGCTCGCTGACGTTGCTCTTAATGCTGCAAAGAGTGCGGGAGCCACATACGCTGACGCACGAATAGGCCGTTACCTTAATCAATTTATTACGACTAGAGAAAAAGTCGTTAATAATGTCGTTAATACCGAATCAGCTGGTATTGGTATTCGAGTCATTGCCAATGGTACTTGGGGTTTTGCCTCAACTTCTCTTATAACACCTGAAAGTATTGCTAAAACAGCTAAGCAGGCTGTTGCAATCGCTAAAGCAAATTCGAAATTTCAATCTGAGCCTGTTCAGTTGGCACCGGTAAAAGGCGTCGGAGAAGTGAGCTGGAAAACACCTATCGTCAAAAACGCGTTTGAAATACCTATTAAAGACAAAGCTGACATGTTGTTAGAGGTAAACAATGCCGCTATGAGTAACGGCGCTAGTTATATTACATCGATCTTTTTCTTAGTCAATGAACAAAAGTACTTTGCATCGACTGAAGGCTCTTACATCGATCAAGATGTTCATCGTTTATGGGCTCCGTTCTTCGCTAGCGCAGTCGGAAAGTCAGGGTTTAAACAACGCTCCAGTTTAGGTAATCCAGTTGGCATGGGCTTCGAATACCTCGATGGTAAGAAAGAGGATAAGGTCTACGTTGACGGCGCTAACATTGGTTACAACAACTCGTATGACATGCTTGAAGATGCGACCAATGCGGGTAAACAGTTGCAGAAGAAACTAAAAGCAAAATCCGTTAAACCTGGAAAATATGATTTGGTACTGGATCCAGCACACTTGATGCTCACCATTCACGAATCAGTTGGTCATCCATTAGAACTCGATCGAGTATTAGGCTACGAAGCCAATTTCGCAGGAACGAGTTTCGCGACCTTGGATAAGTGGAAAAGTAAAAAATTCCAATATGGCTCAGACATTGTTAACTTAGTCGCAGATAAAACTCAGCCTCATTCACTCGGTTACGTAGGCTATGATGACGAAGGTGTAAAAACCAAAGAGTGGGATTTGGTAAAAGATGGAATATTAGTCAATTACCAAGCGACTCGCGATCAAGTTCATATGATTGACCAAAAAGAGTCTCACGGCTGCTGTTATTCGCAAAGCTGGCGTGACGTTCAATTCCAAAGAATGTCGAACGTTTCTCTGAAACCAAATCTAGAAGAAGATCTGAGCGCTAACGATATTATTAAAGGTGTTGAAAAAGGCATTTATATTGCCGGTCGAGGGTCATTCTCTATCGATCAACAACGTTACAATTTCCAATTTGGCGGTCAGTTATTCTTTGAAATCAAAGACGGAAAAATTGTCGACCAAATCGAAGATGTCGCATATCAATCGAATACACAAGACTTTTGGAACTCTTGTGTTCAGCTCGCAGGGAAATCAGACTACCGTGTAGGTGGGTCTTTCTTTGATGGTAAAGGCCAACCGCCACAAGTAAGTGCGGTTTCTCATGGTTGTCCAACAACCCGATTTAATAACATTAACGTGCTCAATACTAAACGTAAAGTATAGCGTCTAAATGAAAAGAATAAGCGAGGTAAACCATGTCAATTATAAGTGAAAAAGAAGCAAAAATACTGCTCAAGAAAGTTCTTGCATTTTCTAAAGCAGATGAGTGTGAATGTAACCTAGATGGCCAACTTACCGGCAATATCCGTTACGCAAGAAATACCGTTACCACCGCTGGAGAAGTCAGTGATTTAACCTTAGCGGTGCAGTCTACTTTTGGAAAAAAAATGGGTGTAGCAACTATCAATGAATTTGATGATGCATCACTGGAAAAAGTTGTACGTCGAGCAGAAGAACTCGCCAAGCTTGCTCCAGACAATCCTGAGTTAATGCCTAATTTAAAACCTGCTAAGTATGCAAAAATGAATACTTACTTTGACTCTACTGCCAGTGTAACCCCTGAATATAGAGCACAAGCTGCAGATGATGGCATTGCACCGTCAAAGAAAAAGAATCTTGTTGCTAGTGGATTCCTGACGGATTCTCATACTATGCAGGCGGTTATGAACAGCAATGGTTTATTTGCCTACAATGTTGACACCAATGCAAGTTTCTCAGCAACCATAAGAACAGCAGACGGTAAAGGCTCCGGCTGGGTTACCCGCGACTATTCGGACATTAACAAGATGGATACCTCTGAAGCGTCAAGTATTGCAATAGAAAAGTCATTGGGCTCCGTTGATGCGAAAGAAATGGAACCTGGCAAGTATACTGTTATTTTAGAACCTGCCGCGGGCGTGGGGTTGCTTGGGCGATTATTTAATGCAATGGGACAACGAGCTGCGGATGAAGGTCGAAGCTTTGCAAGCTACAAGCCGAAGGAAGGTGAAGAAAATCCACCTAAAAACAAACTCGGTGAGAAAATGTTTGATGAACGTGTCAATATCTATTCCGACCCACATCATCCAGAAGTACCAACGGCTTCTTTCGCGAGTGATGGAGCGCCAGTAGAAAAGACTTATTGGGTCAAAAACGGGAAAATTGAGAACTTTCAAAATTCTCGTTTCTGGGCCGATAAGACAGGTAAGAAATATAACCCTACGGCTGCAGGCAGCGGTCAATGGTTAATGTCAGGTGGTGATGAAAGCTTGGAAGATATGATTAAAAATACCCGTCGTGGAGTTTTGGTCACTCGACTTTGGTATATCAGACAGCTTGACCCCCAAACTTTGCTTCACACGGGACTCACCAGAGACGGTACTTTCTATGTTGAGAACGGAAAGATAAAATACCCAGTCAAGAACTTCCGTTTTAACGAAAGCCCGATAGTCATGTTAAATAATATCGAAGCGCTTGGGAAACCGGTAAGAATCAATGGTAACATGGTTCCACCGATGAAAATTCGAGACTTTACCTTTAGCAGTTTGTCTGATGCTGTCTAAATAAAATCGAAGGAAGAAGGTACTAATAAAGGCGCAGAAATTGCGCCTTTATTTTATCTAAAAATAAAATGATTAAAATTAATAGCCAAGCCCTACGCCAATGAAACGACGAAGCCTGATAAAAAAACTAGTCTTATCGAGTGCAGCCGTTCCTTTTGCAACGGTTAAAATGGCTAACGCAGGATCAGAATCGTTTGACTTCTACTTTACTCGGCTTAGCTATGAGTCTGGCGATTGGGATGTCGACGAAAGAATGCCTGCAAATTTATTAAATTCGCTGATCGAATATACAACTATTACGGTAGATCTCAACGAACGAATTGTTCCATTAGCTGATCCAGCCATGTTAACCGCACCTTTTTGTTATCTCGCTGGCCACCGCCTAGTCGAGTTCAATCACGCAGAGAAACAAAATTTTGAGAGCTATGTAAAAAATGGAGGATTCGTTTTTGTTGATGATTGTAATCACGACATTGATGGCGTTTTTGCACAGACATTTGAAGCTCAAATGGCCGAAATATTCGGTCCGGAAGCCTTAAAAAAGATCCCCAATGATCATCCACTTTATTCTTCGTTCTTCCAATTTGATGGCCCACCCGACACAGGATTGGAATTAAATGGCTGGGGAGATGATCTAGTCCATGATTACCTAAAAGCCATCGAGATTGATGGTAGGATTGCTGTCCTATACAGTAATAAAGACTTGGGTTGTGAATGGGATTACGACTTCAGAAACAAACGTTTTCTTGCCAAAGACAATACCAAGTTTGCAGTTAATATTGTCGTTTACTCTATGACAGCTTAACGTTAAATTTAATTCAAGATGGATCAATAAGAATGAATGAACAACAAATCCAACAAAAAATTAGTCGCTTAACTGATATAAAACAAGAAATAGCCAAAGTGATCGTTGGTCAACAGCAAATCGTTGAAGAATTACTGATCAGTATTTTAGCTGGTGGACATTGTTTACTGGAAGGTGTCCCCGGTCTCGCAAAAACACTGTTAGTTAGCACCCTTGCAGAAACGATGAAACTCGATTTTCATCGGGTTCAATTTACCCCTGATTTAATGCCGAGTGATATCATTGGTACCGAGATTCTTGAAGAAGATCATACAAGCGGCAAGCGATTCTTTAAGTTTCAAAAAGGCCCAGTATTTACCAATATATTATTGGCTGATGAAATAAACCGAACGCCACCAAAAACTCAGGCAGCCTTACTTGAAGCTATGCAAGAAAAACGTGTGAGCTACGGCGGAAAAACCTATCAACTTCCAAGCCCATTCTTTGTTTTAGCAACTCAGAACCCAGTTGAGCAATCTGGAACTTACCCGTTACCCGAGGCACAGCTCGATCGTTTCTTAATGTTTATTAGAGTAGGCTATCCCTCGGAATCAGAAGAAACTGAAATACTAAAACGTACAACAGGAACCAAGTCAGTAAAACTTAAAGCTCTGATGCATGCCGATGAAATAGTAGAGCTGCAACAGTTAGTACGAGAAGTCGAAATATCTGAATCACTATTGGCTTATGTTACTCGAGTAGTTAGACAAACACGTCCTTCCGATACGCAAGTCGAAAGTGTCAAGAAGTATACACGCTGGGGGGCTGGACCAAGAGCAGGTCAAGCACTCGTGTTATGTGCCAAGGCAAAAGCGCTTTTGTCCGGCCGATACGCTGTTACTTTGGACGATATTGCCTTTGTTGCGCCAGCGGTACTGCGACACAGAATATTAACCAATTTCCAAGCTGAGGCGGATGGAATGACTAATGACAAACTTGTCCAAGAGTTACTTATTCTTGTAGAAAAGCCAAAAAGTAAACTCTAGTTATCTAAGAAAGTGGACAGTTAGCCTAATGCAACGATATATCGATCCAAAAACAATTGCTCGAATAAAAGATCTTCCCTTGGTAGCCAAAACCATTGCAGAAGGTTTTTTGCATGGGTTGCAACCAAGCATGCAGCGTGGTGTCGGTATCGAATTTAGTCAATATAGGGCCTATGAAGAAGGTGATGAACTAAATCGTATGGACTGGAAGCTATTTGCTAGAAGCGATCGCTATTTTGTAAGAGAGGCAGAGAGAGAAAGCGAGATTGACATATGGTTTCTTCTCGATACGAGTCGATCAATGCTGCAACAATCCCAACAGTCAGAAGAAGGATGGAACAAACTTGAATATGCCAAGAGTTTGATCGCAAGCTTAAGTTACTTAGCTAACAAGCAAGGTGATTCGTTTGGATTTATGACCTTAGATTCGGCAAAAACGAAAGCCATAGCATCCGATAATAATAATCAACTCATGCAGAGTAGTTGCGGTGAACGTCATTGGCAAAAACTGCTGATTAATTTGCTTTCCATTACTGATAGCCCTTTCTTTCCAGCGGTTGAAACATTGACACATCAACTCGAGAAACTTCAAAAGCCATCCCTAATTTTTGTCATAAGTGATTTCTATGAGAGAAATTCTGAGATCAGTGATTTTCTTTCAAAGATTAATACGTCTCTGTCGGAAGTAGTTGCTCTACAACTATTTAGTCGTGACGAGAAAGAGTTCAATTATAACAGCGCAGTTCGCTTTAAGGATCTCGAATCAAATGAGGAGGTTCTAGTATCGGCTAAGAATGCTAAGTCCGCCTATCTGAATGCGTTACGCCAGTTCGATCAAAAGCTCAGTACTGATCTTGCACATAAAAATATGGCTCATTGCTCTCTCAATATTGACAGCCCATTAGATGTTGGATTATCTGAATTTTTAAGGCATCGTAATCGGGTGAGCCGTTAATGCCGTGGCTATCTGAATTCGTTTTATCGAATCCTGTGGCATTGTTTTCATTGCTTGCGCTACTCATTCCTGTGCTAATTCATCTGTTTAATCCTAGCCGAGGAGTATTGGTATATGTGGGTAATATTAAGCTCATTGAAAAAGCAAAAAATCTGAAAGTGACGGAAATCAAAATTCGTCAGTGGTTACTTTTGATATTACGACTGATCATTTTTTCACTTCTTACCCTCATATTGGCAAACTTACTTGGGCCCAATAATCAAGCAGTTAAAGAAGGTCAAAGTGTATTTATAAGTGCTAACTGGTTTAATAAAGCTAGCGATAAGGATAAGCGACAGCTTGCTAAGTCACACCCTGTTGCGAAGTTTTATCGTTTTGAACGGGGATTCCCGCCAATCGAAAATGTTAATGACACCAACATTCTTGTTGGTCAATTGGAAACGATTAATCGCTTTCGGACAGATAGTTTGATTGCTGAATTGATTGATTCTACTTTGTTAACCAATGATACATTTATTTATACTACAAACCTGCTAAATCAATTCTCTGCACAACGAAACCTTGCATCCCTCATATTGCCGAAAGGGTCGACAATTCACTGGAAAATGTTAGACCAAGCGATTAATCATAACAATTCAATGACTGTACAAGTCTATTATGATACGAGTCGTACCGAAGACATAAGCTATTTTAATCAAGCATTCAAAATACTTAATGAAAGTTCGGCGTCACTAACTGTTCAATATTTTAATATTCCTAGCTCTGGAGAAATCGAAAATGAAAACGAAACACCACGGCAACAGAGCGACGAATCAGAAAATGAAAAATGGATAATATGGTTAAGCGACAGCTCGCTTCCGACTTCACTCTACGAAAGGATATTTGAAGGTAGCAATCTAATTACAGACAATCCCTCTTCGGAAATTCAACTATCTCGAGCGCAACCTCTTTCGTTGGTAAGAGTCGGTTTAGTCGATATTAAATTAACCCATAAATTGCCCCCCTTAAACGATGATCATTCTGTAGTAATTTGGAAGGACTTGCAGCAACGTCCACTTCTAAGTCAATTATCAAAGCTCGATAAGAGAGAACTTAACTCTTCCTCGGGTTCCTATTTTCAATTCCACAGTCGATTTAATCCTGCATGGAGTGATTTGGTTGAGGGAATTCAATTTCCAATAGTATTAAGCAAAGTACTTTCTTTAAGCGGTCGGAATCAAGTCGGTAAGTTAATTGGTCAGACAGAACTACCCGAATTCAAACCAACATTAGAAGTAGAAGATATAGCTCACAAGACTTTTGCTACTTCTTATCGAGCATTCCTACTATTACTTTTATCCATGATTTGGTTACTAGAGCGTTGGTTAAGTGAACGGATAATTCGATCTCATGATTGATGCATTACTTCGCCAATTCCGGTTCAGGAAACTACTCCAGATATTCATCTCTAGTTTCATTTTTGCGCTGATGGTATTGAGTATTAATCACTCACTCAACAGTCACTTTAATGGCTCGCTTATTGTCACACTCGCATTTCTGCTGCCTTACTTTGTCTTCCATCTTAGAAAATATCGCTCTATCAGCAAGAGTAATTTATTGGAGCATATTAATCGTAGCTATCCAGATTACGAGGAAAGTGCTCAGCTAATTCAGAACTCGGTCCACTCACAGGAGCTGAATATTTTAGCTCGACTACAAAAACAAAAAATCGAAGATAAATTAGACCACGATATAAAATCCAAACGGTTTTCTCTGTTATACCCCCGAATCCGCTGGAAGTCCTCGTTTTTAATGTTAGTGACTACCCTCTTATTCTTAAGTTACGGTACGGAAACTATCTCGTTCATACAGGTGATGTTTCAAAACAGACAACTTGCAGGCCAAACAGAGACTTCAAATGTGAGCGTGGCTTTAAAAGAACCCAAAATAACCTCAAGCAAAACTCTTATTCGGCCAGCTCTATATACCCAACTTAAGTCTAAAGAAACTCATCAACTCAACTTCGAAGCAGAACAACAAGCTAAACTTTTTTGGACAATTGAATTTAGTAACTCAAAACTGGACTATTTCTATTCTCCATCGGGCCAAGCTCCACAAAAAATGAAAAGAAATGGGAAGCACTTTTCCATAGAGGATGTAGCGACTCAGACTCAGCTGTATAAATTTAGTTATCAAAAAGATACTAAACTAATCGACTTAGATGGCATATACGCCCTTTCTGTAATAAGAGACCGCCCACCAAAAATTGAGATTAAGGAGCCTAAACTCAACCTTATTGAATTCCCGAAGAGTTCGACTGCCGAATTCAATCTTAAGGTTAATGTTAGAGATGATTATGGTATCTCTGATGTTAAGATTCTGGCCTCGGTGGCTAAAGGATCGGGAGAGGCTGTAAAATTTAGAGACAAAGTATTCCGCTTTACGGAAAGCGAGGCGAAAATAACGACTGGCGATGCTCCCAATTCCCTACGAGTTTCACAGCTATATCAGCGACACTGGCGCCTATCTGATCTAGAAATGGAACCAGGAGATGAAGTGTATTTTAGTATTCAAGCCAAAGATAACCGCTCCCCTAACAACCAAATCGCTAAGTCAAGTAGTCTAATAATCCGATGGTTGGATGAAGAAGAAGTTGAAATGGCGGCTGAAGGAATACGAATTCGCTTTGTACCGGAGTATTTTCGAAGTCAGAGACAAATTATCATTGAAACAGAAAAACTCGTTCAGGATAGGCAAGACCTGTCGATTGATTCATTTCAACAAACATCCCAAGACCTTGGATATTCACAAAGTGACTTAAAACGAAAATATGGTCAGTATCTTGGAGACGAATTTGGGGAAGGCCCAGAAGAACAGTTTGGTTTAGCCGATGGTTATCACGGAGGTGAGTCTATGTCATCAGGCGAAGCTAACACCGGCGTTGAACAACATCATGATAAAGCTTCCACACAAGAAGATGAAGACGATCATCAAGTTTCCCAACAGCCGGAAATCGATGACCATAGCCATGAGCATTCATTAGATGACTCCCCGACTAATAATAATGACCGAAGTGGCGCTACCGAACTTATTCAAAAATTTGGTCATAATCATGGAACAATCGAAATCGCACCTTTGTCGAAGCGCGATCCCAAAAGTTGGATGAAAATGGCTGTCAATGAAATGTGGCAGGCAGAACTTCACTTAATGGTTTCTGAGCCAGAGAAGGCATTACCCTTCGAATATAATGCGTATAATTATTTGAAACTGGCTCGCCAAGCCGAAAGAATTTACGCCAAGCGATTGGGCTTTGAACCGCCACCGGTGAGTGAAGACCGACGACTGAGTGGCGAATTGATGGCTATACTTGAGTACGATTTATCTTATGTAGATAACAAAGATGACACCACAGATTCGATTCTTTTTGAGAAATCATTTCATATCCTTAACACTTTTGGAAGTGATTCCCTTTCTCAATTAGAGGCTCCCCAAACCAAGTTGTTTTCAAAACTAAGTCATCGCTTAGTAGAGTTGTCCGGCGAGCGACCTATCTTAATTAAGTATGCAGCCATAGCAGAAAGAGTAGCGCTGGCTAAAACAACGCTTCTCAAAAATTGCGATAATTGTATCGACGATTTGCGAAGCAAACTCTGGCAATTATTGCCCGCCCCAATAAGCCAACCTGGTCGATTATTGAATCCTCAGCCAGTGAGACTAGACCAAGAAAAACGCTATCTAAATTCGATTTTAAACGAGAGCATAAAATAATGGTCAAGTTAGAATCAATACTTAACTTCCCTTTGCTATTCAGTAGCATGCTATTCATATTGTTGGCGTTAGTACTCTCCGTCTACAAACTCCTTACTCGACTGAAAGATGCGTCTAAATTTCATCGAATAGGATTGTTATTTTTGAATCTAGTTTTCTTTTTGTCGTTTATGGGGCTAATCATCCAGCCTCATTATAATGATTCATCGAATCGCATTAGCAAGCTGCTAATCCAAGATGATTTAACTGTGATGAAAAAATTGGACAAAGACGAATTTCTACTCGTTTCTTCACTCAGTCAGTTAGGACAACTAAGTCAACAATACCAATTGAAGTTTTCGAGCCAGATATTAACTGAACCCGAACAATTACAACTAAAGTCCCCCGCTTCTGAAATCGAATTAATTGGTGACGGTTTGTCAGAAACTCAATTGGCCGCTTTCGATAATATGCGGTTGAACTTTGTCAGTGCAGAGTTAAAAACAGGACTAATATCTCCCGAGTGGCTAGAAAGCATCTGGCTGGGCAATCACTTTTCTGTCAAGGCGACATTACAGACTTCAAGTAACGGAATATTCACTGTCGAATTAGTTGATCCTATCGGTCAAGTGGTGCAACAGCTGTCGCTTAGGTCTAACGAAAGATTTGAAATGAGCAGTACACCAAAAACGATTGGCAATCATTTATACCAAATAAGAATAATTGATAGCAAAGACAAAATAGTATCGAACGAAACTATTCCTGTATCCGTTCAGCGCTCAACTCCAGCTAAACTATTGATCCTCCAATCTTCGCCGTCATTTGAAGTGAAACAATTACAAAACTGGTCAGCTGAAAATGGTGCGAGTTTATTTGTGAGATCAAGAATAAGCCAAAACAAATTCGTTTCTCGTTCCACCAACCTCGAACTATCAATTTTCGAATCTACCAAAGGAACATCGCTCAGTTCAAGAAGCCTATCATTATATGACTTATTGATTATTGATGGCCGAGAACTTCTATCGATTTCAGATGGCCAAATTAAGACAGTTAAAGACGCTATTCGAGATGGTCTCGGATTGTTAGTATTAGTTGATTCCTATTTAGTAGACAACAAAAACGAATCTCTAGCCGATTTACTTAAAGACTTTCCTCTTTCTCCTTTAGAACAACAGACCGAATCATCGATTGTATTGGTGAAAAGTGAGACCGACCTTGTCAACCTTTCGAATATAACCTTACCTATCGCAACGCGCCCGTTTGATTCGACCAATAGTCTCCCACCCTCTGTGATTCCATTGATCACAGATCTTCAAGGAAGAGTGGTTGTAGCATCGTCACAATTAACTCTTGGCAAGTTAGGATTAAGCATTATTCAAGATACCAATCGTTTAGTTACCAGCGGTCGACGACAAGAGTTCAGTCTCATTTGGCATCACCTGATTGAGCAGATTGGAAGGAAAGAACAGGGTAGCCAATTACAAGCAAGAAATCCTGCCAAGCGTTTCACCATCAATCAGCTCGCTGAAATTTGTATCAATATTCCGATGAAAACACCAGTAAAAGCTAAGACTGAACAAGAGACTTTTCGAGTCTCTCATTCTTTTCAGCAAGCTGATGAATCACAGCACGTGTTATCTTTCGAACGAAATCCATTCTTAAGTGGTGAATTTTGCGCAGATTTTTGGCCAAAACAATCTGGTTGGCATCAGTTACTTGATAACAGCCTATCGCAAGATAATATGATAAAAGAAAACCTCTGGTTTTATGTTCACGATGAAGATGGATGGCAAGCTGATAATCAGCTTACTACATTACTAGCGACCAAGAGTCGGATTAAACGTAACCCGAGTTCAGCAAGTAGAAAAGGAGTATCTTTACCTATAAGTGATTGGCTATTTTGGAGCCTAATGGTGATCTCAAGCGGATTAATCTGGATTGAAAGAAAATACTGGTCCTGATAATCTTGGTTGCGGGCGATCTGAACGCTAATTTAAGTAAGTCATGAAGCAATAAGTAAGATTTGAATTTATAACGTTAGAATTTATAAAAATTTCTACCAGGAGCTAGAATGTCTCAGTCATTTCGATTAGTATTTATCGCAATCGCGACGTGTTTCTCTCTCATTTTATCGTCAGACCCCGAAACACACGAAGCCCAATTTCGAGCCATGAAAGGTCCCATTTTTAAAAACTATGGACCGGTATTTAAGATTGAAAACACAGATACTCCCTTAGTCCAAGACACCAAATATAAAGTATTTTTTGATGTTGCCGAAGCATCAAAAAAAACTACATCCCTCAACAGAAGAATAGAAAGTGTCGCTCGCTATATTAATATGCATGCGATGAACGGTGTAAAACTGGAGGACATGGATATTGCTGTTGTACTTCACGGAAGTGCGACTCGAGATGCGCTAAATTCCAAGGCATATGACAAACAGTATCTAAGCAGTAACCCTACTCTGGATCTCATTGAACAGCTTCATTCGAGAGGTGTTAAATTCTACCAATGCGGACAGAGTTTGTATTTTAAACAACATACTAAGTCTGACTTAGCACCGCAAGTTCAACTAGCGCTGTCTGCAATGACGGCTTCAACACAACTGCAATCGGATGGATACACGCTCATTCCATAAGCGAAATAATTATTATTTTGATTGTGCTCCAAACAAACGACTTAATTCTCCTCTGAGTTGACCACGCAGCGCTAAATAGAACATCTTATAGTCTCCCATCAGAGACCATAATGGATACTTAAATGTCGCCGGTCTGTTTTTCTCAACAAAGAAATGACCGACCCAAGCTGGTCCGTAGCCCGCAACTAATACAAAAGGAAGCCAGCTCCATAGTTGTAAACCGACAAGATAAACTAATAACACTGCCGAACCAACGGTACCGATATAATGAAGGGCCCTGCAATTAATTAGCCGATGTTCATGCAGATAATATGGCCAAAATGCTTCAAACGATTGAAAACGGCCCGTTTCACTGTCCGGTTGATATTGCATAGTTGGCTCCCAGTTTATTCGCTTCAGTAAAGTATGATGCTTATATTTACAAGCTACCATACAAAATGTTGTTCAATTTTTCCAGTATTGTATTTCTCAGACAAAAAAAAGCCTCCAATACAGGAGGCTTTTAATGGCCTATTTCAGGCTAAGTTCTATTCTTATTATTTCTTAGCCGCCGCTTCTTTTACGGCTTCTTTCTTAGGGTTTATCTCTAATAATTCAATTTCAAATTGCAATACAGAATGCCCAGGTATTCCTGGCCGTCCATTTGGACCGTACGCTAATGCCCAAGGAATTACAAAGTGATATTTGCTTCCGATTGACATCAATTGCAGACCTTCAGTCCAGCCTTTAATTACACCGTTTAGTCCAAATTCGGAAGGTTCGTTTCGGTCAACGGAACTATCAAATACTTTTCCGTCAATAAATGTGCCGTGGTAATGAACTTTTACCCTATCAGTCGCTTTTGGAGTGGCAGCACCTGATTCACCTTCTTTCATTACTCGATATTGAATCCCTGTTTCAGTCGTTTTAACACCGTCTTTTTTAGCATTTTCTACTAAGAACGCATCGCCCGAGGCGATAATTATCTTAGCGTCTTCTTCCGCTTTGGCTTTGGCTACTGCTTGTGCTTGCTGATGAGCGGCTTGAATTGCCTGCTGAAATTTGACAAATTGTTGATTGATTTCCTGTTCGCTCATCTGTGAATTACTAAGCATCGCATCATTAAACCCGTCAGTGATTGCTTTTTTATTCACATTCGGAAGGTTATATTTTTCTAAGTCGTCGCGAATAAATTTGGCCATTTTAGCGCCGAGGGCGTAACTGACTTTATCTTCTTCTTTAATATCTGAAGTCACTACTTGCTCAGTAGCGTCTTTTTGTTCAGTGACCGTTGACGTCCCTTCATCTTCAACTTTAGTATCCGGTTGGCAAGCCGTTAGTAATGCTCCGGTTGCCAATGCCATTAGTAATTTCTTATAGTCCCAATTAATCACAATTTGCCTCTTATTGTTTATCGTTCCAAAATGACAACATTTAATCTGTTTTGCCAAGATTAAATGCCAAAAATAATCTGGCAGTCTATACTCTAAAGAACTAAAAAAACAGCGCTTATCCTACTATTTATTACTTATTTGCGACCCGATACTCGAATGTTAATAAAAATCGTTTTTAAATCGACCCTTACACTGCTTCTAGCGCTCTTCTTCTTAGGTTGCAATCAGTATGAAGGCTCTGTCTCCGAAGCAAAACACACTGCTGTGGGTTCGCTCGATGCTGTCATATCGAAAGATGCTCAATTTGCGATAGTCTCTTCTGTCAACCATGGAGCTGGCTTTTGGGATCTAAAGAAGAATGTTCTGCTTTTTAATTGGAGCCACGGCGATGACCCAAATGGTCACATTACTGCTACAAACATATCTCCCGATTCCAGTAGAGCGATTACAGCTGATAATCGGAATTTTACCATTTGGAATACCACCAGTGGGAAAGCCTACGGTTATTGGAAAGCGCCAGCAAAAATTAGAGCAGTCGCCATTTCGGACAAAGGGCGATACGTTTTGCTTGGTTTAGAAGACGGTCGAGCGATTCATATAGACATGAACACAGGGCGCCGACTTGAATTCACGGGCCATCGTCAAGAAGCCGTTGCGAGTGTCGATTTGTCCGCAAATGGACTTTGGGCATTTACAGGGGGTGCCGATTACCGAGCCATATTATGGAATACAAAATCAGGTAAGCCAAAAAGGTTATTTGAACACAAAACCAGAGTGACTAAATTAAGATTGGGAGCAGAAGGAAGGCTCGCTTTTAGTGCCGGTACTAAAGGCAATGCGCATATTTGGGATCTCACTACAGGTGAAAAAAAATCTAGCCTTAAACTGCGCGAAAGAGAGTACGTCATAGTATCAGCGAGCTTCTCCCACACGGGTCAATTACTAGCAACAGGCGCTCCCGGTAAAGATATCAGTTTATGGGATATCAATTCCGGAGAACGGATCAAACGCTGGCACGCAAGGACTCGAGACCAGTGGAAACCCAGTGGAGCTATTATCTATGCGGTTGAATTCTCGCCGGACGATCGACATTTATATACAGAAAGTTCAGCAGGATTTGGTGAAAAATGGTCTATCAAATCAAAAAATCCTTAAAGATTATTCACACTTAGTTACTAATTATTACTACCTATAGAGGCAATTGTGATAGTTCTGCGATAACTTATTATCAGTATATTTGCGATAATATTCGCTGTGTTACAATTCCGGTGCGGACCAAACGTACCTCAACTATATGGAGTATAGTATGACTGATATCACTGCCCTTTCTGAAGAGCAGATACTAGAAAAGTTATTGGGTGGTAATGAAATCGTTTTTGAACAGGTTTTTAACAAGTACCATAGCTCGATGCAGTCTGTCGCTTACGCGATTGCAGGACCTATTATAGCGGATGAAGTCGTCCAAGAAGCTTGGGTCTCAGCTTTGAAAGCCTTACCTAAATTTGAAGGCCGCTCTTCGCTAAAAAGCTGGTTAATTAGAATAGTTGCTAACGAAGCCAAAACCAGGAGACGGAAAGAGAATCGCTCAGTATCACTGGAAGCAATTCAAGACTCTTGGTCAACTGACCCGCGATTTTCAGAAAATTCTCAGTGGAAAAATCCCAGCTCCCAATGGCACGGTGATACCCCTGAAGAACTTTTATCCGCAGAAGAATTAAAAAACTGTATAGAAAAAAGTATGTTGAAATTACCCGAAAATCAGCTCGCCGCGTTAAGACTAAGGGATTCTGGTGGATTGTCTATGGACGAATTATGTAACATCTTAGAAGTCAGTTCTTCTAATGTACGAGTTTTGCTCCATAGAGCAAGGGATAAAGTCTTAAAGGTCATCGACCATTTTCAAATCACTGGAGAGTGCTGAATGCTGCCAAATTGTAAACAAATGGCTGAGCTTGCATCCAAAAACCTAGATACCCCGCTTACAGGCATGGCTTGGCTAAAAAGAAAGATTCACATGCTGATGTGTAAGCATTGTTCACGATATAGTGACCAAATCAAATTATCGAGTAAAACGGTGAGTACCTTAGACCTGGATTTACCAATCAATGAAGACGTTAAAAAGAATGTCGAAAAAACCTACCAAGAATTGCATTGTCGTAAAGACGTTAGCCAGTAGATTACAACTGATCAGCCGAGCCAATCGATCATTTTAAATCTTTGCCGAACAATTAAGTACCGAATAAAAGAAATAAGGATTAATTTTCGTTTTCCGTTACAAGCTCTTCAGAGAGCTCATAATCACCTTCAGCACTAATCAACTTATCATCTGTAAAGTAAAGATCCAGTCGCTTGGAACGATCAACGCCTCTTTTTTCGTTAGTATAACTGTATAAATATATCCAATGGTCATCAGAAAAGCTGTCGTCAACCACAGGTCCACCCAATACAAATAACACTTGATTTTTACTCAGTCCGGGCCGCAATTTATCGATTTCTTTTTGATCCAAGATATTGCCTTGCTGAATATCGAGCGTGTAAACACAGGAAGAAGTCAAAAGAATAAAAACTAAACAAACTAACCTAATCATGCCAATACCTTGTAAATAAATTTGTTTGAGGCATCTTCAATTCTAGAAGATATGCTCGTATGTAAATGTTGTAGACCAAAATTCAGTCCTAAGTAATCGAACGACGACTCTTTAATAGCGGCTATTCTATATGAAATCGTGTAAAACCGGGTAAAAAAAGTTTATAATGTCCTTCTATAGTCAACTTTATTCAAAATTAATTCAATAGAAAGCGAAAAATTGATCAGGAGCTATCATTGAGCAATCAACAACTCAAAGCAGTCGGCCTAAAAGTAACCCTTCCACGGCTAAAAATTCTCAGTATATTAGAAAATGCTGAAGACCGGCATCTTAGTGCTGAAGACGTCTATAAGCTTCTTTTAGCTGCGGGGGAAGACGTTGGTCTGGCGACAGTGTATCGAGTACTAACTCAATTTGAATCAGCTGGATTAGTTTGTCGACATAATTTTGAAGAAGGTCATGCGGTTTTCGAACTAAGTAGCGAGCATCATCATGACCATATGGTCTGTGTGGATACCAATGAAGTGATTGAGTTTGTAAACAAAGATATCGAATCGCTCCAGCATAAGATTGCCGAAGAACACGGTTTTGAATTGATTGATCATAACTTAGTGTTATATGTTAGGAAGAAAAAAAGTTGACCCTCGCTGATCAAAAACGGTAAAGTTATTTGTAATGAATCAGACAACAACAAATCATCGTTTTTTTATGCTGTTTACCATGCCAAAATTGGAGAGGTAATAGCTAACTGCGTAACAACAGTAACTAAAAACCTCCCACTTAGGGAGGTTTTTTTTTGATAACAAAGAAGGCAGCCATGACTACCGAAAAACCTGCTCACTCCGATAACTCAGCAAATAGCCCGGACGACCTTTTAGGAATTCGGGAGGCAATAACAAAATTAGATGACACCTTGCTTTCCCTTTTAGCAAAGCGGAGAAACTACAGTCTTTCCGTTGCCAAGGCGAAACAGAACATGGAAAAGCCACTTAGAGATCAAGTGCGAGAAAAGGACTTGCTTGAATCATTGCTCATTAAAGCCAGCGTTCAGGGACTCGAATCAAACTTTGTAACTCGAGTGTTTACTAGCATCATAGAAGATTCAGTCAGACACCAACAAAACTATTTACAATCACTTATTTCACCAGATCTGCACAGCCCACAAAAAAAATCTATCGCTGTACTCGGTGGTAAAGGGGCCTACTCCTATCTTGCGGCTAAAAAATTCTTCCGCCAAAGCGAAAACACTTATTCAGCCTGTTCTTCTTTTAATGAAATAATCGATAAAGTAGAGTCCGCTGAAGTCGAATATGGAGTGATGCCAATCGAAAATACCACTTCAGGGGGTATAACAGAAGTTTATGATCTGTTACTCAGCTCCAATTTGAGTGTAGTGGGCGAAGAAAAAATCACTATTGACCATTGTCTGGTTTCTAAAGCTAATGTCAAACTAAAAGGTATTCGAGAAATAGTTGCACATCCACAAGCGAGTCGACAATGTAGCGACAGCCTTGCAGGATTAACCCTTGCTAAAATAACCTTAGCTGAAAGCACTGCCCACGCATTGGAAATCGTCGCAAAAAACAGTCGTTCAAATATCGCAGCTATTTCGAATGAACAAGCCGCTGAACTTTTTGGTTTAACCGTGCTTAAGAAAGATCTCGCGAATCAAAGAAAAAACTTAACTCGATTTTTGGTTCTCTCTCGTTCATCGATTTCAGTGTCATCTGCAGTACAAAGCAAGACGAGTATCGCACTCTGCACCGGACAAGAACCTGGGTCCCTGGCAGAAGTTCTAACGTTGTTTAAAGAAGCCAACATTCCATTGAGTAAATTAGAGTCGCGGCCAATTCCAGAAAGACCATGGGAACAAATGTTTTATATTGATCTAGAAGGAAATATCGAGAATTCGGATGTAGCGGAAACACTTAAATCTTTGGCCAAGATGTGTCGGTTTTTACGTAATTTCGGGACTTATCCAACGGAAGATATTAGAGCAACGCAAGTGTCCCCAGGTAAACTCGCCAACGCTAAATTAACCCGAGACAAGCAAACAAAACAATCCAAATTGACCGTTGGTCGGGACTCTACTAATCCTTCTGGCCAAACTTCTTATCCTAGAAAGGAGCGAAGCGGTGTTGTAATAACTGATGGTGCAAAGGTAGGAGACGGTCATTTTTTAGTCATTGCAGAACTTGCAAAATTTGCTACTGAAGCTGAAATTATCTCCCAGAGCAAACAAGCAAGTGAATCTGGTGTCGTGGTATTGGGATGTAGTTTTTCCGAAAATCAAGATTTAACCGAAGATAGAAGTTTCTCCATAGAACAAGTTGCCCGTGCTGCTAGCACCAATAAATTATCGGTTGTTATTGAAGTCAATAACGTAGCCGAATTAGATTTGGTCGCCAATAATGGAGGAATTCCTAACATTGGCTGTGATAATTTACTCAATACAAACCTACTTAAATCTGTGGGTCAGTTAAATTGTCCGGTTGTTCTATCCTGCCACTCTAGCATGACTATAGAGGATTATCTAAAAGCGGTTGAGCTTGTAATGTCTCAAGGTAACTTACAAGTAATACTCTGTATCCGCGAGCAGCAATCACCATTTAAAGAAACAGAATTTACTATCGATCTAGCGCGAATCGTCTTGTTAAAACAGAAAAGTCACTTGCCGTTATTAGTCGATCTTACCCACACTTCAGAAAAAATCGAGTTAACCCTGCCTCTCGTTAAAGCGGCGAAAGCAGCAGGAGCAGATGGGACCTTTGTTGACTTCGAGAATATTAGTGCAGCTCCGAACAAACAATCCAATAATACTCAAAATAGTACATTGTTAGCGGAATTAATGAGTGAGATATATGGTTAGAGTTAGATTCAGGTTTTCGCATTGAACATGCGATTTTCGATGGTCTCGTTATCAGATTACTACCAACTGAGATTTAACCTAGAATATGACTATTCTCTAGTACCACGACTCTTTCCTCAGTTTCAAGCAATGGCTTCATTTCTTCCATCACTTCAAGTCGTTCTTTCGCTTCTGCCCAATTACTCCAGGACTCATAGTCTTCCCAGCTTGAAATTATAATTGCTAAGTTTGGATTAGTTTTCTCTTGCAGCAATTCGCCAGCAATAAATCCGTCGATAGTATTGGCTCGTTTACGTGCTCGTCGACTCAGTTCCAAGTAATCATCAATTCTACCTTGACGAATATTTCTTTCAATAATTACTCTTATCATACTATTGCCTTCTGCAAAAAAAATTACTGCAATTCTAACAAACTGCCACACTTAGTTTCCGACCGAAATAAATTTCAAAGGCCCGAAAGTTTTAGTGTCTAGTTTTTAAGGTATCGATGAGATTATCTTCCAGATCAACTCGTTTCGCAATCGCTTCACCGAGCAAAGAAAGGTCTTCGTCGAACCTAGACATCATTTGGCCGTCATTGGCGATCATTTTAGAGTACTTTTCATTAAAATCAACGACTATATCTGTCGTTTTAGATATGTCAGGATAAAGTTCGTTAAGTAGCTGAATACTCGATGGACCATTTATTTCACAGTCATTTGCTATCTGCTGATAAACTTCGAAATGACCGGCAGAGACATAATCGATGAGAACATCACAGAAACCGTTAATTTGATCGCTTTCAGGTAATTTAGTTTGGTTACGAAAACCCGATAAACGACAGTACATTACTATCACTTGACTGCGCTCTGCCAACCAATTACTGACAGCCGTATTCTTATGCTCTACGTCTTTATTTTCGATTGATTGAGTACTTAGCATAGTTTGACCGCCCCACTGCATTTGTTTTATTAGTTATTCATATTCATTTTTACCACATTATCTAATCAGAAAAAACACAAAACTCCATTTATTTGCATTGATTGCTTTTGGGAACAACAAAATGAACATTAATGCTATTTTGGTATAGACTAAATAATAGCCAACATCATTGTTAACTTTGCAACCGGACATTGAATGCCCCACCAAAATCATAATGCCACATTCAGCAGAACACAATTCGCAAAACATTGGTCTGTTAAAGGGTTCACAGCGACTCTAATCATCATCGCAGCGTTACTACCTGTAGTCAGTGCGCTAAGTATTAATTTCTGGTTAGATGGATATTTGGATTGGAATGAAGCGACACTGGAGCTTGGGGTCGCTTGTATGACTTTGGCTTTCATCGCTTATCCTGCATTCTATTTACTCCGTTGGGAAACGGAACAGGCAACCCGTTGGGATGAAACTCGCCAAGATTTCTTATTACTCATGGATCAAGCGGTTGATATGGTGATTGTTAGCACTCCTCAAGGGTTAATCAAAGAAGTAAACCAAAAAGCATGTGACCGATTGCAATATACTCGAGCAGAGCTGCTCAGCATGTCTACATTAGATCTGGATATTGATTGTCATCTTCAACGCAGTCCCGAGCTAGTTAAATCGATGCTCAGCGGGGAAGATGTCTATTATGAAACAATTTTTCGTCTTAAAAACGGTAAAAAAATCCCCATAGAGTCTCGGGCAAGGATGGCGGGATGGCTAGAACAACCCCATTATATTGAATTCATTTCTGATATATCTCACCGCCGAGAAGCTGAAAAAGAGCTTCATTTGTCTCATGAAGCGCTCGAGAAAACGAGAAATCTACTTGAACTCAGAATCGCTCAACATTCAAGCGAGATTAAAAAACAAAAGAAAGGTAGAAAAATAGCTGAGAAGCAATTTGATGCGTTACAAAATTATTTAGCAAGGCTCATCGATTCTATGCCTTCTGTCATTATTGCGCTCGATAATGAGAATTGTATATTACAGTGGAACAAAGAAGCCGAAAATATGACAGGTATCGGCCCAGAAGAAGCGGTTGGTAGTACTCTGGGCGAGCTCTATCCTCTGTTAGACCACAAAATCATCCAGGCTAAATCCACCAGCGATTTGTTAACACAATCAATCAACTTTCGAATGGAGCAGGAAGTTAATTTATCATTGCGAACCCTGGAAGTGATGGTATACGGCATATACAACACGCGTGAAGAAAATATGGGCGAAGTAGTTCGTATTGACGACATCACCGAAAAAGTGAAGATTGACGCAACGTTAGTTCAAACCGAAAAGATGCTTTCCCTCGGTGGATTAGCCGCTGGCATGGCCCATGAAATAAATAATCCTCTTGGCGCCATTATGCAAAGTACTCAGAATATCAAAAGACGATTGAGCAGTGATTTGCTGCGAAATCACAAAGTTGCTAGTGAGAACAATTTAACCATTGAACAAGTTTCAAGCTATGTTCAGCAACAGAGCATTGATACATTTCTCGATGGCATTCTGGCTTCAGGAGAACGCGCAGCAGATATAGTGGGCGACATGTTGAGTTTTGCCAAGCCGATCGCACACCAGTCTGGTCATGTTGATCTGACCGTTGCCCTCGATACGGCCGTTAGATTGTCAGCAAAAGACTACAACCAAAAGAAACAATTCGATTTCAGAAAAATACAGATTAGAAAAACCTATGCACCAAATGTTGGAAAAGTCTTCGCACAAAAGAATCAGTTAGAACAAGTTTTCCTTAATTTATTAGTCAATGCCGCCCAGGCGTTGGCTAGTCAAGCTGATAAGAACAAAGAACCACTTATAGAACTTATTCTCAGGCGCGAAGGAAAGACTGCGGTAGTTGAAGTGATAGACAATGGTCCTGGTATGCCAGAAAAAGTACGGAAGCGTGTATTTGAACCTTTCTTTACCACCAAGGATGAAAACACTGGAACAGGTTTAGGCCTTTCCGTTTCTTATTTCATTATTAGTGAACAACTGGGAGGAGAACTTCGAGTAGAGTCCCAAAGTGGGCGAGGCTCGCGGTTTACCATACGATTGCCCTCAATAGACAACTCCGCTACTACTCAAGGTCCCCAAGATGAACAGATAGAACTGCCTTTGTAGGCTATAGCTGCTGTCTAATAGAAATACAAGTCGAAATAATTATCTCTGACAGCTCAGCCAAAGATCCTCCGATTTGGCTTAAAGTTCCTAAACAACCGCCAGGTAAGCAGTAACATCGTTGCAACAAAGAAGAGCAGTAGCCAAGCAGGCATGCTTAGCCCCAAAAGATCCCAACTGACTTTGGCGCATTCTCCTGAACCTTTTAATACCACATCAAGCACATCCATAAACGGGAGCATATCAACTAGATAATCCAGAGAAGGTCCACAAGCAGGCACTTCGTCTGCTGGTAAGTTTTGTAAATAGGCGTGACGACCTGCTATTCCCGCTCCTACCATTGTTGTGATCAACCCACCAATATTGTAAAGCTTATGCCATCGGCTTCCTGCCAGCGGTTTATGCAGACCATGTAATAGAAACCAAACCCCGAGTGAAAATACAGCTACGCGTTGAAAAATACAGAGAGGGCAAGGTTCCATTCCCTCAACATATTGAAAATAAAAGGCGGCAATGAGAAGTTGGTGGCAAACAAACGCCATAAATAGATTAAAACCGCGGGATTCGAACATCAATAGTTCCTGAATGAGGTGTATATTTTGATTAAGGAAGACTATCAGAAAAAGGATAAATAAAACAATTGTCGCAACGAGCAACATGCCCATTGGCTAGGCAAATATAATGCACAATCAGTAGGTATAAAAAAGCCTCAATGAAGAGGCTTATAAAGTTTCCAGTCTGCAGGTCCCGTTCTTACGGGCTTCTATTATTCGCTAGCGGACATATTTATAACAAACTGATATTAAGCTTGCAACATTTATTTACAAAATGACGTCATTTTTTATCTCAAATTGCGAATTTTTAGAACACAGAGCTAGTTCTTCTTCTTTAAAGCGTCGGCTAAAGCCATGCCAAAAGCTGAATTAATCGGCGTCTCTTTTTTCGCTCTATGCTTTGGTCGCAATGCCTTATGAGAGTTTTTACTGTTGGGCTCATTCTCTTCAGTTCGTGGACCAACCATCGATAAACTGACTCGTTTCCTAGTAACGTCAACAGAAATCACATGAACTTTGACAATATCTCCCGTTTTAACGACTTCGCGCGGGTTAGAAATAAACTTATCGCTCATCAAGGAAATATGGACGAGACCGTCTTGGTGTACGCCTACATCCACAAATGCGCCAAAATCAGTGACATTGGTAACAGTACCCTCAAGAGCCATATTCGATTTCAGGTCAGACAACGTCTCAACACCCTTCTTGAATTTTGCAGTCTTAAATTGCCCCCTTGGATCGCGCCCAGGCTTATCGAGCTCTTTCAAAATATCGGCTATGGTTGGTAAACCAAAGGTTTCGGAAACGTATTCTTTTGGCTTGATATCACCAAGAACTTGGCTATTCCCCATTAAATCGCCAATACCACCAGTAATTTTGGCTAACATTTGTTCAACGATAGGATAAGTTTCTGGATGAACACCTGAACGATCAAGGGCATTATCGCCATCGGTGATTCGTAAGAATCCTGCGGCTTGTTCAAATGCTTTCGGCCCAAGTCTTTCTACATCACTCAATTGCTTACGATTAACGAAACGACCATTATTTTCTCGATATTTTATGATGTTTTGCGCAAGCGTCTTGTTTAGCCCCGAAATATGGGCCAATAAAGGCGCTGATGCCGTGTTTAGGTCAACCCCCACTGCATTTACGCAATCTTCTACAACGCTTCCGAGGGTCTTTCCCAGCTGACTTTGACTAACATCGTGTTGATATTGACCGACACCTATTGCTTTGGGCTCAATTTTGACTAATTCTGCCAGCGGATCTTGCAATCGCCTTGCGATAGAAACCGATCCACGATACGTTACATCAAGGTCAGGAAATTCTTCTGCTGCCAATTTTGAAGCCGAATAGACCGACGCGCCTGCTTCACTCACCACAATTCTTTTTAAACCAAGTTCCGGGTGTTTTGACTCTAATTCTGCAACTAAATTATCAGTTTCTCGTGATGCGGTACCATTACCGATACTCACCAATTTAACTTTATGTTGTTTGCAAAGTGATGCCAATTTAGCCAGCGATTGGTCCCACTGTCTTTGGGGTGCGTGAGGGAAAATAGTTGAATAGGCGAGCAACTTCCCAGTGCCGTCCACTACAACGGCTTTTGTACCAGTCCTTAGCCCTGGGTCTAAACCCATGGTTGAATAATTGCCGGCCGGTGCAGCCATTAGCAAATCTCTTAGATTGCTGGCAAAAACGCCAATTGCATTTGTCTCAGCAAGCTCTCGCAGTTTTCCTAAAGATTCGGTCTCAAAGAAATTGTGTAACTTTACTCGCCAAGTCCATAGAACGACACTTTGCAACCAATCATCCGCTGCACGTCCCTTAGATGAAATACCCGCATGCCTCGCGATAAGATATTGAGCGTAATTTGATTCTTTATTATCCTTAAGTAGTTTCTCATCAACCACTAACTCAATACTCAATACTCCTTCGTTTCTACCACGGAATAATGCCAGTGCTCGATGAGATGGGATCTTATTCCATTTTTCCGAATATTCGAAATAGTCTCCAAATTTCTGCCCTTCCTTTTCTTTCCCCTTGACCACCGTAGAACGAATAAAGGCATTTTCTTTCAAATAACTACGTACTTCGGACAATAATTGCGCACTTTCCGCAAACTGCTCCATTAAGATCTGCTTAGCGCCATCTAAAGCGTCTTTATTAGTGACAATTTTAGCTTCTGAATTCAAATAATTAGCAGCAGTCTCTTCTGGATTTAATTCATGATCTCCCAGTAATGCATCGGCCAAAGGTTGCAAACCAGCCTCACGCGCAATTTGAGCTTTTGTTCGTCGCTTCGGCTTATAGGGCAAATACAGATCTTCTAACTCACTCTTCGTATCAGCTAACATGATACTAGTCTTCAATTCTGGGGTTAGTTTTTCTTGCTCTTCTATACTTTTGAGAATCACCGCTCGGCGATCTTCAAGTTCTCTTAGATAACCCAAACGTTCTTCAAGATCTCGCATTTGGGTGTCATCTAGTCCTCCCGTCACCTCTTTTCTATAACGCGAAATGAATGGAACACTTGCACCTTCATCGAGCAGCGTAATAGCGGCTGTAACTTGGGTTTCTTTGACAGCGAGTTCTTTCGCTATTTGTAGAGAAATCTTTTGCATTGAGAATCCTAAAGGGTATTCGTTAAGACTGTGAGCAAAGTCGGGAGCTCGAAGTTAAAATTCGCTGGCGATTATATACAAATCTCATTTTAATTGCATGACCAACGACTAGAATTAACTACCATTTCAATTAACTAATAAAGATACCTTTTCCTTTCTTAGTTTACTGAACGGAGTATTCCTCAAAGTTTACTCTTGAGGCCGCTATTATTGGGTTATACTCTGTAACAATTACGCAATAAAATGGCTTTGCAATTCAAACGCTTAATAAGCCACAATAGCCACTGCACAATTAAATCAGAATTTATTCATATAGTTTCAATCATTTAAGAAGATTGCATCTACAAAAACATCTCAGTTTAAGGGGAGTTATAATGAGCGAAGAAACACAAAAAATACTCGTGGTTGACGACGATCTTCGCTTGCGGAGTTTGCTAGAAAGGTATTTCAAGGAACAAGGATTTATCGTAAAAGCGGCCGCAGATTCGGAACAAATGGACCGATTCTTAGAACGAGAGAACTACCATCTTATGATTCTCGACCTAATGCTGCCCGGTGAAGATGGGCTTTCAATTTGCCGTCGTTTACGCGGAATGGATAATAATATACCTATTATCATGCTGACAGCCAAAGGAGATGATGTTGACCGAATTATAGGTTTAGAGCTGGGAGCGGATGATTACTTAGCCAAACCGTTCAACCCTAGAGAGCTATTAGCACGAGTGAAAGCAGTTTTACGTCGTAAGACTAGCGAATTGCCGGGCGCGCCTAGTGGAGAAGAGAAAATGGTCGAGTTTGGACATTTCACTCTAAATCTGGCGACCAGAGAAATGTGTAAGGATGGTGAACCAATGACATTAACAAGCGGTGAATTTGCTGTATTAAAATCACTCGTTACCAATCCTCGCCAACCATTGTCCCGGGACAAATTAATGAATTTAGCTCGTGGCAGAGACTACAGTGCCCTCGAGCGAAGTATCGATGTCCAAGTCTCCAGACTCAGGCGAATGATCGAGGAAGACCCTGCAAAACCAAGATATCTACAAACTGTTTGGGGTATCGGTTACGTATTTGTACCGGATGCTGAAGAAAAATAATTCTCCACAGTAGCCTCCAAGCTGCATACTTAGGGGCTATTTGGAACAATTTTATCAATAAAAATGTTGCTAGAATTTATATCCAATGCTTATAGAAACGTAATTCACTGATTGGTTACTATCCAATTGTTCTAGCAGCAGAACATCGACTAAGCTGTCAGCAGCTAGCGCATAATCTGAAATTAAATCATCTTTGTAAGATTGATGAATGAAACGACTACTGAGTGTTGTGTCCTCGTTGATCTGATAAGACATATAAAATTCAACACTCGATATGTCTACATTCACTTCGGGCAACGACTCAATACTTAGCAATAGCACCTCACTATTCAGATCATTAATTTCTTCGGACTCTGAATAAACAACGTCAGCTCCTAGGCTCAATTCCCCTTCCCAAATACTGTACTCAAATCCAGCGCCAGTTGTTATTGTTGTATCGAGTAAATCATTAAACCAATCGGCGGTGGTAAAATTCTGACTACCCGATTGAGAAGACTTATATCGCTCGTAACCTGCAAATGAATAAAAACTTAAGGAGTCGTTTACAAGCCAGGAAAGATCCAAACTGTAATTCTCGAAATCGGATTCTAATAGTCCCAACGAAGTACTAGAATAATCATCCTCACCAAAATCGGCAGAGAAACTCATATCGAAATTATCGGATATGTAATATGCCAGATCGATCTGAATATGATCTCGTTGTCGATCAGCAAGATTAAACTTTTCCATCAAAAGGTTTTCAGTACTTAATACCGCGCCCACTGATCTTCGCGCGTCACCATCTCTGTCTGATGATTCAAGTTTAACTCGAGCATCAATTTTTTCAGAAAACGAAGTCTTATAAGTCATTCGATAAGTACTCTCTTCAGTTTTCTTTCTTACTTGATAAGTCCTATCATATTGCTCTAAATCGAAGCCCGCTATGATTTTTGTTTTGTTTGAAAAACGGTATTCCAGATCCGAAGATATCAGTGACTTTGAGAAGCCATATGGAATATTAGTTCTAGTGACTAATGACTCAATTGTATCGGCAATCACGTAATCATAAGAATTAGTGATCGTTTTATTATCTTTTTCATCAACTCGTAAATTCGCATTTAAACGAAGAGACTTCGAAAAACGAGTATTAAATTTTAAGTTTCCTGTCCAAGTATTCACTTTACCATCAAGCGAGCTCGCCGGTAATAATTGTGTACCAATTGCCGGATTGATAGTGAAATCAGAAAAAGACTCATTTTGTCTCATCTGTCCATAAGCCATGTGGCCAGTAATCGTAGTATCAGTTGAGTATTGATGACTTACAGAAAAATAAATTTGTTCAAAATGGTTGTCTGGCGCAGCTCCGAACTCTCCCCACCCATCTACTCCATTAGAGAACGGATTTTGCCAACGTACTCTACTACTGTTATCGGAGAAAAAGGAACTATACAGGCCTGCTTGTAATTGCCAACCAGGAATATGATAACTCAACTGTGCATCAACCTGTTGAGTATCGTAATCAAAGGAAAGAGGTAAAATAGAACTGTTAACGTCGAATGCGTTATCGATTCCGATTGCAGCACCAACACTTCTGGTACCTTTCTTGTTTTGTTTGCTATAGCTTAAATTAAATTTAGGTAAATCATTTTGCGCTTGCCATTCAAAACCGATACTCGCTGTTTTACGTTTCGAACCAAGCTTATATTCTATCAAACTCTCTGGTAATAGTGTCAAATCTTCCACTTGAAAACCGAAAACCCACTGCGGAGGCAGATTCAAACTCTGGCTTCCAGTCTCTATAAACGGCGACTCGACTCTGCTATTCCAACGACTCTGCTCTTTATAACCCAAATCAAGACGATAACTTCCCATCACACCGCTTGCAAAACTCAAAGCTCGATTATTGCTCGCTAGTGATTCCCCTTTCACTTGCCAAAAGTAACCTTCCTCATCAAGAGACTGGCCACTGAAGTTAGCTATTCCAAACGAACCGTCGTTGCTCAAACCACTATTTTGCATGAAATAGTTACTTTCTTCTGAAAGATTTCCAAGTCCTAACTCAACATTCCAGTTGACGCCATAGGCCTCATCAAATTCACACCACTTACATTTCCATTTTTCCATTTGGATAGAAGTGTCTTCTGCATTGGCATGAACTAAACCCGGTAGCCCACATACGAGTGCGATCGCAACAACCTGTCGCTTTATTTTATAATATTTCATTCCTAATTTACCGTGTTAATTTCGCGCCAGACGGATGGTTAGAACCATGAATCTGAGAATGACAGTTTAGGCAATTTTTACCGACTACAAATTTACCTATTCCACTATGTCTTCCACCAGGTAGAGAAGTTGCACTGGGAGACAAGCTAGGGTGGCCTGCGGGTGAATGACACTCTCGACATAACAACTGGGTCCGTTTCTTTAACAAGGCAACTTGATTGCTTCCGTGTGGAACATGACACAACCCGCAGTCTTCATCAACAGGCGCGTGCTGCCACAAGAAAGGCCCCCTTTTTTCTGCGTGGCAGGAATAACAAGTTTCGTTTAGATTTGATTTGACCAAAAGTTTATCAGAAGTCGAGCCGTGAGGTTGATGACAACTACTGCACTGCAATTGGTCATATTGCATAGAATGAACGCTTCTTTTGTGAAGTTCTGCTCGCTGTCTTGTATGGCAGCTTAGACAAACCTTTGTCTGAGTCGTCGGCTGCATGACAGGATCTTTAGCGACATGAATTTGATGGCAGCTGACACAGGTTAGATCTTCTTGCTGATGGGCACTGCCGGGCCAATGACCTCGCTCAGTATCTTGATGACAATCGATACATTTCTCATTTTGAAGTTCGATACTGGTGGTCGAATTTTTACCAAAATGTATAATTGTCCCAGCTACATCATCTGACCGTTTTGCCTTTTTAGCATGGGCTTGTCCGGGACCGTGACAAGACTCACATTGCAAATTGTTGAAAGGGGCCTTTTCACCAAAAGGTTGCCCATGAGGCCCTTTAAAGATAGGCATAACTGGATATTCATTGTCCTCATCGTGACAACTCAAGCATGTATCTGCACCTTTTGCCGTATAAGCTTGATGAGCCTTGGCCAACTCTTCAGAGTCTGTCGCCGCACTAATCTTCAAAGAAAATATAGCACTCATTAGCAATACAAAGAAAACTGCCAATGTGTTCTTATTCATTTTGGATTGTTGGCTACGATGTCGAGATTTTTTATTTTTTATTAACACTGAGATCCGCCTTCAACATTTTAACTAGTTCTTCCCTATTAAGAGGTCTTGCACCAGGATGCGAATTCTCTTTCAGCTCTCTGCCTAGCTCGTCCATAAACCGATCAAGCTGTTGCACATCAACATGAACTTTACTCGTTGATAGTGCTTCCACAGGACCTATCAAAACCGGTTGATAAGGGTCATTGACATTTACCACTTGTAAACCACGGCTATCACTTGCGATAAATGCAAAATCATTTACTCCCGGAGGTGCAGGGTGACTAAACACATCTATATCGTTTGCAATACCGCCATTAAGTTCAAGCTGAGCAATGCTTTCGATTGCATCCGGTGCAGCAATGTCGAAAATATGTAAACCTGAACTTCCGGCGACGGCATAAAGATAGTCATGCTCTCGAGACGGCGTATCTTCGTCAGCTAATTTGTACCTAGTGTAAGTATCAATAGCTTTGACACCTAACAAAGGAAGTGTTTGAACTAATCTCGGTGAATCGAAATTAGGCAACAGGTCGATGACATGTATTCCCACGGTTGGATCCGCGACATAAGCACGCGACGCATACTCATTACTTTTTTGAAAATGAGCATATAAATGCACTTGTTCAGCATTGATATTTGCCACTTGGCCAACTACCGCGGGGTTTGCTAAATCTGAGTAATCGAGTACTTGTAGACCGTTACTACCGGCCGCCACGAATAAATGAACTCCCCAAAGTTTGGCTGACTTCACCATAGGAACTTCAATTGAAGAAACTAATTGGGGTTGAGTTGGAATGGTTACATCATATAAATTAATTCCAGCATCTAGGTTTGTAACAAATAACAATCCAGCCGCATAAAACACATCAATTGCATTTGCGCTGCCAATGGTCGCAACAGAATTTTCTGGTATGCCATTTTGCATATCGAAAACAGATACACCAGCCGTTCCTGTCGCAATATAAACATAGTCAGCTCGTCCAGAAACTATATTGGCTTGGACAGCGATGGCCTTCCCGTCTGCTGGGAGACTAATCGTTTGAGTCAATGATGGGTTTTCTGGGTTGGCCCAACGCTCATAGACTCGTAATTTATCGTTAGCAAGAGTATAAGCATGTGTTCGACCTAAATTATAATTACCCGATCCTAATCCAAGTGCAGGTGGCGAACGATGACACTCGATACATTTTCTAACCTCACCGGTACTTCTTGTTGTATGAGTATTTGCTGGATTAAAGGCTAATCCAGAAAGTCCTTTGACCTTCGTTTTGGGCATTACAAAATCTAGCTTTTTTGTACCATCAGCTGCGGTTACATCTGCAATCGGATGACAACCTACAATGAAAGGAGAGATTTTGCTCTGAGAGTTAAGGCCTAAGGCAAAGTGCTTCATACTGACAAACATTTTATTGTTAGTGCTTGCTTTGCCAATAACTTCTTCTCGAGTGATAAGATTAATTCCTGTTTTTGTCTCGTCACGTTCGAAATGGCAGCCAAAACAATTTGGCATCCAAGATGAATGACAGGCATAACATTCTAATCCACCTTCTTCTTTTAAGTGATGATCGTTCATGGCAGCAGCAGCCAACGGATTAAACTCGCATGACTGCGGGTCAACTATTTTTTTCACCTGTGGCACAATATGCTTTTTACCAGAAACCTTAGACGTTAAAACAGCGGTCCCATCTTCCTCGATCACAATGTTGTTCAACATTAAGCCATCTTTATCAATAAAAGTCGGTGTTTCATTCGGCATACCGTGACAAGTACGACATTCGATCTTGGTTGCTTGATCCATATGTCCGTATATATTGCCGTCCCCCATGATTCCGGCTTGAGTGTGACAATCAACACAATGCATACCCGCTTCGCCATGAATATCTTTAGGGTTAGTCTCGTCATCAGAATAATGATAATTAGTATTAAATCGAGTATCAGTGGTTCCAGGAACTCCAGGCCCCGAAGGCAACCCAGGAGGCATCTGCGATTTTCCTTGCCAACTCAAACCAATTCGTGCGCCACGGTGATGACAATGAATACATTGCTCTGATGGGATTGCGCTGGTAACTCGATGAGTTTTTGGGTGTCCAGGTTCTTCATGGTTAATGCTCATATCGGCACTTTCAGATAATCCAGAATTAGAATATGGCATATGACATGCGGCACACCCATCAGCCCGATAAAGACCATCTTTTCCTTCGGCTCCGCGATAGCCTTTTCCTCGAGTCCATAAATGACACCTAGCGCACGCTTGTGCAGGGACCGCGGCATAATGAGTAGCGAATTCGGATTGATCAGCTTCTGGATCGTAATCGATTAAATCAATAACACTTTGAACGGCGCCATCTTCAGTTGGAACTTCGCCGTCATCGTCAGTTGTAGCGAAAGTGCCAAAAGTAGGTATCTTAGTTTCGTCAACACCATTTAGATACAGACCACCAGAGTGATGACCAGTGGTAGTAGCCATCAAACTTTTCATGACAGTATCCACGTGCGGTTCATGACAATTACCACAAGTTTCCTTTACAACTCTTAAGTTTGAGGGATTGACAAAACGTTCATAGGGTAAGTCATAATCGAGAGGTTTAACCGTCGCGTCATTTATAACCGGCCTGCTAGGCTGTACATGAGCTACATCTCGCAGGCTTGAAGTAAAATCTCCACCGTGACAGTCGGTACAGGCAATTTCTACTCGCTCATGAAATTTCTCGATCGCCTCATGACAAGTCAAGCATCCCGGATCGGATTTGGAGAATCCGGTGGGATTTCCATTGTCACTTTGGACTAGTGCGGAATCTTCGGAACCACCTCCACAAGCACTGATGAAGAGCATAAGAAAAACAGCATATAATGATGGAATCCAATGATTCCGAGAATTACTTTTACTACGACACATAAACCTACAATCCCTAAAAAACCTTAACTATAACCAGTTACTTTTGTTGAGAAGCAAAGAAATGAAGTAATGCATCGATACTTTCCGGGCCTGATTTCTTAATTAGGCGATCCAGTTTCTTCTTCATTTTCTTACCGACCTCTCTTTCACCAGAAACAATCTGTTCGAGTGTGTCCTTAAGATATTGTCCATGCTGTCCAGCCAGAATTCCAGCATCGTCATCCTTTGAGCGTCCACTATCTTCGTGACATTTTTCACAATACTTTTTGAAATGTTTCTTTCCAGTTTTAGCTAGTTCAGGGGTGAACTCTTGGATAACCGGGATGAAGGCTTGTTTTGCATAATAAGAAGCGAGTTGTTTTGTCATATCCTCAGTTAACTTATCTGCACACTCTTGCATGTCCGTATCGGGAAATCCATCTCTTGATTGAGTTGAAGCTGGACGTTCGCCTTTTTTAAAGGAAGACATAGTATCGAGGAAGTAATATTCTGAAATCCCCGCGATGGTTGGAATATGGGAAGCTTCACTATTTCCATTTTTGCCATGACAAGAATCGCATTCTTTAACAGCGTCTTCGAATGTTACTTCCATTTCCGCCGCTACTAGCGAGCTGATTGATAACACAGTCCCTAAAACAATTGTTTTAATGATGTTATTCTTATTCATTATTCCCCCCCCCAAATATAGCTATCCATTTGGGTATTTACTCTCAGTTGCAATCCGTACCTGCTAACTTCTTTCAACACCACCCGTATCAAAAGAAACAACATCCCAAAATTTTCTACTACAGTAAAAAAGCATATTTACTCGTCGCTAGATTCTTCTTCATCCATATCGGGAAGCTCGTGAGCAATCCCCTTGTGACAATCAATGCATGTCATTCCGTTTTGCCTCGCCGATTGATGCTTTCGACGTGCACTTCTATCTTGATATTCGAAATCCATAGCCTCGCCCTTGTGGCAACTTCTGCATTCACGAGAGTCAGACTCTTTCATATAAGCCCAAACCACCTTTGCCATGCCTAGCCGATGTTCTTCAAATTTTTCTGGCGTATCCATAGTACCGAGAATCCAGTGATACACATCTTTGACCGCAATAATTTTTTTCATCACCAAAGGACCAAACTCGTGAGGGACATGGCAGTCCGCACAAGTAGCTCTTACACCAGAAGGATTAACGTCGTGAGGTGAATCTAGGAATTCCTGATAGACATTATCGGCCATTTCATGGCAAGAAATACAAAATGTTTCGCTATTGGTATAGGTTACGAATTTATTTGTACCAACGGTCGCAAAAATCCCAAAAAAGAACGCGACCAAAACTATATACTTAAGCGGCAATTTCCGCCCAATAAACCTCATACATTTGACTCCTTTCTTACAATACCGCTATTTTTCTATATTGATTCCACTGAATCAAGAAATCTCAAATATCATAAAACATTCGATTAATAATCAAAAATTGATAAATATTAGAAAAATCACTTGTAACATCTATCCAATCTAACAGTCTAACTAAGTTAAAGTATAAATTGCCATCCAAAGGATGGAATATAAAACAATTAACGATTTAGCAAGTTTTTTGTACAAGTTAATTCAATAACTCGTACATCACCGCTTAGAGATATAATAACTTGATATATGACAATGAGTTAGACGCATAATAAGCGACAATAGATCAGCTAATAATTAATTGATGCTATTGCAACTTTTATGGTCGTTTTCCGAAATTACAGCCAAGAAAATAAGCGCAAAATTATTCCCTTTATTCGGCCGAGGCCCTGTTAATATTCCTTCCGAACCCCTGCGACACAGCCTAATATAAGAATCCACCATATTTAAAAACGAGACGTCAATGAACGAATTAACTAGCGGATTCGATAGATAGACACTTAACCCCATTTAGCAGCCAATGCTTGTTCTTATCATTTATAACTAAAAAACATTGCTCTCCTTTAATCAACAACTGGAAACGATAAGGTAACAGCAATTCTCTTCCGTTTAGATCTGGATTCGAAATAGTCTGTCTCGTTGTCCGCTCAATAATTAGAAAACTAGAATTCATCAAAGCATTATCTGAAATTCTAATTTGGCTAATCCCGGTTTCTTGACTAATGATTTTCTTTAGCTGCTCTCTCACAGTTTCGGTAGATTCTGCCAATTGCGCCGGTTTTGCATCAGTTAGCAAGACTCCCTGACATCCCAGTAGCGAAATAACCAAAATTATAGCGCTGAATGCTCTGATGTGCTTTGTAGTTCGCTCTAACATATTCATAATAATTATCTATTGATGATCCGACTATTCATCAGCATGGTTTGGATTCGATTGTCTCGAACCTCCAATCCAGCACTTTGTTTATTAATATTAGACTGTATTCTTACGCCTTTTGCAGTAGGTGTTGGGCAAGCCTCACTAACCATGTAATCCAGCGCAGCTTTAAATTGGTCTTCTTCAGGATCTCCCAAATCATGCAGGTAATCATCCGCGACGGAACAACCTGTGACAACTTCGCCTACAGTATCAGCAGTATTCGCAGGCGAAAACCCATCCGAATAATCGCCAAAACCTTTATCATTTTCGCCTCTGAACTGAACCGTAAAATAAGTTGTACCGCAATTGTCTGTCGGATAAAAACCATAAGGTTTCCCACAGGTCGTCGAACCAATGAGCACAACTTCAACATCAATGCCTCTTAAACCATTGATGATTGCCTCACTTGCCGAACAAGTATTGTCAGTGGATAAGATGAAAACCCGCTCCAAATCTAAGCTAGGAAGCGGCTGTCCAGAATCAACCGAAAATCCAAGTGTTTCAGAATAAAAGGGAGTTGGCTGTAAGGCATTTCCTGTCACAGGATTCGTTGAAGTATGCTTATCATTAAAGACAATATCATCAAATGTCTTGTTATTAGTGGCCGCATTTCCGGCGATCATATAACCAACTTGGCTCGCAATAGCCAAAAGGCCACCACCGTTGTATCTTAAATCGAGTACTAAATCGGTTACATTTTCTGACTCTAATTGATTAAATGCGTCTACTAATTGTGCTTCGGCGGTCGCAATATGCGTGGTAAACATCATGTACCCTACTTTTCCAGATGCCGTGTCGACAGTCGAAACGTTTTGCACTGGAGAACTAGTAATCTCAGCTGACATTAAAGTCACCGTCTGATTAGTCGCTTCACCGACGGCTTGATAAATAAATTCGTGAGACTCACCAGTATCAGACGGGAATAATGCGGCATTGAGAACATCGACACTCGCTTGGTCTCCGGCATTGACGACATCCACGCCATCAATGAACAATATTTCCGCCCCTCTTGAAAGATTGGCTTGGGTCGCTGGCGTATTTGGCTCTGTAAACGCTACAAGGATTCGTCGAGGTGGTGAACTTTGTATTATGGCCCATTCAGCGCCGTATCCAGCAGAAATCCCCGATTGAGTGAGTTGCTGCCATTGCTCGTAAGGATAGGTAAAATGGAATTTATCTTTAAGCTGACCAGAAGGTGATAACTGCTCAGTTCTTAAAATATCAAAGTATGATTGTGTATCAGAGTAATTGACTGGATTCACATCGACAATTTCGTTGTACCACAAATAAGTATTATTACTCCAAGATCGTAACCAATGGTTCTCATGAAGGGTGCTGCCTTGGCGATCGGGATAAGAAGAATTGGTAAACGGGTCGGTGCCGGTTCTTACAGTTTGGCACAAATTCTTAAACTGCGTTTCTTGTTCGAAAACATTAACAGTCCAACTGGGGGCGACACTTCCATCACCACCGGCTGAATCACCACCGCCACTTCCACCACAGCCTGCCAGATTAAATAAACCCAAAGTAAAACATACTGGTAACAACTTTGTGACTATCTTCATTCGTTATCCTTACTTAATTTATGGTACCCAATCTCAATATCTTATGAGCAATCAACCTTCAAACTTTTGGTTTCAAAGGCATATCCTTGATTAAGTATATTACACTTTTATGAAAATTTTTCTGTTATATAGTTACCTACCTCGGATGATGGAACGTTGTGAACAAATAATTAAAGATAAGAACTTTGCCTTTAAGCAAAAGACAAATAGTGTAGAATTCTGTTTAACCTTCCTTTTGACACCATAAGAATTAAGCTTATCAGTCCAATATGAACGTTCGAAACAAATATTTTGGTTCATCTATCAACTGGGTGCTAATGCATCCCAAATCCATCATTGGTTTGCTCGCCTGTTTTATTATTTTCGTTTCGCTAGGAATTGTCAGACTCCAGATCAGCAATGACTTTCGAGTCTACTTCAGTAATGATAACCCGCAACTAATCGCCTTTGAGAATTTCGAAGACAACTATGTCAAATCTGATTCCGCGACCTTTGTAGTTTCTGCAAAAGAGGCTGATCTATTTAATCAACGCGGATTAGCCCTAATCGAAACACTTACCGAAAGAGCCTGGTTAGTCAACAGCGCTTACCGAGTATCTTCAATTGCTAATTATCAACACACCAGCTCTGACAATGACGAAATAAGCTCGAGTTCATTATTCGAAAATTCGGCAGAGCTAACGCAAATTGAAATAGATAAAATAAGGGAATTGACGCTGTCACAAAAGCGCTTAGTCCAGTCACTCATCACCGCCGATGGAAAATTAACGGTTATTGTTATTAACTTGAGACTCGATAAATCTCAAGCAGACGCTTCATTGGTCATAACGGAGGAAATGGAAGCCATCGCTAAGACTTTTAGCGCAAACTTTCCTGAATTCCAAATTGAAAATGGTGGCTCCACAGCATTTAATACTACGCTGGCAAGAGCGGTCGCCAGTGACCTCACTCGGCTCATGCCAATTAGCTACTTAATTATATTCGTTGGACTTTTTATTTTCTTAGGCCGTTTAAGTGGCACCCTAGCTATCTTCGCCTTGATTTCCGCGTGTTTACTTTGTACTTTTGGTCTTTTTGGTTGGGTCGCTCCAGTATTAACACCCATAGCAGGCTTCGCTCCAAGCATATTGCTATCAATAATGGTCGCCGATAGCGTCCATATTCTCACTAATTATTATCAAAATAGAGATAAAGGACAGCACAAACAAATCGCGTTAAGAAACAGTTTAGATCTCAACCTTATGCCTATATTGGTCACCAGCATAACCACCATTATTGGGTTCTTAGGGCTTAATTTTAGCTCATCACCACCCTATCAAGCATTGGGCAATATGGTGGCTTTTGGCGTTGTGATTGCACTGTTGTTCAGTCTACTATTGCTGCCGGCGATTCTGATGATTATTCCAGATGGACAACAGCGATTTATTGCGAAAAGACTCAACTTTCGACTAGTTTCGAATTTTGTCATTAAACAACGTTTAGTGCTGATTATTATAGTCTCTGGGTGCGTTGCGTTTCTGGCCTATTCAATTCCCAGTAACAAACTCACCGATAACTGGACCACTTATTTTGACGATAGTTTTCCCATCGTTAAACTCGTCACTAAGATCGATGGTTATTTAACGGGAGTGAACTTGCTGGAGTATTCGATAGCGCCGACAAATGGAGGAAGTATTTTTGACCCAGAATACCTCAGCCAACTCGATAAGTTTGAACAGTGGTATTTACAACAAACAAAAATAATTAAAGTGACTTCATTTTCTCAGTTGATGAAAGAACTCAATCAAGTGATGCGTAACGACCAGCCCTCAGAATATACAATACCAAGGTCATCGGAACTAGCAGCACAATATCTTTTGTTTTATGAGTTTGGTTTACCCGCCGAGCAAGGTCTGGATAATTTGATCACTATCCATCGTGACGCCACTCGATTTTCCGTATCAATGAGTAATGCGGGATCTGACGAATTACTCGAAATGGATTCACAAGCGCAACAATGGCTGCTAAAAAATGCGCCGGCATTATCGGCCTCTCAAGCCACCGGACTTGGCATGGTATTCGCTCATATTGCCCAACGAAATATAGCCAACTTATTGCTTGGGACGCTTTTTGCCTTAGTTGGTATATCTTTGGTTTTAATGTTGATCTTGAAATCTGTACGATACGGTTTGATCAGCCTTATTCCTAATATTATTCCAGCAATCATGGCTTATGGATTATGGGGGCTCAGTTATGGCTACGTGGATATCTCATTGTCGATTGTTGCGTGTGCGACTCTCGGTATCGTCGTAGACGATACCGTTCATTTTTTATATAAATATATCCAAGCCCGAAAGCTTGGTTTATCCACCGTTGATGCGGTCCATGAAACGTTTAATCGGGTGGGCAGCGCGCTATTGATAACATCCATTGTACTATCCGGTGGCTTTATTATTTTAGCCATATCTCACATGAATACCTCGGCAACCATCGGCATTTTAATGGCAATCACTTTGTTGTTTGCATTGATCGTCGACTTCTTATTGCTGCCACCGCTTTTACTTTATTTAGATAAGAAAAATATTGCCCGAAAATCAGGAGGATCGTTCAATGAACCCCAACCAGATAATTGAATTTTGGTTTGAAGAAATCGAACCGGCATTATGGTTCAAAAAAGATGTCCAGTTTGACCAGCTAATTCGTCAGCGTTTTGAAACAATTCATAATGCTGCGATATTGTGTGAACTTTACCAGTGGCGCTCATCAGCCAAGGGGCGATTAGCAGAAATCATAGTATTGGACCAATTCTCTCGTAACTTATTTCGAGATTCATCAAACGCATTTGGTTCTGATCCACTAGCTCTCAGCTTGGCGCAAACTACGGTAGAATTGAAATTAGATGCACAGCTTCCGATTCAAATGAGAAAGTTTCTTTATATGCCCTACATGCATTCAGAATCCCTCGTCGTACATGAGCAAGCCGTTATGTTATTCTCAGCAGCTGGACTAGAAGATAATCTTGATTTTGAGTTAAGGCATAAGGCAATCATTGAGCGTTTTGGTCGTTATCCTCATCGAAATGATATTTTGAATCGAGTTTCAACAGTCGACGAACTTGAATTTTTGAAACAACCTGGTTCATCTTTCTAACTAACAGAATTAGCCAAAGCGTATAAGACATCAGGTAATTCCTATGGCAACTGCTAAAACCGCTAAGAACCAAGCTTGTCCTCTCGCTTTTGTGAATTCAATAGAGCATGAAGTTCGCTCGGCGGATGCAAAGATTCTGTTAGCATTATTTTCCAAAATAACTCAGCAACAGCCAAACTTTGGGGAAGCTCTATCATTGGTAATGGTCAATCTCATTATGTCTACGCCAGTGGTCGTGAAGGTGACTGGATGAAAACAGGTTTCTCGCCAAGAAAAACTTGTACTAGCGTCTATTTAATGGGTGGCTCTGATCAATACAAAACGCAACTGGAAAAATTGAGAAAACACAAACATGGCAATGCCTGTCCAAATATTAATAAACTCGCCGACATCGGCATGTCAGTGTTAGAAAAACTCATTACATTTTCTTATCAGCACATGTCCGAAAAATATGACTAGTAATAGCAAGATAGGTCAAGTGCAACACCAATCAAACGTGTTACTCTCCCCTAAATGAAACAAGTCTCTTATTAACAGTTGATTCAAACACTATGGAAATTTAAATGAAAGATCTTACCAACGGGTCAATTCCGCGACACATTGTTGCCATGGCGCTACCTATCGCAATAGGGATGATTGTACAAACCGTTTATTTTTTGATTGACCTTTATTTTGTTGGTCAACTGGGAATGACAGCATTGGCCGGAGTAAATGCGGCGGGTAATGTGACTTTCTTAATACTCGGCCTTACTCAGATTTTGGGTGTCGGTACCGTTGCTTTAATTTCCCACGCCGTAGGCAGAAAAGATCAAGCCAATGCGAATAAAATCTTTAATCAGGCGATCGGGCTTTCGTTCTTATTTGGGCTCGTGACGCTCGCCTTGGGTTATGGCCTAGCAGAGACTTATTTGCAAGCAATCTCGAATGATACTGCGACCATTGAAGCCGGCAAGACCTATCTTTATTGGTTTATTCCAAACCTCGCTCTTCAGTTTGCACTAGTAGCCATCTCGTCTGCACTAAGAGGTACCGGCATTGTTAAACCTACCATGGTGGTTCAACTAATAAGTATCATCATCAATATCATTTTATCGCCTATTTTGATCGCGGGTTGGTTTACCGGTTACCCGATGGGCGTCGCTGGCGCAGGACTCGCAAGCTCAATTGCTATACTCGCTGCCGTGTTTATGCTGTGGTATTACTTCCACAAACTTGAAGATTACGTTCAAGTCGATGGCAAGCAATTCAAACCTGATTGGACGCTTTGGAAAAAGATTATTTCCATTGGTTTTCCTGCCGGTGGGGAATTCTTATTGATGTTCTTCTATATGGGTGTCATCTATTGGTTGATTCAAGGATTTGGTCCCTCAGCACAGGCAGGGTTTGGTTTAGGCTCGAAAGTCATGCAAGCTGTCTTCGTTCCAGCCCTTGCTCTTGCGTTTGCGCTGCCGGCTGTCGTCGGGCAGAACTTTGGCGCCCAAAAATACGAAAGAGTGCAACGGTGTTTCACCAGCGCCGTTGGTATGATCAGTGGGTTGATGTTTCTGCTCACATTGGTCGCCTTATTCAGCGGCGAATGGCTACTTTCCTTCTTTAGTAACGATGTGGAAGTGTTAGCCGTCGGACTTGGTTTCTTGAGCTTAATAGCATTTAACTTTATTCCGTCGGGGATTATTTTTACTTGTTCGGGTCTGCTACAAGGATTAGGTAATACATGGCCTGCATTTTATAGTATGGCGTCTCGATTAATTTTATTCGTTGTGCCAGCCATTTGGTTAACTCAGCAACCAGGTTTTGAAATCAAGCAGGTCTGGTATTTGTCTATAGCAACGACCATTGTGCAAGCAATTATCAGTGTTTTGTTAGTAAGACGAGAAATGAAAATAAAACTTGTTTCATCAGAACCACAAGATGTCACTGAATCAATAGCCTAATAATTAACCTCTCGCTTCGATGTTTTAACAACTGCTACATCGAGGCACTTTTCTTACGTCAACGTGGCTTTGTGTTTTAGCAAAACACTGACCGCATTTATGGAATGGCGATAAAGCATTTTAATCATTTCAACTTCAAGAAGTCGCCATCAATTATTAGTAGATGAACGCCCTCTTTCGTCATTGATCGGTGAGAACTCAGATCATCTGAAACGATATATGACATGCCTTCACTCAAAGTGCTTTGAGTACCATCTTTGAGTTCGTTTATAACCTCCCCCTTCAAGCAATAAACAATATGACCTTTTTCGCACCAATGATCAGCTTCATAATTCTTAGAGTATTCCACATACCTGACTCTTAAACCATTGAATTGCATTGTTTGCCAATATGCGACTCCAGTAGTACCAGAATGCTCTGTCTTTGGAAGACTTTGCCAGTCAATTGCTTGAAAGGGAATATTACTTTTCATATTTTTTACACCTTGTTTAAGCTGACTTAAGGAGCTAACCAAGTTCCAAGTTGAACTGATTCCAGGTATCTAAAGACGGGTTTCAAGTTGTACTGATCCCATTTTTACATCTTTGCAGTTGCGAACATAATATAAAGTGAATCATTTGGAATTACCTACCTTTTGTCGTGATCTTCCAGCTCATCTCGAAATTCTAGCTTGAATTGTACACCCAAGGGGCTCAAGGAATTCTTTGGAATATAAATTCTTTGCTGTTGTTCTAGGTACACGAAAAAACCCTTTGGCGCTTCAATAATTCTCACAATAGGTTTCACGATGGAATTTTCAGGTTCTGCCGAGGTTTGGATTATGTTGCCACTGTCCATTTCAAGTTCTATATATTGATTATACTGTTTATCTTTCTTCCGAGCGCCCAACCATTTGGCACGCCAAATAAAATGTGAGCATCCCTCGAAAGTACCCGCGCATAAACAAAAAACAGAAAATACTGTCAATTGATATTGATAAAGAAAGAATACTCCTAAAACCAGGAGTACAGCACTAATATAAGGCTCATACCTTCGCCCATTTGAGACGCTCTTTACCCACTGACTTAAATCTTCCTTGTAATATTTCTTGTCTAATTTAAATTTTGACCTAATCATATATACGCTCAAGATCTCGTTGGTTGTCGCTTAAATTGAATAGATTGTTATTGTTCATTATTCAAAAACATTCTTTTCAAGGGACAAGTCAGCGGCACTGCCGTCTCCACCTTTTTTGCTATCCGCAGCGTAGCTTTCGATTTTAAACTGGCCTTCAACGGTGGTATCGATGGAATAAACAAATGGATTCCCCCACGAATCAACTTCGAGATCAGTGAGTATTCCTTTGCTATGAAGGATCTTGATACCTTCGTCCTCTGTTGGTAGTCGGCCTTCACTCAATTGAAACATGGTCAGTGCGAGCGAAATGGATTCCATGGAGTGCTGCGTTGATATTAACTTTGCTTTTTGAGTGTCACCCTCAGTGAGTTGAAAGAAGTAGCCAACCGAGCCTACTAGTAATAAAAGGGTAACTATCGAAAATGCGATAAGTACTTTTTTTATCATTATAATATTTAGACCGGAATTATTTTATAGTGTGCGGCATAGTTTAACACTAACCCAACCTAAAGATACTTAGCATACTATTAGTTACAATTCCGTATATTCTGACAACCGAATTATGGTTTTAGCTTCATATTCACTCGTCAATTTGACAAGTCTGATATGGCACCAAATCGATTAAGTGATTTAAACGAATCGAGCCCTAAATGCCGATGGACTTAATCCGATAAGTTTGGCAAAAACCTTGCGGAAACTACTCGCATTATCGTAACCAATGCTTAGGGCGATTAATTCGATACTTTGAGTGGTAGATTCTAAAAGTTCGCAAGCTTTTTGTACCCTGACCTTTTGAATATAGAGTAGCGGCTTTAATGTAGTGGCGCTGGTGAACTGACGTAGGAAGGTTCGATCACTCATGTGAGTCAAATTAGCCAACTCAGAAATATTTAGTGTTTGATTATAGTTGGCTTGTATATAGTGCTGAACTTGTAATATTGATTGATTTCCATGATTGAAAATTGGGGTAAAACTGCCATAGTATCGCTGTTCTCTCTTGCCCGTATCGACGATCAAGTATTTCCCAAGGGTGCGCATTATATGTGGACGAGTGAATTGCGCGACGATTTCTAATCCGAGATCAATCCACGACATAAGCCCACCCGCACTAATTATGTCACCATCGTTAATTAGTAAACTTTCAATTTGAAGCGACACCTTGGGAAATTGTTGATTAAACTGATTGGCGAGTTGCCAGTGTGTTGTCGCTAACCGGTCATCGAGTAACCCTGTTTTAGCGATTATGAATGCGCCCGCACACGCTGAACATAATATCGAGCCATGTTGATGAGACTTGCTGAGAAACGCTAGTAATTCCTCAGAGGGTTTATTGAAATAATTGCCTGTTAAATTAGGAGGAAGAATAATAAGATCACTTCGACTACCGCTATTTAGAACATCTTCAGGCTGCAAAACCTCTACTGTAAATTGCATATCGACTTGATCATTTCGAGAAATCCTATCTTCTCTAGCAATCAGGTCTTTTCGAGCAACCGGATCTTTTCGAACGATCCCGTCTTCCTTAATAATCTGATTTGCTATAAAAAATAGTTCCTTTAACCCCTGCACTGCACTTTGCAGCGCGTTGGGGTAGTCAATGATGATGATACGAAGGCTTTTTGTCATTTTCGGATTGGCTTGTGGCGGTTTTGCCACCTGTATGAACAAATGTTGTCTTGCATAATAACCTAACAAAACAACTAAACAACACAAGAGAAATTATTATGTCTAAAACAGCTTTGTTACTAATTGATTTTCAAAATGACTATTATCCTAGCTACTCAGGAGCAAAATGGGCTTTATCGGGTACTGAAGCGGCAGCATCTAATGCGTCAACACTGTTAGCTGAATTTCGTAAACAAGGGCTGTCCGTTATCCATGTTCGTCATGAGTTTCCTTCCACGGAAGCACCGTTCTTTTTGCCTGAGTCCGAGGGCGCAAAAATTCATACCAGTGTCGCCCCTATCGAAGATGAGCCCGTTATACTGAAGCATCAAATCAATAGTTTCCGTGATACAGATTTGCATAGTGTGTTGCAGCAACTCAATGTCGAAAAACTGGTTATCGTTGGCGCTATGAGCCACATGTGCATCGATGCAGCAACTCGCGCTGCCGTTGACCTTGGATATGAATGCCATGTTGCTCACGATGCTTGTGCAACCCTCGACCTAGAGTTTAATGGTATCAAAGTACCTGCTGAACAGGTGCATAGTGCGTATATGTCTGCATTGAGTTTTGGCTATTGTAATGTGGATACCTCAGCAGAATTGTTAAATCTGATTCGATAGAGTGATTTGATAGTTGAGAGAGGTAAAACTCTCTCTAGCTGATAGATTATAATTTGTTAGAATTAGTCCACTACAATGCTATAAGGACTAGGTATTGAATAGAGTTGATGGTTATAAGCTAACTCACCGGTATTTTTATCTAGCCTAAAAACTGCTAGTGTATTACTCATACGGCCAACCACAAATGCCCATTCACCGCTCGCTGAAAAATCAATATTTCGAGAAATTGAACCGCGAATAGGCTCGGTTTCCACTGGCGAAATAGCACCAGTATTCTGGTCAATTTTAAATACCGCCACGCGATCATAGCCTCGACTAACCACATACAAAAACTTTCCGCTAGGATGCACTTTAATATCTGACAAACTGGACCAACTTTCTTTTTCTGATCCGGGGGTCGCTTTTACGATTTGAATCAATTTAAGTTTTGCGGTTTTAACATCCTGTCTGTAAATTGAAACCGTCAGGTGCAATTCGTCAGACACATACGCAAATTTTTGCGATGGGTGAAAAGCAATATGACGCGGACCGGCACCGGGCGCCGATTTAACCTTATCAATTAGTGCTAGGCCATTGGTGTTTACTTTATACACCCAAAGATGATCAGTACCTAAATCAGTGACATAGAGCGTTTTAGAATCCGGACTGAAACCACTCCAGTGGACATGCGAGGAAGTTTGCCGATCTAGATTAACACTTGAGCCCTGATGCTGCTCTTCATCAAAAACAGAACTTATTGTGCCATCGGTACTTAAGCCATATACACCAACGACTCCGGCACCGTAATACGAAACGGTAAGCAAGTTACCATTCGGACTGATATTAATATGCGCGCCACCGCTAGGTCGTTGGTCTAGTTGACTTTGCAATGTTAATTGGTTGTCTTCAATTTTATAAGAAATAATACTGCTACCCGCTCCAATTCGTTGAACAGCGTATAAGACATTAAGTGATGGGTGCTTCACTAAATAGGTTGTTTTGCCTTTAGCAGCTCGTTTTAAATCTATTATTTCTCCATCAGCTTGGTCGAAGCGACCGTGATAAATTCCGCCTTGACCCGCAGCGACCCAGATATTCTCATACTCATCATTCGACAATACCGTGTTACTAAACAACGCAACAGAAATAAAGCTCATAACGAATTTAAAAAAGTGTTTCATTGATTTCTCGTAACGCTTAATGGTTATTAATTTTAGCCGACCCCTATTTTCGAACTAACATTTTCGAACCGACTTTTTCGAATCGGTATTTTCGCCTAAATTCAAATCGTATTCTTCCGAACAAGGGGGTTGAGCAACCTTACTGACTTCAATCAAACGACTTTTCAATGACCTGCAGGATATCCGCGGCCATCTTATTATAGGGCGTCGAAATTCCGTGCTTTTCACCAAGCCTAGCAATCACGCCATTACGAGCAGACCATTCCATTGGGCGCTTTTCTATATAATCCGCATGAATAGAATTCGTAGCTCCGTCAGGGGCAGATGATTGATCAGTTATAACTTCCTTTATGATTGAATCATTAATTTCAGCACCTTCCGCCCTTCCAACGGCAATCACTTCCCGTATTAAATTCTCCATGATGCGGGCGGCAACAGGATCTTTTGCTATATTAGCTCCTTGATTAGTCAAAGCGCATACTGCTCCTGATGCATTGTTGCAGAGCTTATTCCACGCGGCCGTTTTCCAATTTTCAAAATGACGAATATTAATTGAAGGATCGTCAAATAAATCAGCAAAATCGCGTCCATTTTGGTCATCTTGTAATGCTAGATTAATTGGACCTAACTGTTTGATGCGGCCCGGTGCAGAACGCATTGCAGGACAATCGATAACAACCGGCACTGTACGTTGTTGAGGGAAATGTCCCGCTAAACAACTCATATGCTCTACACCATTTTGCACGACTGCCACGCGCGTTCCCTCATGGCAAAGATTCTTTAACCATGGAATCGCAGACTCAACCTGATAAGTCTTGGTCGCCACCACCACCCAATCCACATGTTGTGTGTCTTCGGGCTTGGTATATATCGCAGGCGATAAATCGATAGTACCAAATGGGGTATCGAGTACTAGCTGATCAAATAGGGTACGGGCACAAATGGATACATCGTTAGTAGGAAACTTTGAGAGCCAGCCGGCAAGTGTGCCACCGATAGCTCCAGGACCAATGATAGATATGCTAGGCATAGAAAGATTCATCTCTTAGATATTATGAAGGATAATTATTCTACCATAGTCAATATTTATATACGGTCTTACACTAATTTCAAAAACAACAACAAACTAGAAACTGCAACTAAATTTTATTGAATATATTATTTTTACGGTCAGCGTAGAATCATTATTAATAACTAGCGTCATTACTTTATAAAGTGCCTGTCATTTATTTTTTTGACTTATTCTTCCAGTTGGCTCCTGCTACGCTTGCCGCTCCTGCAAGACAATAAATACATTCCTCCTGCGCTGCTCAAGTTAAACCAAGAGTAATTAATATTTAACGGAACTAGTTAACAAAATAGATTATGCGATTAGTTTATAGTCTCGCCACTTAAAACAAAAATAAAATTTCCCTTCAAACTGAAGCGAAGAGTTTCACTTACGCAGATATGTCTCTCACATCTACAATGCATACTTTAGCCAGTAAAGAACATCACGCGTAAGTAAATACATAAACGGAAGCAATCACTTGAAAACCATTTCTTTATTTTTCTTATTTCTCCAAACATCTATTAGTTACGCTGCCAATAAAAATGAAGCCGCAAAAATTTATATGAGTTTCGCTTCAGAATATGACGCAAGTATCACTGTAATTCCCAGCAATATTAAAAACCAATATTACCTTCACTTTAAGGGTTTCGAGCACGACATCGACAGCAATACCAAGCTTTATAAAAAAGTATGGAATACCAGAGACCCAAAAGATGGTTTCTATTACCAGCTCCTTGGTACTGAGCAGGTTAACTTTAGGAACAATATGAAAAGCACCTTAATTCACGGCACAATTGTTCCATATTTTGAAGTTATATTGAGTGACCGCGCTCCGTCGAAAGTGCTTTTTGCTGAAAATGCCGATATCCAAAAAGTACGTAATCGCAAGAGTAAATACCTCGAGTACCAAAATATAAAAGAAAGTAAAGTTTCCGCTAAGAAATCAGCGTATCAAGCTTTGGACGCTCTTAACACTCACTGCGCCCAATCAACAACACTTGATATTGACTGGAAAGCATTTCAATCCAAAGATCAAAAAGTCGCCCCAGGCATGCTGAAAGGACATATGGAATCCCTCACAAAAATATGCTCCATTGATAGCGACTACAAAGACGCGGTGAACGCGATCCGCTCGATTAAATTATCTCCAGCTGAAACCACAGGTGCCCACTCTGTTGAAATAAAAAACAATGTGTTAACGATCACCCTAGACCAAGAAACGCCCAATATTCCGGATTCCAGCTACAAACTTATCTATAACGCTCTTTAAAATATAGCTAGGCCTCAAATTTCTTTAACCCTCTCTTAAACGCAACATTATCAAGGTAGAAAAATATGAAAATTAAAATTGCAGCCAGTATTTTGGCTCTTTCGGTAGCCGCTGGCGCTCATGCAGGTGTCAAAGACAAAAAGGCTATTCGAGCAGCCGATGCAGCAATTACAGCAGCAGCAGCGAACACACAGGCTGCTTGTGGTAACAAAACCTTAGCGGTAACCGTCAACTGGGATCAATTCAAAACCATGTTTAGTTCAAACGCTGCAGAGCTTAAAAAACGCAACGAAAAGCTAGTGTGGGTTTTAAGCCACGCAGGGCAAAGAACCGTAGCATCACTAGAGTCCATGGCCAAAATATGCAATGACGATCCCGACTACAAAGAAGAGATCGCCAATGTTTCAGTCATTTATGTTGATTCACAACCAAAATATAACGACTATAGATCTGCGTTCTCTTTAGCAGAAATAAAAGATGGCTCGACCGCAATAACGATTAAGTCTGGCCATAGCATGACCCGATCTGCATCTGACTTTACCGCGAGAATTAAAGCTCTTTACTAGAGTCTCCTCACAACAAAGATCGACAAAGAAGAAACCAAGCAAGCGCTTGGTTTTTTATCCTAAAAACCGTCGTTAAACGCGAAAAAGTACGAGATATTGTACATACCTTCGCGATTCAATTGCGGTTTTTTACTTTATATCCCGTCGCACAGCAAGCTAATTAATGACTGTCACTTATTATTCTCACCTTTTATTTCCGAGCAAGGGCAGTCACCATGACACTCCGTTAGTCTTAGGATATTTTTTACCGATATCGAGCAATATCACTTTTTCGGCTTTTGTTGTTTGCCTCTGTTACTTCAACTAACATCTCATTTAATTTATTATGAGGAATTAAGCGCCCATTGCTTATTACCGAGTGGATAGCTTTCGTGTGTTTAATATCGATTAGCGGATTAGCGGATTAGCGTCTAGTAATACTAAGTCAGCATTATAGCCCTCAGCAATTTTCCCCGACTTAATTTTCATCCAATTAGCCGGAGCAGCAGTCGCCGTTAACAAAGCTTGAGATGGTGACATTCCGGCATTAGTTAGAGACATCAATTCATCGTGCATCGAAAAGCCAGGTACTGCGATGGGTACATTGGCATCAGTACCAGCCAAAACAACAACTCCCTTTTGGAGCATAGCCTGCAATAGTATTTGATTGGCTTTGGCATAAGTATTCCAATAGTTCTTATCACCTTCTAGTACATCATTAGGATGGTCATGGCTTATACGGTATATATTTGAATTAGGAAGCCACCCCATTACTTTTGATGCTATCGGAGATAGCTCGGTTATTCCCGGGTTAACGTAAGCCAATTCAACCTCGCTCAATCCCGTATGAATATCGTGCCTTTGTTTGGCGAAACTCTCCATCAACCACAATGTAGTGACAACCGCCATATTGTTTTTCTTAAGATTGTTGGCAACATCGCCACCGCGTGTTTGTACAAACTGAAGAAACTGTTCCGTATTACTTGAGTTGTAGCCACCAAACTCCCTATCGAGGGCTTTAACAAATTCCTCAATATGCGCCAACTCTTTCAGGCTAGAATTCCAAATGTCCTCAAGTTTTACTGACATGGGGATATGGCCTAATATTGGAATGTTCAATTTTTCGGCTGCCTTATTCACAGCGAAAAAATCTTCTTTGCTAAGATAACTGTAGACCTTAACTGCATCGAACTGATTACTCGAGAATGACTTTACAACAGTTTCAGCACCCTCAGGTGCGTCAATATTTGTTGTTTTAGCAGTCCAACTATCGAACCAACCTTTTAAACGACCATTACTGTTTATCCTACTTGACGCGACGAACAACCGGGGCCCCATTCGACCATTTTCGATTTCTTCTCTCCACTGTAAATGGTCTTCGCTTCCATTTAGTTCACGCACCTGAGTCACTCCATTTGCGAGATACAGCAATAAATCATTCGGGCTCTGCCAAAGATGTACATGAGAGTCGATTAGACCTGGTATGAGATATTTTCCTTGGCCATCGACGAGCAATGCGTTAGCGGGTGGTGAGATACTGGAGCTGATAGATTGAATTTTTCCTCGGTCAATAATGACTGTTTTGTCAGCGAGCATCGCGGTGCCATCAGCCGAAAGCACGTTTACATTTTCGATTGCTATGAGTTCCTGAGCAATATTGAACTTAGTATGATCAACAACCACAGTGTGAGCTCCCCACATGTCGTCAATTTGATAATCAAACCAAATAAAAACTGGAATAGACAAAGCAATTTGAGCAAGAATTACACGGAAAAGCCATTTTTTTACTAACTTCAATTTCATTAGGTGTCGCCTCTTGTTTAAAGCCAACATTCTAAATTCATTAGAAAAATCGATCTGGTCGAAACTGGGAATAGTCTGGTCGAAACTGGGGCAACGTTGTTTTATAAGGTTTGTGTTGCCAAATTGTGGCGAAATTCTTTAGGTGTCATACTTTCCGATTGTTTGAATGCTCGATTAAATGGTGATATGGAATTAAAGCCATGATTCATGGCAATAGTCAGGATTGGAATATGTCTGTTATCAGGGTTTGACAGTGTCTGTTTTATGAGTTCGATTCTATAGGTATTAATATAGGTGCTGAAATTAGTGTGTCCAAGCGTTTTGTTTATGAAGCCTCGTAAACGATAGGCGCTTACGCCCAGCCTCTTAGCTAATAACTCAATCGATAAGTTATTTTCAAGAAAGCACTGGTTTTCTATGACTTCTTTGTTCAATCGATTTTGTAACTCCAAATCGCGAGAACTTAAAGAGTCTGACAGCTCAACTTTTGTATGGCCAAATCTAAAGGCATCCTCATTGATACTTGAAACCCAAAAACTAATCCATACAATAGCGGGCCAAATGCTCATTACATGAACGGTTGGTTGGTATTGGCTAAAAAAAATAGACCCCAATATAGTCGCTGAAATAGCGGAAAAAGCCACCATTAACACCAAGTAGATTCGCGATTTTCTACGCTTTTCTACGAGATCATCTGTCCGTCCCATTAGGGTAGTTATGAGCATGTGAATGACCAAAAGAATGTGTAAGCCGTTCACTAATATTGCCCACCAAGAAGGGAGGCTGTCGATAAAACCAGACAGAACTAGCCGCTCCATAAAAATAGGGGTGCTGTAGATGATGCCTACGATGACATGCCAGAACCTTAACCTAAAGTCCTTTTCAAATAAGGATAGAGCTAACAACCAAAGGAAGAACATTTGAAAAATGTCCAAAAACCTGAAAAGCAATCTAACTGAATCAGGTAAGTTGAAGAGTTCCGGTGTAAATCCTAAAAGATGGCTGGCCGTACTCACATTTGCGAGCAACAGAAAAAGTGCACTATTCGATTGCCGAACATCTCTTAATATTAAGATTGATGTGAACAGCAATAAGCCTAGGCCGGAGAAGCGCAAAAATGCATCTATAATTATCAACGAAGACTAACCCATTCAGCAGTTAACGATTTTTCCTGAGCGGTTTTACTTAAGCCTTTTAACCAACCATCGGTGCGATCGCGAGCAGTCGCAGCAGACAAGCCAGCTTGTGCGCGCGTTGTGTTAATCGGGTCCTGAAGGCTTTTCAATCCAACTCCTTTTTCCTTAAATGTGTTCACCAAGTCAAGCGCTTTAAGGAGCACCCAGGCCAGTCTAAATTTCAAACGACGACCACATCCCCTTTGTGAACTTTACGAAAACGCTAATTAGTGACGGTGACAATACAGACATTAGTTTTTCGCCGCAATACCATAAAACGATTATTGATATTTATATCAACCAGACTCAAACAAGGTGATTCAGAATCATTCCCCTTTTTGGTCCGGTATTTTATTTCTTGCAATCAAAGCACTCGCCGGTCGAACATTTATGAGGTAAACGTTTTTGTGGGTTATGGGTGAAGAATGAATCCTATCAGCAATAATTGAAGTGATGAAGAATAGCTAGCATAAATTAGGAACCGAAATACTGCTACTAATTCATAGTAAATCTAAGACGCAGAACTTGCTGCCCTGTAGGCTCGTGCAGTTTCTCTTCAATCTGCTTAAAGCCGTATCTAGAATAAAATTCTCGCCCAATCGAATTTTCTTTGAAGACTTCCACCTCAAGATCGCCATGTAAACTTTGTGCCTTATCCATTAGCTTTTTCCCTATTCCCTTACCGTGGCAATAAGGTTGAAGAAATATTGCCCCCACTTCATTGCCCATCAGTGCGATAAATCCTTGAACCTTTCCATCTATTTCGACAACCCACGTATCGGTATTTGGCATGTAGATTTCAGCGACATTTCTTCGTTCTTGTTCGATAAATTTGTCGGTCATAAATTTATGAGCTAAACGTGTTGCAACTTCCCATGAATCAAGGACTGCACCGAGGTCTGAATCTGTATACTGACGAATTTTCATTTTGTTTCATAATTCCGTTGTTCGAAATAAGGTCATTCTAGGGAATCTTTATCAACATTGATTGAACAAAAACGACAGTTTTTAATTGAACTCGAAATCTCCGTAAATATCGATAGTCAGGTCTCTATTTCGCACATACTCAGCGGGCGTGCTGCCAATGGAATTTTTAAGGTGACGTATTAAATGAGGTTGGTCACTAAAGTTATACAGGCTGGCGACGTGACTCCAGTCTATGTTTCCAATATCACGTTGATACAAATAGTTAAGAATTTCTTCTAAGCGAATCATTGACTGACATTGTTTCATTGTTAGTCCTGTCACTTTCAAAAAACTGCGCTCAATTGTACGTTGTGAACAATGCAGCATTCCTCCAATTTCAGTGATGCTTGTATTTTCTAGCAGTGGTAAAACTCTCCGAACTATCTTGCTATTTTTATCTTCGACAAACTTCAACATCCACTCTGATAACAGCTCATCAAGTGCATCACCTATTTCTTCTTTATTTTCAAGAGTATTCGTCAACAATTGGTTTGCTTCAATTAGTTTTCTTCCGAGTAGCTGACTACTACAAACAGACTCGACCTTATCTAGAGCTACAGCAAGATTAGGACGTTTTGAAGAATACAGCGCCCCTATTCGGAATTTTATCCCAATAATTGTAAATGGAGAAGAGTGATCCATAGCGAACGTTTTTCGATGGGGAAAGAGCCAATGATTCCCTTGAATAGATTGAGATTCGATGTCACAGTCATATCGATGAGTAAAATTGCTATTGGAAATTATTAGATGGCAAGACGGATCAGGATTTAACTTTGGTGAGGTATGGCTCTGGTCATGGGATTCTTTTTCTAAATACCAATAGCATTCAACATACTTAGACACACTGTCAATTTTGGGGACTTGTTTCCAGCTTTTCATCTAATTAACCAAGACTTGTTGTAAATTGATTTTCAGTTGATGAGAAATAGACGGCGTTATTATAGCTATTCTCTCACCGATATAAACGTCGTTCTCCAGAATACGGAATCGATATTAATCAGGGGCAGCCACAATATAAACATATTGTTGAAGCAATGAAAGGAACAATTTAGGTTTAAGCCATTGGTTAGGTTGTGGGTGAAGAATGCCCCCAAACAGCGATAGTCAGGGGCAAAAATAATCTGAACAAACATCCAAAGATTGGTAGTCAGCAATGAAGGAGCAATTGTTTTTTTGCATAATGTTAGAGTTCGCCAAGCTCACCAGCCAACTGCTGGGGTTTAGCTTAATTGACGCCAAAACAAAAAGCGCCAATTAAAGACATGGCCTCATACATCCTTCGCCAAAACTGCGTACTAAATGATTTTCTATTTGGGTCGGAGCTTTTCAATAATCTGTGCATCCACCCAGTAGATAGTGACATCAGCGTTTCTAGGTTTTATTCGCCAATCAAAGAAAATAAATTTTCCATCAGGTGACAAACTAGGATTTTTCTCAGAGGCAGCGGAATTGATCTTGTCACCCATGTTGATGGCAGGCCCCCATGAACCATCTGCCACTCGAAAGCTGATGTAAAGATCTGATCTGCCATATCCCCCTTCTCTTACGCTATCAAAAATAATGTAGCTTTCATCCGGCGCAATGAAAGGGTGGGCATTGTATCTGCCGATGCCGAACTGAGGGCCCAGTGATTTTGGCGTTTCATATTTACCGTTAACCAAACGAGAATAGCGCAGAGGAATATCTAATGCTTTGTTGTAGGTATCAAAATAAATGGTGCCGTTGGCTGAAATTGCAGACCGCATAATGTCGATACTAGCGAACGGTTCACCGAGTTTTTTCAGCTCAGACCAACCGTCGCTGGTGCGTTCTATATATTGATTTTTAAACAAGATGGTATTGCCGTCAGGAGAGATAGACGGTTCGCTCACTGCCTTGGCGACAACCGAATGCTGCCATTTATTATTTTTATATTCAAAAACAGCTAGCCCATAGGGAACCGTTTCCCCTTTAGACGGACCAAATTTAGTGATTCCAGTATATTCTTTACCTTCCCTAGTGAAGTAAAAGGTATTCAAATCAGATCCGAACATTCCTTCCAGATCGATAGACTCTTCTCTATTAACAATACCCAGTGCAAAAATCTCAGGTGTTGAACCAGGTGGTGTTTGACCGAGATAAGGACCATCAGGGATGGAAATGTCATCTTGACTATAACTCGCGCCACTCATGACTAGAGAAGAAAACAGTAGAACAATGGTAGCTCTAACACGTCTCATAATTTATTCCTTATTTTGAAGATCAGCCAATTATTTAACTCCCAAATTGAAGTTACTATTGTTGATCTGATGCTTAAATGTAATTGAACCAGAGGCCAGTTTAAGCAAAGCCGCTCTCAAATAACTGACGTCCTTATGACTTTTGAATGATTTTGTTCTGAAAGCGACAAACAACTGATTAAGTACTTTGTTGGGGTTCGTAATTTCATTGATTAGCGCAGTTCTTCCAATTTCCTTCACGCTGTTAAACGCCCGCAGAAGGTGCGCCGCCTTTCGGAGTCGCTCATTCTGCGATTGTTATATGTTTCATCATTTGGGCCTAAGTGTCTCAATTATTTGCGCATCCACCCAGAACATATCTCCTTTTCCTGTGCTAGCAGGACTCATAAAGAAAAGATATTTTCCATCTGGCGTTACGTATCCTCCACGCTGTGAGGTACTTGTGTTTACCTTATCACCTAAGTTAATGGCAGTTCCCCAAGAGCCGTTTTCCTGCCGAAAACTAACGTAGATATCACTACCACCATAACCATCATCTCTTTTACTATCCCACAAAATATAGGACTCATCAGGTGCAATGAAAGGGTGGACGTTCTGTTTTCCGGTATTTATCTCTTTACTAAGTGGCTTCGGGGTTTCACGTACACCATCTATCAGTCGAGAATATCGAAGAACAAAATTTCCATCTTTAGCATACTCATCAAAAACATAAGTGCCTTTGGACGAAGTCGTAAGGCGCATGATGTCAATGTCTTTAAATGCGGGATCAAGACTTTTAAACTCTGACCATCCCTCATCGGTTCGCTCCCTATAGTTGTTTGCAAAAAACATCGTTTTACCATCGGGAGAGATAGACCCACCCACCCCAG
>JAHRVB010000143.1 GCA_019090895.1 Kangiellaceae bacterium
CCAGTGTAAAAAGTATACCCACAAAATAGAGTATTTTTAATAGTACTTTTAAGCATTTTTTTAGCATAGCCGTGTTCCTGTTTTCTCTAATTACTTCATAAGTAAAAGCTCTTCTCCGAAACTTAAGTAGCAAAACGCACAATAGCAACCTATAAATGCACATTGAATGGAAAACACAACCTGAATGAGAGTAAGGGTTTGAGGCAGTCTCGCCCACATTGTGTGAGGGATAAAACCCTTGTGAAATACACCTATAATTATATGCAATCCCGTCCAACAAATGGAGGCCACTTTATCAGTTTATTCTCTGGATATTTCTAACGGTAAGTGTCTTGATTGGCAATTAGCAAAAAATGATTCTTTGCTAGTTGAGGTGGCATTGTATGCATATCAACAGTTTTTCAATATCATGTAACGATACCTATTTAATTGTCCCTCCCACATAATCTGACAACTTCCTGCAATACTGTATTCCTCACGCATACGCCTCGCTTCTGCATCATCTAAACCATAAACTGTTAGTCCTTCTCCCTTTTGAGTCGCTACCCCTGCTAGAATTAAATAAATGGCTTGAGGTAGCTGACTGTACTAGCTGCTAGTGCTTTTAGATTATTACCGCCTTCCAGGAAGGAAATTACCTTGCCGTCACAATGCTGATCAGCAATTTGCACTAACTGCCCACCTATCCATTGATAGTCCTGTTCCACTAATTTGAGGTCTGCAAGTGGGTCATCACGGTGGCCATCAAACCCAGCGGAAGCCAGAATGAGTTGAGGTTTATGTTTATGGAGTGTAGGGATAGCTTGTTCAGCAAAAGTTTTCCGGTATGTCATACCTTCCATTCCAGCCAACAGCGGAATATTAAGAAGGTTGCCAACGCCGATATCTTCTGCTCTTCCGGTACCGGGCCAAAATGGCCATTGATGGGTAGAAATATAGAGAACTCTACCATCCTTCTCAAAAACCTCCTGCGTACGGTTATCATGATGAACATCAAAATCGACAATGGCTAGTTCCGCAACAAGCTGTGGGGAATACACCCCATAAAGAGACTTAAATCATTACAACTTTAAGATCCAATTAACGTTTCCATCACCTTATTCTAAGAATTCCAGTCTGGAGGTACTGAATAAAGTCATAAATAAACAATCAGTTTGTGTGGCATAAGATAGAGTTTTAGAAACTGCTTTTATTGAACCTTAAACTCAAGGGCTTTCATTAACCTTTTTTTCATTTTTTCCGTTACTCTCTTGTACCCAAGATAATCAGCCATTTGCTTTATATGCTGGGTATCATCAACAGGAAAATCTGTGGTGCGGATATATTCAGCTAATGACTTCAATTCAATAAGAGTAATTTGTTCTGCAGTCCGTGTTGGGGCAATGTCTTTCTGTGTAATACGAAACAGTTTATAAGAGTCCTGTGAAATTCCGTCAGGCCAAATAAACACTTGTTCATCCTCTTTGGTGGATTCAAATTTTGCCGTGAACTTGCTAACTCTCTCAAGAATACGATTGCCTGTTTTTTTAAACCCATATGCCCTTGAAATCCTGTTTGCAAGCAAATCCAAAGCAACTGGCCCTTCTGTATTAACCACATGCTCTATCATATTCTTGATATTGTGGTTCTCACTCATTTCATGAAAATAATCGGGGTTAATTTTGCCAACAACCTCTATCGGGTTCGCTGTAATATAATAAGGCATAGAAAGCTCTTGATGATCTTCGCTACTTATTCCTGAATGTGCATTATCGTTGATAGGAATAATATTGGCATCCGTCTCAATATCAACATAATCAACCTCTTTATCTAATGTAAGGTCTTTAGCCTCATCATTCGCTGGACTGCGAGAGTTACAAAGGATTTTCTTAAGCTTTTCGTCAATTGTATTGGTACATTTCTCTGCATCATACCACCAGTCGGTTGACCATATTCTTAATATATCCCAACCCAAACCTCGCAACACACCCTCACGGAGCTTATCCCTGTCGCGTGCTGTTGCTGAAGAATGATATGTTGCTCCATCACATTCAACGCCAGCTATATAACTTCCCTGAGCATCTGGATGAACAACTGCAAGATCGATGCGGTAGCCAGAAACACCTATTTGGGCATGAACCGTCCAGCCTTTTTCTATAAGCGCTGCAGCTACTTGTTCCTCAAATACAGAGTCCATTTCACCGCCAGGTATTGACATAGCTTCTGCTAAAGCCTTATGCCCCCTCTCTGCGAACTCTAGGAAGTGCTTGAAGTCTACCACACCTTTTCCTTTAGCACGAGAAAGGTCAATATCATGCGCCTGTAGCTTGCCGAACACTTGTAAAGCATTCCTTGCCCTTGTGATAGCTACGTTTAAGCGCCTCTCACCTCCATCATTATTAAGAGGGCCGAAATTCATGGAAAGTTTTCCAGCAGCATCCTGACCAAATGTTAGCGAGAATATTATAATATCCCTCTCGTCTCCTTGGACATTCTCAATATTTTTGACAAATACCGGTTCAATTCTCTCGGCGGAAAAATGATATTCTAATTCAGGGCTCTTACATCTCTCTATATCCAGCAAATCTTCAATTAGTTTTTGTTGTGCCTGATTGAATGTAATAACACCAATCGTCCACTTGTTTTTGTTAAATTGCGTATCTGTCAGCCACTCCACAACTTTTTTTACAACGGCTCTCGCTTCAGGGCGGTTTACTCGTCCAGTGCCTTTTTCATATACCCCATCTGGCACATGGTGATAACTTACTGCCGCATCTTTTGTAACGGGTGATGGGAACGTGACTAACTTTCCACCATAGTATTTATGGTTTGAGAATGTAATAAGGCTCTCATGACGGCTACGGTAATGCATGTTTAATTGATGCTCTGGAATACGTGCGGCTTTGCATTCATCCAATATGCTTTCCAGATCCTCCATAAGGTCATCACCATTTTTATCACCATCGGACTTTTTGTTAAAGAAGGCTGTTGGTGGTAACTGCTTGGGGTCACCAACAATAATTGTTTGTGATCCACGAGCAATGGCGCCAATTGCATCCCATACTGGTATTTGAGAAGCTTCATCAAATATAACTACATCAAATTTTCTTCCCCCAGCAGATAGATATTGGGCAATTGACATCGGGCTCATGAGCAGGCAAGGTGTCAACTTAGTTAGTGCGTTAGGTAACTCGCTCAAGAGAGATCGCAGTGACTTACTAGGGCGCTTCATTTCTAATTGTCTATTTAACATCCCCCACTCAGTTCCGCGACTCTGTGCAGACGAGCTATTTCTAACTGGCATTCCACCTGAAAGTTTAGTTCGAATATATTTATGTGTCATCTGGGTATAACTATCGTCAGTAGTCTTGAAATCATCAATCAAACGTTCATGCTCGGCTCCTACGAAGTCCCTAAGAACAGGGTCTCCACTTATTATATGTGTTACCCACCACTTGCGATAGCTACGTTCGAAAACGTTTGTAATTTTATCTGCAGAGACGGAGCCAGCCTCAATAGCTTCAATCAAAGGAAATAGCTCTTTAGAAATAGCTTCATCTCGAAGTGAGCGCCAAGAACACCAATCCTTTAATTTTACTAAGTTATCAAGCCAACCTTGTATAGTTTCTTCTATAGACAGCAGAACATCACCTGTAAGATTATCGTCCTTCTTAAGGTCGACTGTTACAAGGGAACTCAAAGAGTCAGATGCCTTACTGTAGCGTTCGAACGCCTGTATATAAATAATTAAATTCTGGTTAATAGTACCATTATCGACCAACAAATCTTGGCCTTCTGAAACTAATAAATGTAATTTTTGACGAAGATGAAGCAGAGACTCTATGTTATCACCTGCTAATTGTGGCAATACTTCGGAGGTCTTTCGTGCCCATGCAATAATGTCCTCAATTGCGGTCCAGTCCGTTTCTACGCCCTGCCAAAGTTTGCCAATTTCTGGGCACTCCCCACTGAGTTTTTCTAGGGATTCAGCCTCACTCTTCATTAGCGCAATAGCCGATAAATCACTTTGTATGCAAGATGGATCTGGTTTGTTAGCGCTTGAACTTGCCTCCTTCATTGCTTTTTGTACCGAGTACCTCAAAGATATAGCTTTTAACCACCAAGAGTTCTCAGCAGCAGACCACTGCTCAGACAAGTCCTTGTCATTTACTCCGACACCATTGTCTGTGTACTTCTGTGATAGCAGGCTGCTTTGCTCTAGCCAAGACCGGCCATGAATGACGGCCTTCTTTAGGTCGTTACAAATATCACCACTCTTACTTGAAAATGCAAATGCTATAGGGCGCTTGTCGAGCGACAATAATTGCTTTGACAGCAATAAAAGACCATTTATTTGTTTATTAGATGACAATGTATTAGGAAGAGATAGAGTTCCAACAAGAGAATCGCGTTGCGCCCTCAAAGATTGGCAGGCGCTCATCAACTCTTGCGCCGACTTTTGAAATGTATCCTGCCAAATTGGAGACCACTCACCTTTGCTTATTGCTGTAAATGGGTGGCCTTTTATTACGCCGGCTTCATTTACTCTTACAGCTAACCTTTTAGTTAGCTCTCTAATGCTTTCTAGGTCATCTTCAGAATGTGCATCTGTAGTCTTCCAGCTTAGTGAAATAAAAGGCATGTTTTTATCGGCAATTATTCTACCCAGGGCTTTATGTGGGCTAAGTCCATTTCGGTAAGTGCAGTGAAGTCTCTCAGGGTATTCGTTTAGTTTGTCGCGCAAGTTAGCAAGTTTATTAGCCTCTTTCTGCCAAGCATCCTCTACAGCTCTTTCTGCAGAATTCCATGCCGTTCCAAGCTGCATTAAAACATCTTTTTTATTTGCTTTTGACGAATGCAGTTCCAGGCAAAAGTCTGCTAAACCTATATCACGAAGCCTCCTGTAAACGACATCAAGAGCTGCCATTTTTTCTGATACAAAAAGAACAGTTTTTCCCATCGCCATTAGCTGTACAACCATGTTGGTAATGGTTTGTGACTTTCCTGTTCCAGGAGGGCCAACAAGAACAAAATCCTTCCCTTCAGCCGCAGCGTATACAGCGGCCATTTGGTATGCATCAGCAGATAATGGACAAAAGGTTTCTTCTGGGTGGTACTTTTTATCTAATGAACTAACCTCAGGAAAGCTTCCTTGGTCACGATACGGCTCTTGTGGGGTATCAATCAAGTGCTTAACAACAGGGTTTTCTTTGAGAAGCTCCTCGTTGTCTTGTAGGTCTTTCCACATTAGGTATTTAGAAAAGGAGAATGTAGAAAGAACCACCTCTTCCGTAACTTCCCAACCTTTTATATCCCTAACTGAAGCTCTAACAGTTTGTAGAATTTTTGGTATATCTAGTCCGGAATGATCTTTAGGAAGCTCGCCTTCTAGCAGCGGAATGGACAGCTGATAGTCAGCTCTCAGCATTTCAATCAGCGTTGGGTTAAATATTGGCTCATCATCACGCATTATAAGCTTAAACCCGGCTTGAACACTTTTACGCTCTAGAACGACAGGGATAAGTATTAAAGGAGCTTTCCACGCTTTTTCAGAATGCTCTGACTCTTTCCAATGCAAAAAGCCAATTGCTATAAAAAGTGTATTAGCTCCACCTTCTTCTAAGTCGTGCCTCGCTGCTCGGTAAAGGTGGACAAGACGCAGCCCCATTTCCTCCTCCTCAAGTTTTATAAGCAGATCTTTCTTGCTAAGAGCTAGTTTAGCATATTCTTTTTGCGCATCCTTATTATGCCTTTCTTCAAACAGCTCGGAGCTCCTAGGATCACTTCCTACCATAAGCTTCCGCATTGAAACTAACTTAAGTTTTTGGTCTGCAGCAAGCTTATCCTCAAGCTCGGCAGGGTTGTGACTATAAATTGGGAGACTTTTCTTTGTCGACTTGAAATTTAATAAAGGGTTCCGCTTTGTTAAATCCAGAAGGCGATGCTTCCATTGCTCGATACGTGCTGAAGTAGCAAGTGATTCAGAGGTCTCTGTTGAAACATCTATTTCATATATTGGATCTAACTCTTCTATTTCAGTTCCTGCAGCGGTAACATAATTATCTTGGTTATCTGGCACCGTGTTATGCAATCCCGACGGTGCTGAGTTATTATCCATTATGGGCCTTATATGCCCCATCCTTGACCTGTGAATATCAACAGCACATTCAAACAAGTCCTCTTCATCTAATTTGTTTTGAGCAACTTCAATAGCGGTCTTTAGGGAAGGAGCTGGTGATTGCGTTAGAAGAGTCGTCTCTATTAGAGTTAACTCACCCAATTGTTGACGCTTACGGATAGCTTGAGGATCGCTTACTACAGACGTTGAGAAGTCCTCTTCTATAAGCCAACAGCCGACAAAGCTGTGCCCCTTTGTGAAAACAAGCAATGGGTTTAGTCCGCACTGCTCTAGGCATGCTGCCATAAACAAGGTGAGGTCAAAGCAAGTAGCCAGTCCAGATTCTAGAATCCTTCCCGGCATTCTAACCTTCTGACCAACATATTCAAAGCTTGCAGGAGGGTTGGAATAGTCTAGACCTAACGTAGTAATGGCATTATATATAGCAGAAACCTGCATATATACACTATTGCGGTCTTTGCTTTGATAGCCATCAAGGCTAATGCCTTTGCCCGACTTCTTCAAAATTATAGCAGCGTCTTTTAAAACTCTATCTACCGCAGGGTCGTTGGGGCGGCAGAAAGCAGCTGTTAGTTCTGGCAAATGATCCATGCCACCCCATTCATCTGGAGCTAGGATAAGTACAGTCTGTTCAATTTTATCCAACACCTCTCCGTTTGCTTCTACGGTCAGTATAACTGTTCCTCGAATAGCCTCCCGGCACTCAGCAAGATATTTTCGTGAAAGTGAGACATCTTTGCTTTTAGGAGAGAATGATTGACCTACATTTACACGGTCAATATGCCATTCTTTTTCTTCCAAAAAAAGTGGATCAGACGTAATTTTTATTACTATATTTTCTAACGTGTCTTCTTGAAGATTATGGAATTCCAAACTTTTCAAGAACGGAATTTCATTTTGCTGCTGAGCCAAATTAACTTTATGAGTGAGCATTACCTCTAGTGCTTTAGGTGCAGGAACGCTTTCCTGAGATTCATCACTTATTACTAATGCATTGCTATTCGCCATGTTATATATTCTCTGATTATTTCACTCCAAGTGAAGTATTAACATAATACTGTAGATATCTATAGACCCTATATAAATAGAATTACAGAACAACTTTGAGTAGAGGAGGAGATGTTGCGCTTACGCCTTGATGAAGTAGGTTTCAAAAACTAGAAACAACAACTCAGAAACCTTAATACTCAACGCTTCTGCAATGCGATATATCACAGTGGCAGATTGAAGTGGCTACCCTTTAGCGGACAAGTCCTATACAAGGGTTTTAATCCAAGGGGTGGCTAGATCACCTCAATATTCTGAGTAATATATAGCTATAGCCGTGTTCTAAAACTAGAGCAACAGCCTCTAGCTTGAACTCCTCTGTATATTTCTTACGAATTGTTTTCATAAAGG
>JAHRVB010000144.1 GCA_019090895.1 Kangiellaceae bacterium
AGGTGTTGGGGTAACATGTAATTCCTAAAAGGTAACATAATGGAAATTTGGAACAAGCTGATCAGCGATGGTGGTCGTTTGTATAAACAACATCAATTTGAAAAATCGAAAGAAAAGTATATCCGTGCCATCGAACGATCGAGATTTCTTTATTTTAATTGGGGCGATAAAAAGGAATCTATCGATACAATCGTTAAATCACATGATCTTTTATTAGAAAGTTTAATTGCTAATTACCAGTACGAATTTGCAGGTAATGTCATTTTGCAGTCACATAGAGTTATCAGTAATATCCTTTCAACAACTGACGATAAGTCTACCTTGTATTCTTATGTGGAATCAGTGTTGAAACAACTCAAAGGAAGAATTTTCGAGCTGCTTTCATTGTATCCAGAAATTACTATATGCGACGATTGTCATACCAATATTTTCGGTTATCCACCGCAGTACAGAGAAAGCAAATTTTACACCATCAACTAGAGTAAACAGCAATATCCAGCAACTCTGTTGATTCACGCGCAACGTATTATTTAGAATATTTTGGGTAGTCGTTATTACCTACCCCGTTCCCCTGTATAGACTATAAGGGCTTTTTGTTTAGATAAAAACTCTACGACTTCGAGAGTTTGCTAACGCTAGTAGATAAAGTTTATAGACCTAAAATTAATCTTTCAGGTTCTTCTAACAGTTGCTTAATGTGCACTAAAAATCCAACGGCTTCCTTCCCATCGATTAAACGATGATCATAAGACAGCGCTAAATACATCATAGGAAGTATCTCAACTTGTCCATTGACTGCCATCGGCCTATCTTGAATCTTATGCATACCCAAGATTGCTGTTTGCGGTGGATTAACAATCGGTGTTGATAACAATGAACCAAAAACACCGCCATTTGATACAGTAAATGTACCACCGGTTAAGTCTTCGATCGACAATTTACCCGCTGACGCTTTTTCGCCCAACCCTCGAATACTGGATTCGATATCGGCAAGACTCATATCATTAACATCGCGTAATACTGGTACCACAAGTCCTCGGTTTGAAGAAACTGCTACACCGATATCCTGATAGCTATGATATAAAATATCCTTCCCATCAATCGACGCGTTAACTGCAGGGTATTGCTTTAATGCTTCAACCGACGCTCTTACAAAAAAGGACATAAATCCTAATCGAGTCTGATGTTTCTTTTCAAATTCATCTTTGTACTTTTTGCGAAGCTCCATAATCGGCTTCATGTTAATTTCGTTAAATGTTGTTAGCATTGCCATTTGTTGTTGAGCATCGACTAACCGCTCTGCAATTTTCGAACGTAATCGACTCATAGGTTCGCGGCGTTCTATGCGATGCTCTGTGGAAAGCGGTGCTACTTCTGCGGAAGAAGCTGGTGCTGTTTTTTTAGTGCTGACACTCTTTGATTTGGCAGCAATTGCTTTCTCTACATCTTCTTTCAATACACGTCCATTCTTACCAGTAGCCGTCAATGATGCAACGTCGAGATCATTTTCAGTGACTAGTTTTCGAATGGAAGGACTCATATTCTTAAGAACTTCGTTTTCAGGACTTTCGACTTTGCCCGAGTCACTTTCTGCCGGGGTCGCTGACGGTTTAGAGCCAGCCGCAGTCGCTCCGAGATTCAACTTAGCAATGATTTCTTCGCTAATAACTGTAGAACCCTCAGGTTTTATGATTTCCGAAAGTACACCTTGCTCAGGTGCGACTACTTCGAGTACGACCTTGTCAGTTTCAACTTCGACTAACACTTCGTCTTGCTCGAACGAATCGCCGACACTTTTGTGCCAGGCAACGATTTCGCCATCGGCTATAGACTCTGGAAAATCCGGTGCTTTTAGTTCAGTGGACATTATTAATCCTTATTTAAATTTAAATTAGTTGAATTCGTTTTGTTCTTTAAATCGTATCTTCAAGCGCTTGTTTTAAAAATTCTTGGCGTTGATTTTCATGTAATTTAGTGTAGCCAGCAGCCGGTGCTGCAGAAGCTTCTCGACCCGCATACGTCAAATAAGGGTGACTAGTTAAAGCATCAGCACACTCTCTCAAATGATGTTGAGAACTATACCATGCGCCTTGATTCTTAGGTTCCTCTTGACACCAAATAACTTCTTTTGCATTTCCAAAAGACTTCAATACATCCGTTAGTTCATTCGTTGGAAACGGATAAAGCTGTTCTACTCTAATTAGTTGTACATGTGTTAGAGCTTTATTTGTTTTCTGTTCAAGTAAATCGTAGTAAACCCGTCCGCTACACAGAACCAATCGAGTTGTATCTTCTTTGTTCGAATTGTTATTGTCGACAATAATTTTCTGAAACTCACCATCCGATAACTCTTTTAGTGTTGAAACAGCTTGTTGATGCCGAAGCAAACTCTTAGGTGACATTACGATTAATGGTTTTCTTTGATCGTTAAGAATTTGACGTCTTAACAAATGATATATTTGAGCGGGTGTTGTCGGAACACATACTTGGATATTATGTTCAGCACAAAGCTGCAAGAAACGCTCTAATCGAGCTGACGAATGTTCTGGTCCCTGCCCTTCATAACCATGAGGTAACAGCATTGTAAGCCCCGATAACCGTCCCCATTTGTGCTCGCCACTGGTAATAAACTGATCAATGATCATTTGAGCACCGTTTGCAAAATCTCCAAACTGAGCTTCCCAAATTACCAGCGTATTTGGATTAGTGGTTGAATATCCATATTCAAACCCTAGTACCGCGAGCTCAGATAACAGTGAGTCATAGACTTCAAACTTTTCATTGTCACCTTGCAGATGTTGTAACGGAATATAAGATTCACTGATTTTTTGATCATGTAACACACAATGACGGTGAGAAAAAGTTCCTCTTCCAACATCTTGTCCAGAAATTCTTATGGCAGATCCCGCATTCAATATACTTGCATACGCAAGATTCTCAGCAAATCCCCAATTAACTGGGGTCTCTTCATTTGCCATATTGCTCCAATCATTTAGAAGCTTTTTAACTTGGCGGTGAAGAGTAAAAGTTTCCGGCACATGACTTATTTGTCCCGCCAATTCTTTTAGCGAATTGAGGGAATGGCGATGAACTTCTTGATTCTTTTCGTCGACGTTAATATGACGAGACCAACTAAAGTGTTTGCCTACAACGACTCCATCATTTAATACTGATGTGACTTGTTCACCCTTACCAAATCTCTCTCTATAATCTTTGACTAAAGCAAGAGGTTCAGCTTGATCAACGATTTGAGCGTCAACAAGTTTTTTTGTATAACTAGTGAGGGTGGTCGGTAAATTCTTGATCACTTGATACATTTTAGGTTGTGTACCGGAAGGCTCTTCGGCTTCGTTGTGCCCACGTCTCCGATAACAAACAAGATCAATTATAATATCTTTGTTGAATTTGGCCCGGTAGTCCATTGCTAAACGTGACACTAAAATGACCGCTTCAGGATCGTCTCCATTGACATGGATTACCGGCGCGCCAATTGACTTAGCGATATCAGTACAATATTCAGTTGAACGAGCGTCTTCTTTTTTACTGGTGGTAAATCCGACTTGGTTATTGATCACTATATGAATAGTGCCACCCGTTTTGTAGGCCCTGGTCTGGGACATTTGAAAGGTTTCCATAACAACCCCTTGCCCTGAAAACGCGGCATCGCCATGAAGAACAATCGGTAGTACTTTCTCACCGACCGTATCATTTCTAACATCTTGCCTCGCTCTTACTGATCCTTGAATAACTGGTGCTACAATTTCTAGGTGACTCGGATTAAATGCCAGCGCTAAATGGACCTCTCCAGTCTCCGTTTTTATATCACTGGAGAATCCTTGATGATATTTTACGTCTCCCGACCCCATGGTGTATTCGGCTTTACCTTCAAACTCATCCAACAAGTCCGCAACCTTCTTCCCTAAGATATTAATTAAAACATTAATTCTGCCACGATGCGCCATGCCGAGAACTATTTCCTCAACGGCATAGTTGCTACTTTTCTGTATCATTTGATCAAGCAGCGGAATTAAACTTTCAGCCCCTTCAAGTCCAAAACGTTTCACGCCCGGATATTTGCTAGCAAGAAATTTTTCAATTCCTTCGGCGGCAGTCAATCGATCCAGTAAATCCCTTTTTTCTGGTGGAGTTAATTGATAGTCGCCAGAGCGAGCTTCTATTTGTTGCCTCATCCACTCTCTTTCGTCACTGTTATCAATGTACATGTATTCAGCAGCTATTGATTGACAGTAGATATTTTGAAGTGTTTTAACGATTTCTTTCAATTTAACTTTACTGCGACCGACAAGCAGAGAATCGCTGTCGTATTCAGTTTGTAATTCTCGGCTTGATAATCCAAATGATTCGAGTGTTAATTCTGATATTTGCCCGGCTTTCTTCAAGTTCAACGGGTCGATGGAGGCCATCTTGTGCCCATGAGTACGGTAGGCATTGATTAATTTTGCGACAGCACCCTGAAGAGAGACACCACCTTCATTAATGCTTTCTGAAGAATTAGCAAGGTGTTTACGATTGGCCAATCGAATAAATTCTTCGCGTATCTTCGAATGAGATTTATTTTTCAATGCACTATTATTTAGTAGCTGATGTTCACTGAGAAATTCCTCCCAGCCCTTTAAGTCTGTGTCGCTATTTAGAGCGTCATTTTTATCTTGAAGGCCATTTTCAAGCATCTCTTCTAAATAGAGGGCATTGGTACCATTCAAAACAGATTCTTTAGTTTGATTTAAATAATCATTCTCGGGAGGCATAGTTTGATTCAATATAAGTAAGTTTGGGTTTAAGTGTATTTAAAATTAATAAGTTTGGATTTCAAGTCAGTATGAACATTATAGACGGAATTGGCAGGTATTCTGGGAGTTTCTAATAGAAACTCGGATCGAATTGAGTCTATTATACATTGGGATGTCGACCTGAGATAGCATACTGGATTATTGGGGTAGTCAATTTGCGATGTATTCTATACACCATTGGAGGTATTTCATATGCGTATATTCATTTTATTTATATCACATCTACAAAATAAGCTAAGTCAAAAGATAGGTGGAGGCGCCTAGGAGGGGTGGATGGTGTTAAAGCGCCCCCGCCTATATTCGACTAACTCGGTACATTGTAAATTCGGGGTGAAACAGCAATGAATCCAATAAATTTTCTTGCCGCCTCAACTTGTTACGAATGATAACCATTCCTATTTGATGAGTCAACAGTTTTCCTCTTTAATTTTAAATTAGTTTTGTTTGTACATTCTAACGAATTAAATGACAGAACTTGCCATCGAATGACTCAGTTATCCCCTAGCAGACATAATTCTGAAGAGAACTAAAATGGTAGCAAGGTTCAGAAAAGGAAAGTTAGACTGTTTTTGACCTCAGACTTCGATTAAACGCATAGGCAAATAGTATTCCCACAAACGAAACAGCAGCCAAAAATAGGAAATAGTTTTGAAATCCGACGAACCCAGGATTGGCATCCAAGATTCTACCGGCAATAGAGGCGAAGAATATATCCGGCGTATAGCCCACCAGTGATATAAGCCCAACAGCTGTACCGGTATTCTTAAGATTCACTTTGGATTGCTCGATTAGTGCGAAGTAAATCCCCCTGAGAGCGTATACGCCCACAAACGTAAGAACAATATTAGCGATAATGAGCTCAATAGCAATACTCTCTAACGACAACAACGACATGATAATGAAGGCAACTGTACAGATAGCGAAAAAGAAAATAACTGTCTTTCCAGCAGCCCAACGATCAGCAATTAATCCCGCAGCTAATGCCGCAACCGGTCTCGCATAACTTGCAAACGCCGTGAGGCTAGCCGCATCCACTTGACTCATATTTAGAATTTGAGTGGCGTAAATCCCATAATTGTCGAGTGATTTATAGCCACAATAAGCACAAACTATAATCCCACCTTGAAACCAAATACGCGAGTCTTTAAGGACTTCGAACAGCTTACCGAAAGAGAATTGCTCATGATTTTGAGTTGAACGAGCTTCCCTGTGAGCAACTTCTTTAGGCAACAGAAACCAAACTAGTAATGCCGCTAAACAAGTCATCCCTGTGTAAAACAAAATGACAGCTCTCATAGCTTGCTGCTTATTTAATAGTTCAGTCGGTGAATCAGATAAACTGGTAACAGCATTCAACTCATTATTTTGGACTAAAAAACTGGCAAAAATGACCACTGCTATGCTGGCCACAATACTTGCAACAAGCCCCCTTCCACCATCCAATAATCCAAACGCGACTCCCTGACTATCTTGACCTGCTAAGGTTCGAGTTTGTTTAATCATTGCTGCCCAAAAGAGCAGGATACTGGTACATCCCCAATAACCAAACAAAAAATATAATTCTGTTCCGGTTGGAAAAGTCGAAAGATACAATCCACCTAGAGCCGTTGCAAATAGCGAGAACGACATTAATTTACGCGGTGGAAATCGATCAGCGAGCATTCCACCCGGGAAGTAACACAGCATGGCAACGATTCCATAAACGGCGAAAATATCGCCAAGTGCAGTGTTACTCAACGTAAATGTATCGAGGAAAGTGGGTCGAAAAAAACGAGGAACATGAAACGGCAATGAAAATATCAATTCACCAGCGAAAATGATAACAATGAGAGTGCTCAGTTTTTTTGCAGAAAAGCTCTTAATGGGTAGCCCCTACTAAATTGTGATAATCAAATATGATTACACATCATTCGGTCTGGGTAAAGTTCGATCGCAAATAACAGTGATTGATTTGAATATGCTTGATCGACCTATTTCATAGTCACTTCAAACACATTACAGCGATTGGCAACAAACTAGATCTTTCCGATTAGTAATCCAACCATTTATGTTGCGTTAACAACAACGAAATTGCACAAAAGACACACAACGCAAGATCTGAATCAGGTCTTGGACTGCGCTCAACATAAGGGCAAAAAATCAAGTAAATACTGAATAAAAAGCAAGATACAACCACACACTTCAGCAGCTTATTTATCCACGGCGCTTCTTTGATCAAGTAATGTAAACAGAAAAATATCGCAGGAAATAGTAGAGAAAGCATGACCTCTAGTTCAGGTAAACCGGCTGAACGAACACCTGTTTTACTCACTACATAGAAGAACACGACCGCGCCACCTAGCATGCACCAAAGCTCAAACAGAGTCGTTCGCTCCGGACGATTAGAAACGAACTGTGAATAAATTAGCTTGGGGTGCCTCATTAGTCCTCCATTATCTTTAGATTATCCATATCCTTATCAATTTTCGAAATTTATTACGACTCACCTCATTTTGGGAAAAATTTTCTATTCGAATAAATAACGAACTTACCAATCACTGAAGCTAACTTCTAAAATTCCGGATGTCGATTAACTCTTATTCAACGTATTGACAGAAGAAATATTTCAAGTATCGGGTTGTATACACTCTACGATGTGTTAAAGAAGTTAAAAAAACGTATTGATAATTCGTATATCGATACACTCTGTTACAAAACGTACAAACTGTTACGCTAAGTTCCATAACAATTGATTAAAGTAGCTTCATACCAAAACTTAAGGAAAGAACAAAATGAATCTACTACAAAATTTACCCCCAAGCATTTTCGCATCTGTAATTATTGTCACCCTCAGCGCCTGTGGCGGAAGTGATAAAAAAAAAGGTCCTCCTGAGCCACCACTTGTTGAAGCCGTGGATTATCAAGCAATACTCAACAACAGTATTACAAACGAACTACCGGGTGTGATCTTAGCCATCGATGGGCCAGCTACCAATTTTAGTGGTAGTGCTGGGCTTGCTGATATTGAAAGCAATCAATCAATGGAGACAAACCATCTGATGCCTAACGGCAGTGCCGGAAAAAAAGCGACAGCACTGCTAGCAGTACTGCTTGCTGAGCAAGGGATGTTAAATATCGACAATACTATCGATACTTGGTTAGAACCGGAATTGCTTGACCAAATAGAAAATTCAAGGGACATGACGCTAAGACATTTGTTAACTCATACCGCTGGAGTACACGATTATCTTGATGACGAAACTTCCGAGCTATTCTTTGATGCAGTGGTCGCGGATCCGGAATCAATAAAAACAGATGAATTTGCTTTGAAATTTGCACTCAATCAACCAGCTTACTTTTTACCCGGAGAAGGTTTTGAGTACTCAAATACTGGGTATCTGTTAGCAGGTCTAATCCTCGACAAAATCTTAGGTGAACATCATTATAGAACAATGAGAAGTCAAATATTCGAACCATTTGGTTTAACCGATACTCACTACGGTGCTTTAGAGAAAGACCGTGGCGATATTATTTCCGGCTATTTTTTTGATGAAGATGATGGTCAAGTTAATACCAAACCGTTCTATATTAACATCGGTGTCGCAGACGCTCCGCTAGTCTCATCTGTCAGCGATCTCAACCATTTGATACGGTCAATTGTTACCGATACATTGCTTATTAGTGATGATGTCAGACAATTACTTATTGGAGAAAATAATTTAAGTTTCGTTCAAGAAGACCTATATTATGGCATGGGAATGTTCAAAGAAGCCATCAACGGCGTAACCGTCTATCATCATGGTGGTGATGAGGTAGGATACAACACAGACAATCTATATATTGAAGCGACCGATACAGCGATTACTCTGTTTATAAATTGTAATATCAATGAAGCCTGTGTCGCTCAAAGCGATGCTTTATGGAAGGAAATTTTGAACACTCTTCTATAAGCTATAACAAATCTCTTATGGTTATTCTCCGAGATTGACCTGAACCACAATCGGCCCTTGCTACCTAGTTTGCCGATTGTGCTTATTCATATTAAACAACCGAACGACTAAGACATTGGTAAACAGTCGACGATATCATAAGTTCTCAGATAGTTGCCAAATCTTATTGCTATTCAAATGTATCAGTCAATTGGTTAGTACATGGATTCAAATATTAGCGAAAAATATTAGTTTCTAATGAATTGCCACCTTAGCTATCGCCAGTGATGAGTTGTACCAAGTATCCCCTATCAAATAGCACTAAAACTGGGATGCCAAGAGTCTCTCAAATCGCTTAAAGTCTTCCACAACATTCGCATCCTTCATGACGTCATAACAAACAAACGTATCGAGTGGTCCCATGCCAAAGAAACGAAAATTCATAGGCATTGGAATGAACAAATCGTCAACACTCTTACCCTGAAACAAATATTCAGCTTCATCATTAAAAGCTTCTTCAGGCGCGTTAAAAGTGAGAGACAACATGTACTTTATTCCATAGAGCGTTCCGCCCGCGCCATAGTTCTTTTTTGCGTCTCACAGTGCCAACCATCACCGCCACATAACTCGTCTCCCATGCCAGCGGTATAAACTTCATCCATATACTTTTTGAAAGTCCAAGGGACACCCATCCAGTTAACGAGCGATTGCTGGATAACAACGTCTGCCCATTGATGGTTTTCAAGCTCTTGCTCCACATTCCATTCATCATCAATTTTTGCCGTTCTGGTTTCATGCCCTTGGCCTGTTAAAAGCAGTTCGGCCTTCTCAACTAACGCAGCGTTTAACTTACTTTCCGCAAAGGAGTAATAATGGTGTGCGTTGATAATTAGTATTTTGCGCATACTGAATTCCTCATTTTTTGACTCAATTTGTCAGGTGAATCGCTTTCGAATGGTATAAGGTGGTAACCTAGGTACTAGAATTAATTAGTATACTTTTAGTGACCTAGTAATTAGTGGAACGAAAAATGTGGATAGTGTTGTAAAAAAAGATAGTAAGGGCCGAAAAAAAGCCTTGAATGCTTGTGCGGAACCCTGTTCCATTGAGAAAGGTATGCGGTTAATTGGCGGTAAATGGACAGCATCAATCATTTATCATCTCAAAGATGGGCCAGTAATAAAATGATCGATCAGCGATTAAAGGAGCTTGAATCTCGCGATATGGTGATCCGTAAAGTGATTAGTGACCGTCCTGTTGCAGTTACTTACGAACTCACCTCCTTCGGAAGATCAGCATTAGATATATTGGAGCAACTAAGAATCTGGTCTGAATCTAATAAAATTTAATTCGTGTTTTCTATGCGATCCACATACTTGTAATTAAGCCGATCATGTGAGGTATTACTCCTCAATATTTATCCCTTTAGATTTTACTTTTTTTTGCCATAATTTTCTTGCCAATTTCTGCATGTCTTCGGTGGTATCTTTTTCGTCGATTATTTCTAATCCAAGCATTGTTTCGATGACATCTTCCATGGTAATAATCCCTTGCATTGTGCCATATTCATCAACCAGTAAAACGATTTGCGCGCGTAGTCGAAGCATCTCTTTTAATGCATGCGACAAAGATGATGAGTGCAACAAAGCTCGTAACGGCCTGCAGTAAGTTTTCAATTCGCTGTTAGAGTTTCCTCTCGCTTGAGCTAGCAGCAAATCAGTTCTTATTACAAACCCAACAATATTCTCCTCATCATCCTGATAGACCAGAATTCGAGTAAAAGGCGTTTTATCATATTTGTGAAAGAATTCTTCAACGGTTAGATGAGCACTTAAATAAAACACTACGGTCCTTGGTGTCATCGCTTGCTCAACTTTCATCTCCCCAAACAAAAGCAAGTTGTGCATCATCTTAGATTCTTCTATATCAATGGTTCCTTGTCTAGCCCCAATTTCAGCCATTGCAGAGAATTCTTTTCGACTAAAATTTTCAGACGAACCCGATTGATTCAATCCACTGGTGATTTTTTGCAAGCACCATACCAATGGATGCAAAAACCAGGTTGTAAACTTGACTCCGACAGCTACGGCAGGAGCCAAACTACGCCAGTAACTTGCACCGATAGTCTTGGGGATAATTTCCGAGAAAACTAAAATAAGCAATGTCAGAATAGCTGAAGCCATTCCAACAAATCCGTCTCCAAATACAATCGCAGCTTGTGCGCCTGCGCCAACGGCACCTACGGTGTGTGCAATAGTGTTCAAGGAAAGAATTGCAGCCAACGGTTTATTAATATCAGACTTTAGTGTATATAGACTATCACCTGAAGGGGAGTTTTCTTGTTGAAGTACCCTAATATGAGCATCCGTCACACTCAAAAGCACCGCTTCGGCGATGGAGCAAAGAAAAGAGAAAACTAAGGCAATTAATACATAACTGACTAACAGGACCATTAGATTTATTGCTCCTTGAATAATTGCTTATAAAATGAAATCAAAGTAATTCTGTGTATTTTTAATCTAAAAGAAACAACTCTTCTAGAACAATTATGGGGTAACGCGGTTGATATTGTTCAACTTTGGCACTGCAAAACCATCTAAATGACACATCTAATTCTCCAAAACTGGCCGATTAACGTGCTTATTCACTCAATTCGTTAATTTTACCATTAACTCTCTCTTCCTTTATTATAAGATAAATCTCCAAATTTCCAAAAAATAGAGGCCTAATAAAATGCTTGAGCGTCTGTCATCGAGTCAAGTACTAAAGATAAAAAAGTATGGTTATCTATTAATCTATCTTGTCCCAGCACTCTCTCCTTTAAGTTATTGGCTTGGAAAACAATCTAATCAAATTGATTTATTTAGCTGGCTTCCATTGTTCATTCTTTTCTTTGTATTGCCTGTTGCCGATTTTATTCTCGGGGAAGATTCAGTTAATCCCGATGAAAAAACAGAAACGGTCGAACTGAGCAAACAATACTTTTATAGGGTACTTAACCTCTTTTGTTTACCGATTCAACTTGCATGCCTGTTATTTTCAGCATGGGTATTCACCCATCAAGAACTAAACTTATTGGGCAGTATCGGTTGGTTACTTTCCCTTGGCATTATTAGTGGCATCCTTGCAATAGTCGTCGCTCATGAATTGATTCATAAGAATCCTGTAATCGAACGTTGGGCTGGCGGCTTACTTTTGTCCACCGTTTTTTACGGTGGGTTTAAGGTTGAACATCTTCGTGGTCATCATGTAACAGTGAGTACACCAGATGATGCTTCAAGTTCTCGATTTGGGCAGTCTCTGTATGCGTTTTTGCCGCACGCCTACTTACATAACTTGTTGAATGCTTGGAAGTTGGAGAAGAAAGTTCTCGAACGAAAAGGAAGTTCGGTATTTAGTTTTAAAAACGAACTGTTTTATTGGTACGGTTTTTCAATAATACTCAGCATTGTTTTTTATTGTTTGTTTGGCTTAAGTGGTTTACTGTTTTTTTTGGTTCAATCAGTGCTCGCATTTTCTACTCTGGAAATTATTAACTACATAGAGCATTACGGATTACACCGCAGAAAGTTGGCGAATGGGAAATATGAACGAACGAATCACAAACATTCTTGGAACAGCAATTTCTTATTAACCAATTTGTTACTTTTTCATCTGCAACGTCATTCGGATCATCATGCGTTTCCAAAGCGGCGTTATCAAGTCCTTCGGCATTTTGATGATAGTCCACAACTTCCAGCAGGATACGCGACTATGTTTTTACTCGCTTTAGTGCCCGTACTTTGGTTTAAAGTTATGAACCCGAGAGTTGTCGCTTATTATGAGGACGAACAAGACCAATTAGAATAATGAATCTTATTGCCTTTCCGAATAGCGCTAGCAATGTGCGGAAAGGCTGCAGAGTAAAAAGTTTAGGGAATTATTTGGAAAAAACTCTTTGCAATAAATCCGTTACCCGAGCCGTAGGCTGCTCTCGAATCTTCTTTTCTTCTTTAGCGATAGAGCTAAACAATCCATCCAGAGTGGCATCCAAGATATAGTTTTCGATATCTAAATCAGGTTTCGAAGTAAACGGAATGGCATTATATGCACCTAGCAAAGATTTATAATCCTTGTAAAAACCGATTTTCGACATCGACTCACTGATTATCGGTTTAATTTTGCTAGTCAATTCTACCGTTGAAGTTTTACGAAAATACTCCGTGGCTTCATTATCGGCGCCTTTTAATATCTTCCAACCATCAGACACGCTCATTTGAGAAATACTTTTCAGAAGAACATGTTTAGACTCTTTCGCAACAGATTCGGCAGTGCGATTAAGTTGCGATTCGAATTGTTTTACAAACTTCCCCATCCCAAGAGTATTTAGTGTCTTCACTAACGATTTAAATTCTTTAGGCGCGACGATTTTTGACAATCCTGCGGAATCAAATCCCCCCAGTTGACTTAAGTTTTCGACGCTATTTTTAGTACCTATTTCTAGCGCTTGCTTTAACCCTGCAATAACCATTTGATTATTGAGAGGTAGTTCAAGGTTCATTCCTGTTTGACCAACACTCTGACATCCAAGTATAAAAAATAAGGGTATAGCTAACAAGAAGTTAATTGATTTACCTAAAGAGAAGGATAAAAATGTTTGTTTAAAATTAGTTTTGTCCGTTAGTTTCTTCACTGAATCACCTATTTGATTTTATGTTAATTTGAAAAACTTAATATTCTGTTATAAACAGTTTAGTCATCGTCAGTTTAAATACTGGAGACTGATTCTGATTCGTCGACCAATTATTTGGTTAACGAAGGTAGGTACCTGCTAACGCTAAAACGGGCGATGCCGTCGGCTTCCCATGCTGCCAATCTAAACCTTCAACACCGCTACCAGCAATATCGACATGAATGTAAGCGATTGGATGCTCACTGAGTCTCGAGTGCTCCTCTAACCCTGATGCTTCCGATAGAAATGCCATTGGGAACTGGTGACCACGCGCAACTGAAACTGACGGTCCATTATTAGAAGACAAAACATCGTCTGCTTTACTTCGTGGTTTGATAATATCCCAATCTTCTCGGCGAGAAAGACTAATTTGACACCCATCCCCCCATTTCTCACCTTGCTCTGCAATTGCATCACCCATATTGGCTTCTCGTGCAGTGCCGTTTTCAACCAAAATCGTATACGGGCCAGCTGCTAACAACGCATGCCCGGTTAAGGTCGCGATAGTAAACAAACAAGGATTAACTTCGTTAACAGCCTGCTCTCGATAATGAGAAAGTGCATCGACCATCGCCAACCGTCCTTCAGCATCGGTATTACCGATACGGACTCGTTTACCTGAATGACCCGTTATGATTTCATCTGCGACATAAGCATCCGCTCCTACTGAATTTCGAACCGCTGCTATTTTAGCCACTACTTTGATCCCTTCGGGTTGTAGCTCCGCTATTGTTTTCATAAAACCTGCGACTGCAGCACCACCCCCTTTGTCTCGACTCATCCCGGCCATATGCCCACCGGTTTTAATATCAGCACCACCGGTATCGTAGGTAACCGCTTTACCAACTAACATCAGGGTTTTGTTAACAGTTCCTGATCCTTGGTAGGTTAATTCAATCATTCTAGGATGGTGTCTTTCGACTGAATAAGAGGCTCTTGCCACCGCCTCAAATAGAGGGTAATCCTGGGCAAGAGTTTCTCTATCTGAAATAATATTAACATCGACAGCTGAGCCTTCGAAAGCATTGATACAATAATCTGCGAACCCAATCGGTGCCATTCTTTCAGGTTCCGTTCCACATAAGTCACGAGTTAAATACCTTCCCTCTTCACTCGCTGAAAGATAATGTAAATCGATTTCGGAATTCGGATCATAAAGACCAATTGTCTGAATGGGTTCAACCTCTGCTTCACCGAAATGTTGACGAGCTTCTAGTGGCTGCCACAATGCCTGACAAGCACCCAAATACGCAGATTCTATCGCATATTCGTATCGTTCATTGCTGGGCACATCATCAACAATTAGTAGCGGTTTTTTCGAACCAGCTTCCTTAGCCATCAACACAGCAGATTTAGCGGCATCACCAAAATTTCGAACGTCATCGTAATCTCTTGTTAGGTCGCCAGTAGGGGCGTGAACTAATCGGCCGCCACAGATTTCAGAGTTATGAATGAGAACCACACCTGAACCAAGTCGTTGGTCGATTTCTCTCGCTTCTTGCAGTACGCTATTGAGTGTATCATTCGCCGGAAACGACGGAGTAGGTGAAATGATGATCACTGTATCGTATTGGCTGCCAGGTGCTATCGCAGCACTTAAGTCTTTAATTCCGATTGGGGTAAGGTATGCCATAGCGATTCCTTTAATTTATAAAATGAGATGTCTGGTTTCACAAGAGTTAAACGGCCTATTGACCAGAATAATGTATATAGAACTGAGAGTAAAATCTATAATAAATCGATAACTAAGAATTTAAGACCAGTACTAATTAAATTCTTTTGCCAACAAGTAATCCAAACCGCCAACAATTGCCGCCACCTGAGCATCAACACAATCTTGGTCAGTCACCTTATGACTGTCAGGATACACTTCGGTTGTAGTTGTGAAATCACAGTCCGTCATACCGGCACACAAATATAACTCCTTAATTTGATAATTAATCACGCCTTTTTGAGTAATTGTTTTTCCGATAATTTTTCCATCTTTATCGGGCGGTGCGATATGAGTTATTTTCTCTACTGATTTAATAATCGCAGTTTGAAACGCATCAGCCGGATTCTCACTATTACCAACTAAATAAAAACCATCAGGAATATTCCAATTATCGTGAGTACTGGCATCTCTTGCCGCTAGCGCTGGTCTAAACACTGTGTTGTCAGTATCCGTGGTTTCATGTAAATCAAAATGGACTAGAATATTCCCATCAATACTCGTTACCATATTCATCAAATTCGCAGATTCTTCTGCTGGGCTTTCTTGATAAAACGAACGATTGGGGTCCACAGTATTGGGGTTCCATCGATTAATTGTTTCATAGCCCCATGGACTCACGCAAGGAGCGATAACAAGATTAAAATACTTTTCAAACAGTTCGTTATTTAAGCCAACTAGGGCTTTTGATTGAATCCGAGCAAACTCCAGCGCACCATGAACACCGCTAGTTTCGTAACCATGTACGCCACCGGTAATTAATACCACTGGTTTTGCTGAATCCCATTGTTTTGTTTTAATAACGTACAGTGGAAATTTTGCTTCATCGTAGGATAACGCACCATACTGCTGGACATTGAAATGATCAACTAGCTTAGAGAGCTTTGACACAACTTCTTTAATGTAAGAGCGTTTAGTAATCTGCTCTCCATTCCAAGTAGCTCGCTCGTCACTACCCCATTTTTTCTTCTGTTGATCCAATCCATTCGATTGATTTGATGCAGTCATTGAATTATTCCTCTCCATAAACATTCTCCTTAAATCTTTTTCATCCACGTTTATCACTTCAAACGAAGGCTAAAATGCCTATCACTAAAACCATTCACTTCTTTAAAACTCGAGATTCATTTGACAGCAAAAATAAGCTTTAAAACAACCCCATCTGTGCTTCAACAACCTCTTTAAAAGCTAATCCAATAAATGGCAGGATCCCATCGGCGACAGGTTCAATTTGTCGGTCAACATAAAATTGGTAATCGATGGATGCAGAAATATACTCAATCGGCTGTGGCCCCTGCAACGTCATTATATACTCAATAGTGCCTTTGTTTTGATATTGAAGCGGTTTTCCTAGCTGACTGTTTTTCTCGTCGGCTAACCGTGCGGCTTTTACGTGCGGCGGCACATTTTTTACATAGCTTTGTAAATTACGACGTAATCGTTTTCGAAAAATGAGTTCATTGTCTCGTTCACCCGCTAATGTTTGTTCCACAGTCTTAACAATAAGCGCTTTGGGATCTTGTTGATTGAAGACCATTCGATACAGAGCCTCTTGGAAATCCTTGGCTAAACGGGTCCAGTCAGTTCTGACGTTTTCTAATCCTTTAAAAACCAACTCTTCTCCTCGGTCCGACTTGAGCAACCCAGCATAACGTTTTTTGCTACCATGCTCAGAACCTCTAATTGTCGGCATTAAGAAGCGAGAAAAATGGGTTTCAAACTCTATTTCCAAATGACATTCTATTTGAAATTCCGTTGCTAACTTAGCTTGCCAATTGGCATTAATAAATTCAGCCAGTGATTCACCCAATTCATTAGCTTGCTGTTGGTCGTAATCATCTCCCAGCAAAACGAATGTCGAATCAGTATCGCCATAGATAACTTCTAGTCCTTTTTGCTCAATCCACTCAGCTGTTTGTTGCATAATTTCATGACCACGTAATGTGATCGAACTTGCTAAACGAGTATCGTAAAAAGGACATCCGCCAGAGCCAAGCACACCGTAAAATGAGTTCATAATAATCTTGATCGCTTGAGAACGAGCTTGATCTTTATCCTTTTTGGCCTGGTCGCGTTGCTGCCACAAATCAGTAATAATTTCTGGCAGCAAATGCTTGTCTCTTGAGAAAACGGCTTCTCGAAATCCTTCAATAGCTTCGTCCGGGGACTTAAGTCCTTCCACTAAACCTAATGGGTCGATCTTAAAAGTACGGATAATGGAAGGATAAAGACTTTTGAAGTCCAGCACTAATACGTTTTGATAGAGCCCGGGTTTGGAATTCATCACATAACCACCTGGACTCGCCAAACCTCCACCAGCAGGCAAGTTAGGTGACACATAACCCGAACGATGCAATTTAGGTAAATACAAATTAATGAAGGCTGCAACTGAACCACCTGCTCGATCAAGTTCCAGTCCGGTCAATTGTCCGCGAAAGACTAAATACTCTAGCAATTGAATTTTTTCGAATATCTCTGAAACTAGCACACAATCTTGAAAATTATATTCCGCCAATTTCACTTTATTGAACTTAAAGTCGTGATTAATCGTTGCCAAACGCTGCTCTACATTCTGTGTTTGCTTACCTTTACCAAGAAAGTGCTGAGCGATAGATTCCAAACTAAAACTCGGAAAGCTATAAGCCTCTGCTTTCATCGCCGCAATACCATCAATCACCACACGCCCGTCTATAGTGACGAAGCCTTGATTCTTATCGCTACGGCTATCGCGCCATCGCATTGCCGAGTTTCCTCTCCCAAGTTTAAGCGTCAAATTATGTTTTGCCGCGCGTTTATAGATAAGTTTAAAATCGAAATTGATGACATTCCAGCCAACAATGACATCGGGGTCAGTTTCTTGAATCACTCTTTCTAATGCTTGCAATAACGCAGTTTCGTCTTTTACTCGATACAATTCGAATAAAGACTTTTTTTCGTTGCCACCAACAACTTCGCGGTCATCAATGTCCTCAGACCTACTTAACCGTTCATCGATCATCACAACTCGATTTAGAGAACTGTCCCACGGGCAATGAAATCCGATGCTATAAAGTTCGCCAAACTCAGAACATTCAAGATCAAGTGAAAGACGCTTAAGACTTGGTGTATAGTTGGCTGGTTTAATTTTAACGTGATGATATTCGGTGTATTGATTATTCGAGTCAGTCGAATCTAATCGCTTGTCACCAATAAACTCGAGTCCACCGTAAACAAAACGTTCCATCAAGAATCGCTCTTCTAGTCTGATACCACCTTCAAAGAACTCGTACCCGCCACTTTCCAGCACTTTTCTTGCTTCATAAAAACGGTTAAGACTTTTAAAATACAAGCCATTAATAGCTTGATGCTCAAAGGTCTTAAGATCCAGCGGTCGCTGCGAATAATCAGAATGGAATCGTTTTAGTCGCTGCGAAATAACATCAAGGTCACTGCGATTGATAAATAATATCGGTCTTTCATCATCGATCAATAACTTAACAGGTCCACTTTTAGTCGCTACCCAGAGACATATTCGAGTCGTACCGTCACGGTCATAACTTTGTCGAGTTATTAAGAAGCCTTGATTTTCTGTTAACGGTGAAGCGGTAATACTATTTCTTCTTTAAAAATGGCAAAGTAGCCTCAGATTATACCTAAAATGTTAGGCCTAATCTCGAACAGAGTTACCCAGAGCATCTTTTATTTATTACTATCGACGCCTTATAACTAATCAAACTGTTTCATTAACTATTAGTAACAATTGCCGATAAATTTGTTAGTACGTTACTCATATAATACACCATCACTCTCGAACTCTAATTTTTGGGGAAAATAATTGGACATTTCAAACACACTCACTCGAAAACCTTGGATCATTGCTGTTGCGATTATCGGATTGCTAACACTATGGATGTTGAGTGGAGTTACTTCGGAGGCGACGGAAAGTGACTCTGTTAACAAGTTAGAAAACAAAACGCTCACTAAAGTTAGAGTCGAGAAACGCGAAGCAAGAGAAATTGCCAGTTTGATTGAGTTGCATGGTCGCACTGAAGCCGATCGCGTCGCTAAACTAAGTTCTGAAACAGCCGGTCGAGTAGAATCCATCCTAGCTAAACGCGGTGAGGCGGTAAAACAGTCTCAAGTTCTAATTAAACTTGCAGTAAAGGACAAAAAACTTCGACTACAACAAGCCAAAGCCACTCTTAATCAACGTGAATTAGAATACCAAGCTTCCAAGAAACTAGGTAAGCAAGGCCTTTCTGCTCAAACTCAATTGGCCGAGCGGCAAGCCAACCTAGAATTTGCTAAAGCCGAGTTTGAGCAAGCAAAATTGGATATTGGTTACACAGAAATTCGAGCACCCTTCGATGGTATATTAAATGAACGATTCGTCGAGATTGGCGACCTACTATCCGTTGGTACAGAAGTTGGTCAATTGTTAGACGTTACTCCAGTCATAGTGAGAGGCAATATACCTGAACTCTCCGTTGCGGACGTGTCACTCGGACAATTCGGCACCGCTGAATTGATTACCAAGCAAACTGTACAAGGTAAAGTACGCTATCTTTCGGCTGCCTCAGACGATTCAACTCATACATTCAAAGTCGAATTAGCACTGGAGAATTTGATTGTCGATAATAAAGAACAGATTATTCCTGTCGGCGTCAGCGCGACTATCAAACTACAAACAGCATTGATCTTTGCTCATAAATTATCACCAGCGGCTTTATCCTTAAGTAAAAACGGCGGCCTTGGCGTCAAGGTCATTGATGAGAATAATATAGTTCGATTCAAAACTGTAGAAATCGTTCGCTCGGAAAAAGACGGAGTATGGTTAAGCGGACTTGCTCAACAAGAATCAATTATTACTGTTGGGCAAGGTTTTGTCGATGATGGCGACGAGGTTGAACCTGAATTCGTCATATCCCAATTTGTAAGTGCTGCCCCTCAAAAAAATCAAGATTCAGTTAAAGACTCTAAATCCAGTGCGCAAGTTTTGGCCACTACTCATAAAGGAGGTCAGCTATAATGAACAACATTATTGGCGGCCTACTAAGTAAATCCCGGGCCGTCCTGCTTGTCTTCTTATTGATTCTGATAGCTGGTGGAAGTTTATTATCATCAATCCCCAAAGAAGCAAACCCGGACGTTCCTATACCTGTGATTTATGTCTCTTTGGTTCATGAAGGAATATCACCGGAAGATGCCGAACGAATGCTCATCAGACCAATGGAAAATGAACTCGGTAGTCTTGAAGGTGTTAAGAAGATGAATTCTCGAGCCAGCGAAGGATCGGCATCTGTCACGATGGAATTTTATCCTGAGGTCAATAGTGAAAAAGCGCTCGCAGATGTCCGTGACGCTGTGACTTTAGCAAAAGCAAAGTTGCCGAGTGACTCGGAAGAACCAAGCATACACGAAATAACAATGGCTGAAGAGAACCCAGCGATTTCCATTATCTTATCTGGCACTATGCCCGAATACACTATCGCAGCGTTAAGCCGAAACCTGCGAGATCAACTCGAGAGTCTGACAGAAATTATAGAAGTCGATATTGATGGTGCTCGCGAAGACATGCTAGAGGTTGTTGTTAATCCACAAATTATGGAAAGCTATAACATCACCCCTAGCGAATTATTTTCTTTGGTCGGCGAGAATAACCGATTAGTCGCTGCAGGTACTCTCGATACCGGTAGCGGGCGATTTGCGGTAAAAATTCCTGGGCTAGTTAAAGACTTACAAGACATGCTCAGCATGCCAGTAAAAGTGGTCGATGATAAAGTTGTTACCTTTTCAGACATCGCAACCATTCGCAGAACTTACAAAGACGCTCGTTCTTTCGCACGTATGGACGGCACCAAAGCAATCACTTTACAAGTCATTAAACGTCCAGGCGAAAATACAATAGAAACAGTCGAAAAAGTAAAAGCGATTGTCGAGAAAAACTATAAAGAATGGCCTGCGGGTATCACAGTAAACTTTACTGGTGATTCATCAAAAGAAGTAAAAAGCATGCTGAGTGATTTAGGCAATAACGTGCTTTCTGCAATAATTTTGGTCAGCATTGTCATTATTGCGGTTTTGGGTTTCCGCTCAGCGGCACTGGTCAGTTTGTCTATTCCTGGCGCATTCTTGGCAGGAATAGCAGTGCTCGCGGCTTTTGGCGTCACACTTAATAACGTTGTCTTATTCGCGCTCATTATGGCGGTTGGAATGCTAGTTGATGGTGCAATCGTGGTAATCGAGTACGCCGATCGGAAAATGGGTGAGGGCGTGCCCAAAGGTAAAGCTTATCTAGAAGCATCACAACGAATGAGTTGGCCGATTATCGCGTCGACGGCAACAACCTTGGCCGCATTTGCTCCGCTTCTATTCTGGCCCGATATTATGGGCGAGTTTATGAAGTACTTGCCAATGACTCTCATCGCCGTATTGGGAGCATCTTTGTTGATGGCCTTAGTATTTGTGCCGACGCTCGGTTCTGTGTTTGGCAAACCTCGCTACATTAGTGATGCTGCTAGGGAAAATTTAATTCAAGCGGAAGTAGGTGACCTCAATAAAGTCAGAGGCTATACGGGTAAATATATTCAATTCTTGAGACTCGCAACGAATAGACCTGGGCGAGTATTAGCGATTTCTATTCTTGTACTTATCGGTGCACTAGGGGGTTATGGCCTATTTGGTAACGGCGTTGAATTTTTTCCTAATACTGAACCTAACAGCACCTCTGTGTTGATAAAGGCTCGAGGGGATCTTTCGATTAACGAAAAGAACCATTTGGTTAAACAAGTTGAAGATAGGCTTCTACCAATGACCGATGATGTTGATACTTTTGTGACACGCGGTGGTGGAGAAGATGTCATTGGACGAGTACGACTCAACTTCAAAGACTGGGACAAACGCAGAAAAGCAGCAGAAATATATAAGGAAGTAACCGAAAGAACCAATGATATTTCAGGCATTCAGGTGTCGATTAGGCAACAGCAAAATGGACCCGGCGGCGGAAGAGCATTTGATTTAGAACTAAGTTCCAAAATACCTTCATTGGTTAACGAAACCATCGATAAAGTGCAGCAAAAAATGACCGAAGTTGGCGGCTTTGTCGATATCGACGATGACCGTTCATTAGAAGGAATTGAATGGCGCTTACAAGTTAACAGAGAACAAGCAGCTCGTTTTGGTGCAAGCGTGCAAGCTGTCGGCAATGTGGTTCAATTAGTGACCAATGGTATAAAAGTCGCAGAATATCGCCCCGATGACGCTGATGAAGAGGTTGATATTCGAATTCGATACCCTATTGATACCCGAAATATCGAGCAACTCGATAACCTTAGAATCGCGACTAATCAAGGCTTAATTCCTGTCGGAAATTTTGTTGAAAGAGTCGCGGCACAAAAGGTTGATACCATTCGTCGTATCGAAGGAAAACGAGCCAACCGCATCACCGCCGATATGGCGCCAGGTGTAAACTTTCAAGAGAAACTGCAGGCACTGCAAGCCGCTTTACCTGAAATGGACATAGACCCTCGGGTGAGCTTTAGTTTTCGAGGACAAGAAGAGCAACAACAAAACTCTCAGAACTTCCTCCAAAACGCATTTTTGATTGCACTAGCGATTATCTTCATCATACTTGTTGCGCAATTTAATAGCCTCTATCAATCGTTCTTAATTCTAACGGCCATTTTATTTTCGACCGCCGGTGTTTTTATCGGCCTGTTAATTATGAACCAACCATTTGGCATTGTTATGTCGGGAATTGGAGTGATTTCCTTAGCCGGAATAGTGGTTAACAATAATATTGTTTTGATCGACACCTTCAACTATTTACGCCGCCAAGGAATGCCTGTTCAAGAAGCGATTCTGCGTACAGGTGCTCAAAGACTAAGACCCGTGATGCTAACAACAATCACCACAATATTAGGGCTGATGCCAATGGTTTTGCAAATTAATATTGATATCTTGGCAAGAGATGTTTCCTACGGCGCGCCGTCCACTGAATGGTGGGTGCAACTTGCTTCTGCCGTTGCTGGCGGATTGGCATTCTCGACGTTATTAACCTTAATCGTCACGCCAAGTATGCTAATGATTGGACACAATACTTCTCAATACTTTAAGCGCCACTTAGCCAAAAGAAAAAGCGTAACATTAGAGACGTCTACCGCAAGTTAAAAAAGTGTAGCCCATTAAAAAACCAGAGACCTTTAATCATCTCTGGCTTTTTAAGCCGTCTTTTTGAAATACAATCTCGTCAATTAATATTTTTTAGTTAGATTCTCCACTACCCATTTTTGTAGCTGGGGTAAAGCAACGCCTCCCGTTTGTCTGGCGATTTCCTTTCCTTCTCGCATCAATGACAAGGTTGGGATCGAACGAATATTAAAGTCGGCCGCAGCTTGTTGATTGGCTTCTGTATCGACTTTGAGCAAACGCAGTTGATTACCCACTAATCCAGCAAACTGTTCAAACAATGGGGCAAAATTGACGCAAGGCCCGCACCAAGGCGCCCAAAAATCAATCAGTATTGGCAACCCTGAATGTTCTATGTGTTTAATCAACCGCTCTGAAGTCACTGAAATGGGCTTGCCCGAAAATAGCGGTTGAGAACAGATACCGCACATTGGATTGCCATCTAGCCTTTCAACGGAAAATTGATTGATAGTGCCACAATCACAAACTAGTTTTATTTTTTGTTGCATCGACCTTCTCTACTTTTTAAACAATATCAGATTAATTTTCTTTCTTTCTATCACTGTAGTGAACTTTGCCTTTTTCATCGACCCATCGATATACCTGCTGACTTTTGACTTCAGGTTCTTCTACATTGGGATTTAAACCATCGTCTTGTTTTGAACTCGTCATGTTAGGATCATATTTAATCTCACCAACATCCGTAGATGATATTATGTTGATAAGCTCCGCTATATCCTGATTGTTAAGCAAATCTAACAAGCTTCCCGACTGTAAACTTCGTCGAATAAAAGGGTCACTGGTAATTTGTTGAAATCTGGGATTATCTTGAACTCGGTTTATTTGAGCCCACATTTTCGTCACTTTGGTGGTAAGAAGCTGGTCCCGTTTTATTGGATCAGCATCTAAATTCAACATATCCACAAGTGCTTTAAAATCCTTATTTGTAGCAAGAGACTTAAATGCGGAATTGTTTAATAGAGCTGCAGCATTTCTTGAATCAAGTGCGTTGCGTACTTGAGGGTTTTGGAAAAAGCGTTTTAATTCACCATTTTTAGCAAGACTGGTATAGTGCTTAATGTTTTTCGCTGGATTGCTTAATAACTTAGCGGTACCAGTAGCAAGATCGGAATCGGCAAAACCTTGTTCTGCTATCCCTTCCATCGCTCCCTCGGAAATCTGTAGTACTTTTTGTTGGAAAGCACCCGGTTCTTTCACTTCATTTCCAGCTTTTACCAATAACAAACTATGGAATGTGGTAAAAAACCAAATAGCTAAAATACCAATAAAGCAACCAAGTGTCGCTCCTAACATGCCGCCTCCAATAGCAGACGCCTGACTTGGACTGGCTTGTTTGCCAAGTATGCCACTAATAGCCAATTTAAAAATTGAAGAGAAAACCAAACTGGCGATGACAAATAATAAAGTGCCCGCCGCAAAAAAAGATAACAACCCTTTAATTGGCGTTGATTGTTGAATTAACCCCGCAACGGAATCGGTAAAAAGAATAGCCGCAGCGTAACCAAGAGCGACGCTGAATAATCGACCAACTATGGCAGGCGTACCACTTCGATAACCTCGATACGCAGAGACCGCAACAATACCCAAAAAGATAATAAGTGATAATTCCATAGTGCTCTCTTGTTATCATCATACAAAGGCAAGGCTTCGTATTTTGCTAATCTAACTGATATTCAGAGCCTAACGGGTGTTTGTTCTGTTTGCAAATTCAACCGTGTCCAGTTGATTAAAGTCACCAGGTTTATTGCTGAGCTAGGATCCCATTGACGATCCAGATAAGCCCAAACACAAAAACAACAACAAATAAAATTCCGACGACTATAAATTGAGTAGGGTCGCCTTTTTCAAAATCTCGCTTATGCCTATCTTGATTTTGAACTCCGAACATTGCGGCGAGAACACTATAAATCACCTGAAATATACTTAGCCCAGACTCATTCTTGCAATCATCGACACCATTATTAGCATCGTTGGTCTTTAATTTTTCTGTCGCGTCGGTTAGCTCTTTATCGTTCATAGTGAAGTCACCTTGTTCACGCATTTCCCGTCACGGTAGGTTACGGTGCGTAATTGTTTCTGGATATAAACCGATTATAGCTAGAGCTCGCAAAAGGATACAGATACAATATATTTAAAATCAACGGGTACAGTTTAACTTTATTTGCAGGCGCTTAACCATGCAAAAGTTTGTTTATCATCAATTGGTCGAACAGATTGAGCATGACATTCGGTCTGGAATTTTACGCTGTGGTGAGAAAATCGCATCCATTAATCAACTAAAACAACAATCTGGACTATCTAAGAACACTGTTATTAGAGCGCTTGAAGTGCTAGAAGCCAAAGGACAGATTGAAGCAAAGCCGAGAGTTGGTTATTATGTTTGCGCACTTGAAACCATTCAACGCCCTTCATTACCAAATCGAATGCTCAACCAACCCAAAGAGGTTTCTGTACCCAAGTTGTTTTCAGAGATTATGGAACAAGGGTCTGCTTTCGATATTTATCCACAGGCCGAAGTACCAGCCAATTCGAATCATTTAGTTAATCTCAATCGACACATTAGTCGCTCCATGCGAATACAATCAACTCACAAAGCGCTGTATTATGAGCAGCCACAGGGCGACTTAGGTTTAAGGCGAGAAATCAGTAGCCGATATCGCAGAGTCGATCTAAATATAGATGAGTTGGATATCTGCATTACAAGCGGTTGCCAACACGCACTTTTCCTTGCGCTGTTGGCCAGTTGTCAAGCTGGCGACAACGTAGCAGTTGAATCTCCAGCCTTCTATGGAGTATTGCAATTACTGGAACAGCTTAAACTTAATATCGTCGAAATTCCGACGGATCCTGCTCATGGGATCTATGTCGATTCGTTGGAGGAAATATGCCAGCGATGGAAAATTAGCGCCGTCATTCTGACACCAGCATTTGCAACACCAAGCGGCGCGTGTGTTAGCAAGAATAAAAGGCAATCCATTATCGACATTGCAAACCAATACTACTTCGCAATCATTGAAGACGATATTTATGGCGAACTTGGTTTTACAGATCGGCCGTCACCATTAAAGTGCTTAGACACACAAGACAGGGTTATATTGTGTAGTTCGTTTTCAAAATCCCTGTCAAAAGAACTAAGAACCGGTTGGATAGCTGCTGGGCGCTGGCACGATAAAGTAATTAATCTCAAGCTCGTTTCTCAGTTAGCCGGAAATCAATCAGTACAACAGGGGCTCGCCAGTTTTCTTGCAGAAGGACATTACCGGCGTCATCTAATATCGCTTCAATTGAAACTTCGTCAAAACAGAGATCAATTAGTAAGCGCCATCAATCAACAATGGCAAGAAAAAGTTCGCTATCATTTACCTAATGGTGGCCTTAGCTTGTGGTTAGAATTAAATAAACAAATCAATACACTTGAATTGTACCAGCGAGCCAAACAACTAAATATTTTTATCACACCGGGTGCTCTCTTTACTACAACTAAAAAGTTTGACCATTTTTTACGGCTCAGTTTTATTCATCCTTTAGTATCAGAGAGAAAACAAGCCTTTGATCGCCTAGGGAAATTAATTGAATAATTATCCTTTCATAATGTAAAAATTGCACCCTAATAGCCCAAATGCTAACCTGTCACTTCAGTCGCTTAAATCCAAAGGGCTATTTGTCCTGCAGTTTCGATTTAGCAATGGACTTCAAGTTGAATAAAACCAGCTATATAACAAGTCCCGCTCCATCTAATTATTTTTAGTTAGCAAACCGAACTCTACTGCTCGAGGACATTAAAATGAAAAAATATTGGTTCAAGACTCTACTGATTCTACTTACTGCAACGCTGTCGCAAGTGACTTATGCTAATAAACCTAGCGTGAATCAACCCACCGCAGAGCAGAAAACAGTTTTGGTAACCGGTGCCACTAGTGGTATAGGCTTGCGAATTACAGAACACCTTACGAATAAAGGATATTTCGTTTACGCAGGCGCTCGAAAAGACAAAGATATCAAACGCCTGAATACAATGGGAAACGTTAGTGCAATTCGACTCGATGTTAACAAACAAGAACAAATTAGCGCGGCAGTTAAAACCATATCTAGTCACAAAGCCGGACTGTATGGATTAGTAAACAACGCAGGCGTCGCCACGCTTTCACCACTAATAGAAACGGAAGAAAGAGACTTTGATTTTCAGATGCAAGTGAACTTATACGGACCTTATCGAATTACTAAAGCTTTCGCGCCATTAATTATTAAGCAAAAAGGTCGAATAACCACCATCAGCTCCATTTCAGGAATTTTATCGGGTCGCCTGTTTGGTCCCTATAGTATGAGCAAACATGCGATAGAGGCTTTTTCCGATTCACTTGCCAGTGAAATGTCAAAGTTTGACGTTAAAGTGAGTGTTGTTGAGCCTGGTAATTTTGATTCAAAAATTGGTGATAGTTTTATTAAACGCTTTGAGAAAAACGGTGGTCTCGAAAATGATTCTTTGTACAGCGACGAATGGAAGGGCATGTTGTCTCACTTTAAATCGAGACAAACAGGATCCGATCCCATCGCAGTCGCAAAAGCTGTGGAACATGCCTTATTCAATGATCAACCTAAAATGCGCTATATGGTAGTTCCTAACCAAAGAGAAGGCAATATGACCATTCGAACAGCGATCACTGAATTAGTTCAACTTAATCAACAGCACGCTTATTCAGTAGATAGAGCGCAACTAGTTAAAATGCTCGATGAGGAACTCAGCAAAACTATGAAGTAAAAATCACCTTCCTCTATTCTTCAATTGGCTGCGTTTTCTCTAAGTAGCCAATTGTCACCTTTGGCTAGATTTGTACATCGCTATATTCCGAAAAATTCAACAAGGTTAGACTTGATTTTCAATCACTCCCTCCCAACATAGGTAGCTTGGCTCGCTAAAATAGGTAGTTCATTCCATGTCGCAAGATTCGGTCGAAGTATTGTCAGAGACTTCTAAAAGAAATGACGAAAAAGGCACAGAGCAGCTATCGAACCAATCGTTTGAGTCCCAACCCAGCGAGGCTAACTCAGCTCAATCAGACTCAAAGGAAGAAAGCAGTTCTGAGAAAAAGTCGCTGAAAAACCTGACGCCAATTTTTGCGTTTGTAATGCCGTATAAAAAAATGGTGATATCAGCACTGCTTGCCTTACTTGTGACGTCAGCTATTAGTTTATCTTTAGGACAAGGCGTCCTAATAATAATAGATGAAGGATTTATTGCCGGCTCTCCCGATCAGCTAACAACAGCTGTTGCCATTGTTATAGGGCTAGTAGCGCTTTTAGCCATTGGAACCTTTTTCCGCTTCTATCTAATGTCATGGATTGGAGAAAGAGTTAGTGCTGACATTAGGGAAAAAACTTTTAACCAACTTTTAAGTTTGCACCCAAGCTATTTTGAAGAAAATAGAAGTGGTGAGCTCATGTCACGACTGACAACGGACACTACGCTTCTCCAGTCGATAATAGGCTCCTCCTTTTCTATGGCATTGCGCAGTTCACTGATGTTGATCGGTGGCTTAATAATGATGCTAATAACAAACCTTAAACTTACGTTAATAGTGCTCGCCTTTGTACCACTCGTTTTTCTGCCAATGATGTTTTATGGCAAACGATTACGTGAACTATCCCGCAAGAGTCAGGATAGCATTGCTGATATCGGTGCTTATGCCGGTGAAGTCATCCAAAATATTAAGGTGGTGCAAAGCTATACACGAGAGCAACAGGAGAAAAAAGCCTTTTCTAAGGAAGTTGAAACGGCTTTTTCAATCGCCAAAAAACGCATCATGCAGCGAGCAGTATTAGTTGCCACAGTTATATTCACTTCGTTTAGCGCCATTTCCATTATGTTATGGGTAGGCGGCTTAGACGTGCTGGATGGAACAATCACTGGTGGGCAACTGGCAGCATTTGTTTATTATGCGATCATGGTTGCCGGCTCTGTCGGAACTGTCTCTGAAGTCTATGGTGAATTACAGCGCGCCGCCGGTTCGGCTGAAAGGTTGCTGGAGTTAATGGCAGTGCAAAGTGAAATAGCCATACTTGAAAATACTCTACCACTTAATAACAACACAAAATCGGTCATTATATTCGACCAAGTCAGCTTTAACTACCCCACTCGCCCAGACTCTGCTGCACTGGAAGAAATCAACCTTAATATAGAGCGAGGAAAAGTCGTTGCTTTAGTAGGACCATCCGGCGCAGGCAAGACAACTTTATTTGAGTTGCTTCAACGATTCTACGATCCTCAATCGGGCCATGTTTTATTCGAAGATGTTGATATTACTAAACTCGATCCCAGCGAACTCAGACGGCAAATGGGAATGGTGCCGCAACATCCGATTCTCTTTAGCACCGACGTCTGGCACAACATACGTTATGGAAAACCGGAAGCTACCGACGAAGAAGTGATCGCTGCAGCAAAAAAAGCCCATGCTCATGAATTTATCGTTGATTTACCCGAAGGCTACGGCAGCTTTCTGGGTGAACAGGGTGTTCGTTTATCAGGTGGGCAAAAACAACGTGTTGCACTTGCTAGGGCAATTCTAAAAGATCCCAAGGTACTGTTATTAGACGAAGCGACCAGTGCACTCGATGCTGAAAGTGAACACCATGTTCAAGCTGCTTTAAACGAACTAATGAAAGACCGAACCACTCTTATTATTGCACATCGACTCGCAACGGTCATTCATGCAGATACGATAGTGTTAATGGAACAAGGAAAAATTCTCGCCACCGGATCTCATAAAGAGCTACTCGAGTCGTCAAACCTGTACCAGCGCTTGTGTGAACTTCAATTTGATAAAGCTGAAAAAGCAACTGAAGAGGAAGTGGAGCCATGATAATATCGCTATAGACTATTTCGATAAAAACAATGGATATCAAGAACGCTCATGAAAACAACAAACCTCTCCAGAATAACACTTGGTATTCTTTTGCTTTCTGTTATTTCGGCCTGCGCGACAAATATAGCAGGTCGAAAACAGATCATGTTAGTTTCGGAAAAATCAGCGATTAAAGCGTCTAAACAGGCGTATATAACAACCCTAGCCCCGTTTGAAAAAGAGGGAAAACTCGATAATAATCAGGTATTAGTTAAGCGAGTTAACCACATAACTAATCGGCTCATTCAACAAGCTATTATTTTACGTCCTAAAACTAAATCTTGGCAATGGGGCGTCAAAATCATTGATCAACCAGAGATGGTTAATGCATGGTGTATGGCGGGTGGCAAGATGGCTATTTACACTGGCTTAATCGGAAAGCTTAATGCAACTGATGACGAAATTGCTCAGGTCATGGGGCACGAAATATCCCATGCACTCGCTAACCATTCAGCCGAAAGAATGTCAGTGGCAATGGCAACGGGCGTGGCACTACAAGTTTTACAATCGACAACCGACGTCGACGAGACTCAACTAGGCTTAGCTGCCGCCGCAGCACAAGTTGCGCTAACATTACCAAATAGCAGAAGGTCAGAATCAGAAGCAGACGAAATCGGTATAGAGTTAGCGGCCAAAGCTGGTTTTCATCCGAATGCAGCAGTCACCCTGTGGAAAAAAATGGCGAAAGTAAGCGAAAATTCAGGCTTTGAGTTTATGAGTACTCACCCGTCACCTCAAAATAGACAGGATAAATTGAACAAGCTCATTCCAAAGATGATGCCTTTTTATACGGCAGCGAGTCGTTAGCGAGTAGACAATTCCCTCTCACAAATCTCGAATAAATCGGAGAGAGAAAATCAGGATTGGATTTTAACAACGGGTTCAGCTGGACCCAAAGCTCTAACTGAAATAGATAAATAGAAATCGAAATGGTGTTTATTTTATCGCACTAATTCCGGTTAGGTTTTTTACTTTCTTTAACAATGGTGCTGCTTTTGCTCGCGCTTTTTCAGCGCCAGCAACAAGCACTTTTTCGATATATTCTGGCTCAGCCATGATTCCATTATATTTCTGACGTTTGTCGCCCAAAATATCATTAAGGTATTCAAACACGTGTTTCTTTGCTTCCCCCCAGCCAATACCTTCCTTATATCGCAGTCGCATAGCTTCAATTTCTGCTTTGTTCGCGAATGCCGAATAAATGGTAAATACGGTACAGTTATCGGGATCCTTAGGTTCACCAGGCTCCAATGAATTAGTTACGATTTTGTTAATCGACTTACGGAATTTCTTCTCGGTATCAAAAAGTGGAATAGTATTGTTATAGCTTTTACTCATTTTCCGACCATCCAATCCGGGCAAGATCATACTGGATTCATCCACTACAACTTCAGGTAATACAAAGGCTTCACCATAAATATGATTAAAGCGAGCAGCCATATCCCGAGTCATTTCCAAATGTTGAATTTGATCTTTACCAACGGGCACCTTGTGGGCGTTAAAGGCCAGAATATCCGCAGCCATAAGAACTGGATACGAAAACAATCCCATCGTTACCCCTTTGTCTGGGTCGGCTGAATTTTGCTCCACATTCTCTGCTGCCGCAGCTTTATACGCATGGGCACGATTCATTAATCCCTTAGCGGCGACACAAGTCAAGACCCAATTAAGTTCTAATATCTCAGGGATATCGGATTGGCGATAGAAAGTTACTTTTTCCGGATCTAATCCACATGCCAGCCAAGTAGCCGCTATCGCTTTGGATGATTCTCTAACACGCTCTGGATCTTGGCATTTTATTAATGAATGATAATCGGCAAGAAAAAAGTAAGATTCAACATTTTCGCTCAGGCTCGATTCTATCGCGGGTCGAATAGCGCCGGCGTAGTTACCAAGATGAGGAATACCCGAAGTCGTTATTCCTGTTAGTACAATTTGTTTGCTCATTATCACTTCAATCGCAATTGGTTCGATTTGGGGCGCCACTATAACAAAATTAGCTAGGGTTCGGAAAGACCAATCCAGTCTGATTCAATTGTCGCTGTGAACTCTCTTAGCTAGCTCACAAAACAGCGAGTTAGCGGATCTGAGAATAGAGTCTGATGAGTTCTGCCGCAAAAGAGCGGTTACTGGCAAAGAGCACACCACAGTGATTCATATAGGTCGTCTGGGAATTGTTGAGAACAAGGTTGTTACCCAACATATCAGTCACTGGTAAATTGGCCTCTTTGAAAATCGCTTCAGTGGCAGAAAAATCCCACAGACTACCACCGCCATCACTCTTCTTTGGTAATTTGAAATAAACAGCCGGAGCCTCGTCTATAATTTGGCAAGCATTAACAACAGCCCCACCGCCAGTTACTCGTTTGATTCCAACATAGCCTTGCTGTTGACAGAAGGTTCCGAGTTTGTCCGTTAATCTATTAAACACCTCAGACTCAAGTAAACTCTTTTCGGCAATAATAGTTAAAAAATTAGTCGAACAATTCGTTGGCTGAAAAATCTTATACGGATGTCCGTTGTTGAATACACCCAGTCCTTTAACGCTGGAAATTAGCTCGCCCGTACTAGGATTAAACACCACACCGATAACCGCTTCCCCTTGTTTCGATACCAACGCTATTGATACGGAAAATCCAGGTTTGCCTTGGGTAAATGCAAGTGTGCCGTCCAGAGGATCGATACACCAGAAGTAATCTTTATCAAATCTCGATCGGTCGTCAATAGTCTCTTCGCTTAGAAGTGCTAACTCGTATTGCTCTAATGTTGGCTTGAGAATATCGAGGATTACAGTTTCACTTTTTAGGTCGACCTCACTCACTACTTGAGAAGCAATGCTAGAGCCAGCCGATTTTTTGGTCACTTGTAATTGTTGTTGATAACCTGTGTTGGAAATATAACCTGCGATCATCGTCCCTGCATGGAGTGCAGCTTGCTCAGCAATAGTACAAAGAGATTTCAATTGTTGAGTATTTAATTTCATCTTCTAAAATTTCAGCCTTAAATTACACATTTTATTTGCGACTTTCATAAATACGAATATCGCTTATAAAGAGCGATGCGAGCGATTACTTCTTTTGCAAGTCTTTCGCTATAGCCATGAATTTTCCAATGACCGGGACTCCAGCCTTTGACAAAACGATGAAAATCAGTCCAAGCCAGTGAATACATTTCGCGCCACTCTACCTCAAGTTCAGAGAAATCTATCTTACTTATCATTTCAGTCTTTCGCGCATTTAAGGCATTCCGCAACTCTGAAAAATAAAAATCTAACAATTGCTGCTCAAATCTCTCACAGTCTTCATCATACAAACAGCTACCGATAAAATAAGCGATATCTTTCATACCACACCCGCTACCAACATATTGGAAATCAACCGCAGCAACTAGTTCGCTATCGTTAGAATTATTATTAGTGGAATTGGTAGCAAAACAAAAATTAGCTAAC
>JAHRVB010000145.1 GCA_019090895.1 Kangiellaceae bacterium
CTCACACCAAGAACAAGAGAAAAAATTCAAAGAATGGTCCCAAAGTGAATATGTCAAAGTAGCAAAGTATTGTAATACTAAAGGCTACCAAATTAAGAAAATTGACCAGAAAAAGTGCCAAACTTTACCACCACTACTTTCGATATGGTTTGTTAAGACGACCGACAAAAACCTAGATTTATGGGTGATAAGTGGAGATTTCCCTACGGATTTAACCAATGCTGGCGTTGCCAAAAATGCTAGACAGAGTCTAAGGCATTTTTCGATGTCCTGGCATATGCAAGCTGCTAAGCTAGAAGAAGGGGTGGCGACAGGGAGAATAGAATTACAAGACAGAGAAACGCAATCTAAGTTTGCGACAGATTTAACTCGTCGAGCAGAGAACCTTTATCAGATTTTTAATGATGACAATCTCTGGAAAGCTACGGGTCTATCCAAAGACTAACCCGTGATTTTAGATAGAAGTTAGGAATACTAGTACCAACAGTACTAGTATTCCCACCAGCATGTTTCCCACCACGTCATAAATTCATTAAAATCAATATGTCCGTCTTTGTTTTCATCGATAAGTTCAAAGCCCTTTTGCGCTTGTTCTAGGGTTGCTGTTGGCGATATAACTCTTAGTAATTTTGTGAATTCACCTAAATCAATTTCGTTGTTTGAATCTCTGTCAAAGAAGTTAAAATTCTCTTTGATTTCTGTCAACTGTTCTGGTGCTAGTTTTTTTAAATCTGTCATACGTAAATTGTCTCATTAATTGTTTAGATTCGGGGGGTAGTAGATTAAGAATATCAGTTCAGCTGTTGACGGAGAAATCATTTATTCAATTATCGTTTCTTCGGCTCTATACACAACATTGCGCCGTTCGAGGTACTCCAATATAAATTTAAAGGCTCCATCGATCGCACCCAGTGTTTCAGGGGCACAGATGCCAGGTTCTAGCTTATTTGATAGCACGAAATTTGCTACTGCTGACGCAGTATACCCATTGCAACGAGCCATCGAAGAAATATTATTTTTGGAGTCTGTCTTATCGTACATTCTGTAGATGTAACGCCGCTTTTTGCCGTTTTCATCACCTTCGATAGTAGTTCGGACTACTGTGAATTCTTCCTCATTAGTTCCAAGCTTCCAGTCTTCCTCCAATATCTTTGCACTGACCTCAACAGGGTTAAACTCGATGCCATTCAGTTCAACTGGATCAGAAGAGAAAAAGCCTGATGACTTAAGGACTTTTATATATTCACAATGTCCCGGGTAACGAAGTGTCTTTTCCTTCATGTAGGGGATATGGTCCATGGTTTTGATTAAAGTTCTTAAACCATCTGTATTAAATGCTTCAAGAGTCCCAACTCGTTTGATTTCCATGAGTTCACAATCGCTCAATGCTTCTCGTTCGACGACTTCACCGTTCTCAACGTAACGAGCTGGACCAGTATATTCTTGGATAACATCTCTCGGGGAAAATAGGGATTTAAAATTAAATGGCCAATGTCTTTTCACCGGTAAACCACCGACTAAACATTCGAACCGGTTAACTTCAATTTTTGTATCCAAATAGCCCAAGATAATATTGTCCATTCCAGGGGCTACTCCGCAGTCGACGACTGCGAAAACTCCATGTTTCTTAGCTAAGTGTCGAAGATCAAAGCAATTTTCAGAGAAAAATGAGACGTCAACGACATTCTTTCCTGCGAGTAGGATTTTCTTAAGGGTCTCGAAGCCTAAATAACCAGGTACAGCATTAATGACTAGTTCAAATTTATTGACCAGTTGTGAATAATCCGTTTGGCTAGTTAAATCGAAATTTACCGTTTTAACGGCTTGATTTTCTTTAGATATTCTAGCCAGGGCATGCTTATTAACATCGACACAGGTTATTTGGTGATTCTCAGCAAGATCTAGGGCGATTGCACGACCAATCAAACCTGCCCCGAATACGATAATATTAGACATATTTATCTCCTATATCTAATTGAATTAGTGAGTAGCATCAACTTCACCTTTGTCTTTCAGCAGGTCGACTTTAGAATTTGGCTCATAAGGCCTTATCATCACTAACATGCCTATTAATGGGTGATCAAAATAATGGAGTTCTGTGCTTCTCATTCTTCTCGTTTGTGATAACGGATAGTTGAATAATCGTTCCGTAAAGGACTTTTCTGTGTCTTGACTGAGAAAATTGTCGTCATAGTGCCAAACAAAGCCCTCTTCAGCAGATTCCGATAAATCATCTTGTGATATTAATATCGTGTTTCTTTCAGCTTCGAAAGCGGACGTTTCATCTAATATTAGTGGATCTGAGGTATTTGACTCGGTATTGAATCTGCCTGAAGAATTAGGGGGTAGTTGTTCTTTACTGATTATAGTTGGAGTGCCCAATAGAGAGTCAATTCCTGAGATTTTATCGCCGAACAATGAAGATTGATAGGGCAATTTTAGCATGTCGATTTCTTCTTTACCGGGCTTACGAAAATATAAACTGGCGTCCATATGAAGGTAGTTTCTGTGAATATATACTTTAGCGCTGCCGTCGACCTCAGGAACCCAAGGTAGAGCAACATAATTAGGCTGCAAAGTCGTATGAGATTCCGCAAAGTCGTCTTCTGTGGCTTCATTCAATGAACGGGATTGAATTTTATTGCCAGCTAGTTGATTTGTCCGGCCTGTAGATTCTACTACCGCTTCATTTAGACTATTTCCATCGTTGTAACTATTACTTGAATTGCTGTCGTTTAAAGGTGTAACGCCATTAGTAGTAGCAAGCTCTTCTAATTTAAGTTTGCCTTCACCTGAGTATTCAAACAAACCTTGATAATCAAATCCACCCGCAATTCTGACGGGTTCTGCTAAGTTTTTACCGTCTACCGGTTGTCGCCAGGAGAAATGAGCCAACAATCGGTAACTGGGATGCACAGAGATACTCTTTGCCTCTTTATTGAGTTGAAGTAAACTAGAATCGAGTTTTAGAAATGGAGTTTCTCTATCCGTAACGTTTTCGTTTTCAATATCTAAAGTGTTATCCGAAGTTGATTCGGGAGAAGTTTCTTGCTGCTCTGTTGATAAACCATCGATGGCGCTTTGCTCAGATGATTTCGTATGGTTAAGCGATGTAGAGTCTTGAGCTAAGCGGTTTGCCTGAATATCTTCTTTTTTGGATAAAAGTGTTGCCCCAGCCACTTTATTCGGACTCGTATCTTGTTCTAATAATTCAGAGGCAATTAGCGCAGTAGGATTCAGAAAATCGTTTAGACTCTCCGGTAACTCATAAGTGATTTCTGGATCCCAAGATTCATTGATAAAACCGCGATCAGACGTCGACTTATACAGGATGATCTCAATTTCAAACCATCTTTCTTCGGCCATTTCAGTAGCCGTTTCTTCATGGCTATTAGTGACATTCAACTCGCTTGCAAAACTCTTACCTATTGAAAGGTATGTTAGCGATAAAAGCAACAAGGCTATTCTTACATCAAGAGATAATAGCTTCAGCCTGTATTGGTCAGTAATTGGACAATAATATTGATGCGTTAGATTCAAGTTCGGTTCCGGTAGTTAGACTGAAATCATATGAAAGCTAATACTACCCTTTAGGGTGTCAGAGTTTCAATTAAAGATTCTAATTGTTCGATTCGTGTCTCAATATTCTCAGCCGATTGAGTCACTTGAAGTACTGTACCTTTAACGAGCTGGTATCGGTTTGGATCTGTTTGAATAAGTGAAATCAACTTACCTGTATCGATAGAGGGTTGTCCGTTAAACTCGAGCTTAAAAGTTGAAGCGGTAGAATCAAATTTCAGCACCCCAAGGCTCGACAGTGTAAGTTGTAATTCTGAAATAATGAATAGGTTTTTTGCTTGTGCTGGTAACAAGCCGAAACGATCAATCAACTCAACTTGTAAGTCTCGCAACTCCTTATTGTTTTTGGCACTTGCAATTCTTTTGTACAGAGAAAGTCTAATTGCCACGTCAAAAACATAATCGTCAGGAAGTAATGCTGAAATACCTAGATTAACTTCTGTCAAATTGCTCTTAGCTTCGTTTAAAGATACATCTTCCCCTGTTTTCAACGAAGCGATTGCTCGGTCTAGCAACTCCATATAGAGGCTATATCCGATAGTTTGCATATGGCCACTTTGTTCATCACCGAGTAATTCCCCTGCGCCGCGTATTTCTAAATCATGTGTGGCCAATATAAACCCAGCCCCTAAATCCTCTAATTTTCCGATTGCCTCGAGCCTTTTCTTTGCATCCTTTGTAATCGATTTGGGAGGAGGGGTTAACAAGTAAGCATAGGCTTGATGATGTGAACGTCCCACTCGACCTCTTAATTGGTGCAGTTGAGCGAGTCCTAATTTATCTGCGCGATCCATAATGATAGTATTGGCTGTTGGTACGTCAATACCCGTTTCGATAATAGTAGTGCAAACCAAGATATGATACTTATGATGATAAAATTGTTTCATCACATCTTCTAATTGACGTTCTCTCATTTGTCCGTGTGCAACACCAACGACTATTTCTGGTAACATCTGCTGCAATTCCTTTGCCGTTTTATCAATCGTCTCTACGGAATTATGTAAAAAATAGATTTGACCACCGCGCCTAATTTCTCTCTGGATTGCTTCCTTAATTAATGGTTCATTTCTCTGCCTTACAAATGTCTTGATGGCTAATCGCTTAGCCGGAGGGGTTGCAATTATTGACAAATCTCTCATTCCCGACATCGACATATTAAGTGTTCTGGGGATCGGTGTAGCAGTAAGAGTAAGAATGTCCACTTTAGAACGATAGGATTTTAAAATCTCTTTTTGTCTCACACCAAATCTGTGTTCTTCGTCTATGACCAGTAAACCCAGATCCTTAAACTTGAGATTTCCGGATATCAACCGATGGGTTCCAATGACTAAATCGACTTTTCCAGACTCTAATTTTTCTAAGGTTTCCGTTTGTTCTTTTTTCGTTTGGAATCGAGACAAAACGGCTATATTTACCGGCCATTGTGAAAACCGGTCTTGGAAAGAATTGAAGTGTTGCTGAGCCAATAGGGTGGTGGGTACAAGTATAGCGACCTGTTTATTATTGTTAACACTAGTAAATGCGGCTCTCATTGCAACTTCGGTTTTCCCGAACCCCACATCACCACAAACGAGTCTGTCCATCGGTTGTTTACTAGTCATGTCCTTAATAACGGCTTTGATGGCTGTATCTTGGTCTTCAGTTAGTTCAAACGGGAACTCTGACGCAAAATTTAGATAATCGGAATTATCCAACTGATGTTTAAATCCAATTTGCGCTCCTCGTCTCGCATAAATATCGAGTAATTCAGCCGCAGTGTCTCGTGCTTTTTCAATTGCTTTTTGCTTGGCTTTCCCCCAAGACTCACTGCCTAATTTATGCCATGGAGCTAGTTCAGGGTTACTACCGGAATATCGATGAATTTGATTTAACGATTGAACTGGAACATAGAGCTTACTTCCACCCTGATACTCCAATGTTAGGAATTCCGTAGCAATCCCACCAGCTTCTATCGTTTGCAGACCAAGATATCGTCCAACCCCTTGTTCGATATGAACAACGGGATCACCGACCTTTAATTCAGCCAGACTGTGTATTAACTGATCCGGAGAAGCTACTTTACTACTTCGCCTTCTTCGTTGTAATACTTGTCTTCCAAACAAATCGCTTTCACAGACTACTAGCTGATTACCGAGTGAAAAACCGCTAGCCAGCGGTGCTGTTATTAGATTAATCTTGGAAGTCGTTTGTTCAAATGCTAGCCAGGAAGTAAGTAAACTCGGTTGCATTCTTTGTTTTTGTAATAACTCTTTTATGACTTCTTGACGCCCTGGCGATTCCGCGCAAATAAGTATCGTTGAGTACTCTTTGATACTATTTTGAAGCTGAAGGAAAGGATTGTTTTCTTTGTGCTCGACGCTTACATTTGGACACGGAGAGAGCCCAAGACTCAGAGAGTTTGTATTTCCAGAGGGGGTCTTATTAGAAAAAGTAGCAGCGGGAAATTGTTTTTTAGCTTCAAAAAACTCATCTCTTGTTAAGTAGAGTGTTTGTGGTGATAAAATCGGCCGCTCTCGATCATAACGATGCTGTTCGTACCTTTCATTGAGCTCTCCCCAAAATACGTTTATGGTTTGACCGGATTCTTCCTGAGCGACAAATAAGGTTTCTTCGTTAGGAAGAAAATCGAAAATAGTGGACAAGTTATCGAAAAACAGTGGCAGGTAATATTCAATCCCTGCTGGAAACAAACCATTGCTAACATCTCTATAAATCGTCGATTGTTTGATGTCACTATCAAAAGTGGATCGCCAAGATTGTCGAAATTTCGCAATCGCCTTCTCGTCACTTGGAAATTCCCTAGCGGGTAGGATATTAATCGAGCTTGTCTTACTTTCAGTCAGTTGCGTTTCAGCATCAAAATAACGCAAAGAATCAATTTCATCATCAAAAAGTTCGATTCGTATCGGTTGTAGAGTACCGGTTGGATATATATCTAATATAGACCCTCTAATTGCGTACTCTCCATGCTCCATAACTTTGCTCACATTGCTGTAGCCATTGTTAAACAATGTCTCCTTCAGCGATTCCAAGTTCAATTTATCTCCAACATTCAGAATCAAACTTTGATTTTCCACAAAATGCCGAGATGGCAATTTTTGAAGGGCTGAAGTTACAGGTAACAAAAGAAGACCCCGTTTTAGGCGCGGCAATTGGTAAAGTGTTTCGAGACGCTCAGATATTATATCTTGATGAGGAGAGAAATAATCATAGGGTAAAGTTTCCCAATCAGGAAATGTCACTACCGGTATTTCGCTTGAATCAGCTAGATAAAACTCTAATTCATTCTTTAAGTTTTGAAGTTGTGCTGGGTCAGTCAGTAGTACGACTACCAGAGCTTCTTGAGTTCGAGCGAGTTCAACCAATTTTAAAGGATAACCGCTAGCATGAACATCATGAAAATAGTGAGTGTAATTGGGTTTGGTGATCTGTTTTATTATATTTTGCAAAAGAAAAATCTTCCAGGTTTAGCGGGGCTATTTACAGGCGTAAGCTAATATCGGTAGGCGATTATACATGATTACTAACCGAACTAAACTAACCTTTGCACTAGATCATTTATGTCCACTAAGCCCCATATTTAATTTCGCATTTATACTCTCAATGGCGTGAAAACTAGTGATTATTTAACCTATAAAATCAACAATTCGCAAAGATAATGTGGGTGTCTATACTTAACTAGGTGTTCTGTACAGCACATCGGTAGTCGTTAAGCATAAGGAGCTGCTTATTCAGGCAAGTTCATTGATTTAGCGTTTAATCGAAGTTCCGGCCAATGGAAGAATAAACTCAGTAGCGGAGGATCCTATGTCAACAAGAGGCCTTTCAATCAACAAACGCAGTTGGAGTTTCTTGCTTATATTGCTAACACTTTTCCCCTATTTAGAAAATACGAAAGCCGATGTAAAAACATATAATGCCAGTTCCGGCGATTTCTCTCAAAAACTATGCAGAATTCAGATGGGCTGGGAATCCTGGCGTCCGTATCAATATTTGGATTCTGAAGGAAACATCGCTGGGATCCATATTGAATTGATTAAATTGATAGCTTCAAAAGCGGGTTGCCACTTAGATTTTGTGCAGAATCGCTTTGTAAACAGTATCAAATATGTTCGAGACGGCACATTAGATATGGTCAGCAATACGACTATTACAGCAGAACGTAAGAAGTTTGCATTGTTTACTATCCCTTATCGTAAAGAAATGATTGTACTTTACGTCTCTAAAGAAAAGTTGGCCTTATGTAAGCAAAACTCGTTTAGTCAACTCATTCAAAAAGGGTTTCGATTTGGAGTTCCTAGGGGGAATTTATACGGTGAGGAAATCAATCAAATCCAAAAGCAACCGCGCTTCGCTAGAAAAATAGTCTATCTAGAGAGTAATAGAAAAGGACTCTCGGCACTCTTACAAGGTAAAATTGATGGTTACTTTAATGATCCCGCAGTACATGCTTATTATCTCAAAAGAGAACATCTAAAAGGAGAGGTAAAACCTTGTAAGGTGACTGTTTATGCAGAAGATGTTTCGTTAATGTTTAGCAAAAGTACGGTTACACCCGATATTATTTTGCGTTTTAACAAAGCTATGATTGAAATTCAAAAATCAGAATATTACCGAACGCACTGGAATTAGGAACTATGAACTGCTCTCGATAAATACTAGTTTCAAGTGTGTTCTTACCTTCCAAATTGATTAAACCATTGGTGGAATTGAGGCAATTGTCACGAATAAATTGATATTAATCAAAGGAATGTAGCGTATATCTCTAATTAACATCAATTTAAATCGTTTAATGATATGTATAATTCGATTTTAATAACAATTCGATATTGGCGAAAAAAATTCATGTGACCTAGTGTTTCTAATGGAGCGTCCAAATAGTGCGCAGGATAATCACTAGCATATAAATTATACTAATTTAACGATCTAAAAGTTGAACCTAGTTCCTAAAGGGATTGTCCTATTTTGTATTAACGACTCCATTTCTAGCCATCTTAAATCGAAAGGAACATTGACCTATGAAAAGACAAAAACGCGATCGATTCGAAAGAGCCCATAACAAAGGTTACAACGCAGGAATTTGTGGTAAAGCAAGTGAAACGTGTCCATTTACAGTGACAGACGTTAAAGAACAATGGTTAGGAGGGTGGCGAGCGGGTCGTTCGGCGGTTAGCGAAGGGTATTTTAGCTAAGAAATATAATCTTTGCGTAATGCAATTCACTGGTAAGTATCGCCCCTTTTAAGAATCGGGGCGAATCAATTCAATCGATTAAGTTAATAAACAATACATATAAGGGCTACACAATTCTATAATCATTGGTATAATACTCTAATCTTAATCTCACCTAGTTTTTGTAATGTCACTAATAACATCCTTGGATTTTCCTTTTCCAGTACCTCCGAAACAAGTATCAACAGCGCTTAAACAAGGTCTTATGGAGCGATGTGCTCGTAAGCTCAAAGAAAATAATGCTGTGTTAATTGCTCATTATTATACCGATCCCGATCTTCAAGAATTAGCTGAAAATACAGGTGGATTTGTTGGTGATTCTTTAGAAATGGCCAAGTTCGGTGCACGTCACTCAGCCGACACATTAGTCATAGCGGGTGTAAAGTTTATGGGTGAAACATCAAAGATGTTGAGCCCTGACAAACGGGTGATCATGCCTACACTCGAAGCAACATGTTCACTCGATATAGGTTGCCCTGAAAAAGAGTTTAGGGAATTCATAGAACAAAACTCCGATCGCACAGTTGTTGTTTATGCCAATACGTCTGCCGCAGTTAAAGCTATGGCGGATTGGGTTATTACTAGTAGTATCGCGGTAGATGTAGTCAAACATCTCGATAGCTTGGGGGAGAAAATACTTTGGGCGCCGGACAAACATTTAGGCCGTTATATTCAAAAACAAACTGGAGCTGATATGCTTCTTTGGGACGGCCATTGTATAGTACATGACGAATTCAAACATTTAGCGCTTCGTAATGCTAAACAGCTTTACCCTAACGCCAAGGTTCTTGTTCATCCAGAATCACCTGACAATGTCATACAATTAGCCGATCATGTAGGTTCAACCTCTCAGCTAATCGAAGCCGCTCGCAATAGCTCTGCGGAACAAATGATAGTAGCGACAGACAAAGGCATTTTTTACAAAATGCAGCAAGCAGCGCCAGAAAAAGAACTAATAATTGCTCCAACTACTGGCGAAGGTGCTACATGTAAAAGTTGCGCTCAATGTCCGTGGATGAAAATGAATCAACTCAATAATTTAGAAATGGTGTTTGAACAAGAAAAAAATGAAATATTCGTTTCGCAAGAACTGATTTCCAAAGCTTTGAAACCGTTGAAGCGAATGGTAGATTTTAAAAAGTAGAGGGTTTGAATTCAAAACTTCTACTTATTTACTCATTGTTTACGCTTATCAGATATTCAGATTCGATTATAATTTAGTACTAAAATTAGGCTGGTTTTTTAACTTTGGCGACTTTTTGGTTACTTGCGCACCGCCACTTTCAGATAGCCTCATTTGTAAACTAAGGTCGGTTCTAGATTCGGCAAATTTCAGCGCGTCTTCTCTAGTAATTACACCTTTCTTGTATAAGTTGAAAAGAGATTGATCAAAAGACATCATACCGTCCATATGGTGTTTTTCTATAGCTTTTTTGAGTTCTTCTAAATTACCTTTTTGAATTATTTCCTGGATATCAGGGGCTTTCATTAGAATTTCTAATGCTGCAACTCGCTTACCATCTTGGCTCATGACGAGTCTCTGGGATACGATTCCTTTCAGAACACTTGCAAGCTCTTTCATTAAAGAAGAACGCTGTTCCTTTGGGACCATATTTCTGATTCTTTCGAGGACTTGTTTTGAGTTGTTTCCGTGAATGGTCGCTAAACATAGATGACCGGTTTGGGCATAACTTAATGCATAATGCATGGCTTCTTCGTCGCGTATTTCACCAATTAAAATGAGGTCCGGTGCTTCGCGCATTGCATTCTTTAAGGCATGGCGATAGCTCTTGGTATCAACGCCAATTTCGCGCTGGTCAATGATTGAGAGTTTGTGCTCATGCATAAATTCAATCGGGTCTTCAATAGTAAGGATATGACTGGTATCTCTTCGATTTCGATAATCTATCATCGCTGCGAGGGTAGTTGATTTGCCTGAGCCTGTAGGACCGCATATAAGAACTAGTCCGGCTCTCTCCATTACTAGTTTGGCGACACTCTCAGGAAGTTTCAAACTCGTCAAATCGGGTATATCGGACTTAATATGCCTCATGACCATTCCTACTTCGCCCCGCTGCATAAATACATTAACCCTGAATCGGCCGATATCATCGACAGAAATCGCAAAATTCTGTTCCCATTCATCTTCAAATTCATCAATTTGTTTTTGAGTCATTAATTCATAGGCGATATTTTTTATAGCGCCAGACGGAAGCGCTCCTTGACCCATAGGCGTAGAAACACCCTCAATTTTCATGTGGGGCGGCGCACCGGTACTGAAAAACAAATCTGAAGCATTTTTTTCCGCCATAAGGCGAAGTAACAACTTAATATCCATTAACTAAGTATCTCTTTTCGTTAGTTTTTATTATTGAAGACAATGTAAATTCGTTACCTAACTGGGTAGTTAGTGAATTATAGTCGAAATTCACTAAAAAATATCTTTTATGGGGATTGCTATCATCTCTGTTTTTGTATAATCTACGCGCCTCAAAGTTGAATAGGCTTGAAGTTTCTTCATCTACTCTTACTTTGTTGATAGACAATAGGTGAGTTGTCCGAGTGGCTGAAGGAGCTACCCTGGAAAGGTAGTATAGGAGCAATCTTATCGAGGGTTCGAATCCCTCACTCACCGCCA
>JAHRVB010000146.1 GCA_019090895.1 Kangiellaceae bacterium
ACCTTAATTTTCGGTTCGCCTGGTCTAAAATGAGGTAGTGCTTCCAGAAGTGAGTTCGGAGTAAAGTAGGGGGTTTCTATTGTTGGGCTTGGATGAACAGCAATGACTAAAACCTCCTCTGGCTTCGGTAACAAGCCACGACTAAGAGTCTCTGCTTTTGTACTACACAATAGTAAAAGCGAAATGGTCAGAAGAAGTACTCGGTTCATTTATGACCTCTAACTAGTTATTCTATTCACTTAAGCGGATTATACCGCACCAATATTTTCTATTAAAACGCAACTTACCTTTTAAATCAATTGCTTATATTGAATCCAGTCATTGAGCAACCGGTATAAAGTGAATTTATGCGATCTATACCCGGTCCATACAATCTAATTTCACTTTGATATCAGTTACTTAGAATTTTTATTTCTCGAACGGCAAAATTTGTTCAGAAGTAGCCAAATTCGAGTTACTCTGTAATCAGCTTTTAAGTGTCTGCTTTGAGACATTTAAAGCCAAATTCTTAATTTTCTTTTTGTTATCAAACAAATTACCTTACTCAATATTTAAAGCCTTAAATTAGGATTGCTGAATAGTTTAGCCGTTTTGTCCTTTTCTAATTCCATATCTAAATACCGATTGATAATTTTCAAAGGACATTAACTGGGGTGTATTTCACAGGATTTCCTGTGTCACTTGAGGAAGAGCTTCGCAGTCTTATGAGTGGCAGCATCGACCTTCACATTTCCTTCACATTAATTTGTCATTGCCTTGATGCAATGAACTGCACAATGAGCCCAACTTTTCGACTTAAAGGAAATACCATGAAGATTAATGCTCGTCCAATGTGGCTTTGTTGTCTCACGACCAGTTGTTTAATGGTCAACTGTTACGATGTTTATGCACAGGAAAAAAACGCACCTCAAACGGAACAATCCAAAACGGAACAGGTCATTGAAGTGGTTGCCACTCGACCTGAAGGGATTGCTATTTCGTCTAAACAAATGTCGACTATGCCCGGAGGCTTGGGCGATCCATTAAAGGCACTTGATGCACTACCTGGGGTAGTGCTGGCAACACCTAGTAGCGGCGGTCCCGTTGCACAACCAGCTATTCGAGGAAGTTCTCCACGTGACAATCAATACTTAAGTGATTTTCTACCCGTGGGTTATGTGTTTCATCAAGATAGCCTTAGCACCTTTAATCCTGAACTAATTGAAAGCTTTGAATTAAAAACCTCCGGTTGGTCGGGCCAATATAATGATGCCATCGGCGGTGTTATTACCACTCAATTGAGAGATCCTTCCTTTGATGAATCTCAGTTAGTTTTGGATTTAAGTATGATTCGATCAGGGATTCTATTTGAATCCCCTTTAACGGACAAAACGGCATTCTACCTATCTTATCGTGAATCTCTGATTCATAATTTTGTCGATGATATCATCGAGGATGAAGACTTTACCTTTTCACAACCGCCAAGAAACCATGACTATCAAGCCAAATTCGCTTGGGATATTAATCCTAACAATACCCTAAAGATTGTTTCTACCGGTGCTGAAGATAAAGTAAGACAAGCCTACAAAGAAGGTGCTGCAGAAGTTGCGCGTAATCCAGATCTTGCCATCGGCGAAGGTTTTTCCAGTGATTACTCTAATGTCGGGGTTATCTGGTTAAACGATTCCGATCTGGGTGATACTACCGCCGCGGTGAATTTTTTGACGTCTAACTTGTCTATCAATGAAGGAATCGCTGAGCAGAGTTCTTCTGAAGTGGACGAGCTATTGATTAAATCAAATACTATTACCCCTCTTGAAAACGGCACGTTACATTGGGGCGGCGAATATAAACAACAGAATATTACTCAAACAAATACGAGCCGATTACAATCGTGTAATAGTGAATTTTCAACCTGTTTACCCACTAGCTTTGCGCCGATTGTCGACGACATAACTGAAGTAGATGTCAGTTTTGTTTCAGTCTTTTCTCATTGGCAACACCAGATAAACGAAAATTGGCAAACCGAAATAGGCGCGTTAATAAACAGCAATAATTTTACTGATGAAACGCTATTTGAGCCTCGCTTGTCAGCTCAATATCGCTTGAGTGATAGCAGCAACATCAACTTCTCTCTCGGTAGCTATCATCAGTGGTTTAGAAACTACAATTACTTGAGCCCTGTGTTCGGCAATCCCGGTTTAGACCAAAGTAAAGCGAACATGTTTGGCTTGAGTTATGACAAGAAACTTTCTCATGGTTGGCAATGGAAGTTTGATCTATATTATAAGCGACTGAGTGATTTGGTTATTGCCAATCCAGCAGCACAATTGCCTTCGCTTGTTGAAACAGTGGATGGTTCTGCTTCGCTATTAGCTGAACCACAATTTGTGAACGATGGTGAAGGTACCGCTTGGGGCGCAGAATTGATGGTTAATAAGGCGTTAACGGATAACTGGTATGGCTGGTTTTCGCTCGCTTACGCTCACACAGAACGTGAGAACAAACAAACTAATCAGAGCTTTGATTACGAATTCGACATTCCAATTATTACGACTTTAGTCACTAACTATAAATTCAATGACAATTGGCAACTAGGTGCAAAATGGCTCTACCAAAGTGGCAGACGATATACCGAAGTTCTGGGAGCTGATCCTATCTATCCGTTAGTTAATGGTGAACCAGATAATACTCAAGAACCGATTTTCTACCAACCAAACTACGGCGATTTTAATGCTGAAAGACGCGATGCGGGCCACCGGTTGGACGTAAGACTTGATTATTTCACCTCGATTGCTCAATATCCAGTGAATGTCTACGTCGATATCCTCAATCTATACGGGCATCAAAAGATACAAGAAGACGAATGGAACCTAGATTATACCGATTCAACAGATGATTATGAATTCCCCGATGAGACGTTTGTAGGGTTGGGACTTTCAATTCGGTTTTAAAGGAAGTTGTTATGGCAAATATACTAATTGTAGAAGATCAAATGGACATCGCCGAGAGCATCGGCGATTTCCTCACCTTACATGGTCATGTGGTTGATTTTGCCGCTGATGGATTAACGGCTTCTAACCTGGCAATGCAAAACTCGTTCGATCTCTATGTATTGGATATTGGCCTTCCCGGAATGAATGGCCTCGAACTTTGCAAACTGTTAAGACAGAATCCTCTCTTGACCACACCAATTTTGTTTTTAACAGCACGTGATCGATTAGAAGATAAATTAGCTGGTTTCGATGCTGGTGGTGATGATTATTTGATAAAACCGTTTCAAGTGGCTGAGTTACTAGCACGTGTTAATGCGCTTTTAAAAAGGTGTCATAATAATAATGAATTGCTATTAACTATCGCCGATCTCACTATAGATACTAAACAAGGCATTGTAGCCAGAAAGGAGAAAACGATTAATGTATCGCCTATAGGCTACCAAATTTTATTAACCCTAGCCAAAGCCTCTCCTAACCTGGTCACTCGCCAACAATTAGAAACAGAAATTTGGCAAGATATTGCACCTGATAGCGATGCAATAAGAAGCCATTTATATAGTCTGCGTAAGAAAATTGATAAGCCTTTCGATCGACCACTCATTCATACTGTCTCGAAGCGAGGTTTTCGATTATGCGAATAGGTCGATATCGGCGCAGTCTAAGAATACGAATAACCTTAGTCATAACATCTTTAGCTTTAATCAGTGCAATCATCTATTCAGTTTTTTCATGGTTTATATTTGATATCTCCGATGATCGACTATTCAACTGGCACGTTGTTTCTATCAGTGAGCAGGCAGTGAACGAAAAACGTTTACCTAAAGAATCATTTAATAGTTTTTCATTGATAGGTGATGACGAAGCACTACTGAACCAAATTGCGAAACGTTATCCCTATCTAATAAAAGACAAACATCCACAAAATATTTCTGATATCTTCGAAATTTCAAATATCGCCCATTATCCGAGTGGTCACAAAATACTTGACGTTGATAATCGAGAGAACCAGTTGGAACTACAGATAGTAATAAGCCCTTGGGAAAATGAATGGTTATATGTTGTTTATAATGTCAGCGAATTTGAGACATCCCAGGGCCCCACTAACCTGGATAGTGACAAATTCGCGTTGTATGTTCTTATTCCACTCGCAATATTAATGGGGGTGTTGGCGATATTTTCGAGCATTGGATTAACCCAGACAATATTAAGACCACTCACCAACTTAGCGAATCAAGTGACTTCGGTAAATCCTGAACAGTTATCAACACAGCTAACAGATCAGTTTTATCCCGATGAAGTCGGAGAGCTAGCTGACACCTTTAATATACTTATTGAACGAGTTGGCCAATACATTGAAAATGAAAAACGTTTTTCTCGCGAAGTCAGCCATGAGCTTAGAACGCCAACCACTAGTTTAAGTATTGCCCTTGAGCTGTTTGAAACAACCACGTTAGATAAACGGCAAAAACAATTACTTGCTCGAATGCAACGTGCCAACTTGGATATGACCCAATTAATCAACACCTTCATTTGGCTTGCTAAAAACATACCTGAAAACGCACCGAAAGAGAAAATTGTTTTATTTACCTGTATCGAAGAAGTATTGACGAAACTCGCTTATTTGAATACTAATAGACCGGTAACAATCGCGAATAAAGTTGATGAACTACAAATTTTAACCGTCAACACTGTACTATTGAAAATAGTACTCAACAATCTATTGCGCAACGCATTGCAATACACTCAACAAGGTAGTATTGAGGTTACTAGCAGCGTAAATAGTTTAACGATTACTGATACTGGACTTGGCATTCCTTTAGATGAAATAGAAAATATAAAGCAGGCATTTTATAGTTTACAACCTGATGGGATCGGTTTAGGAATGTCAATCGTACAACGAATAACCAAGAGCTTAGGATGGCAATTACTGATTAAAAGTGAAGAACAAAAAGGAACGGAAATAACTATAGTGTTCGCGACAGATTGATAAAAATGCCTGATTGAATAGCCGGAAGAATAAAGGGATGAATCATTAGACTAATAACAAAATGAATATCTGAGTCTTAGCCAAAAGACATTAATCCAGCATTGGAATTTAAATTGGCTATTGAGTCAGTCTTCTAAAAATACTCTCCAACGGTCCAATCTTCAAGTACTTAAGCCATAAGGAACTAAAAACCATTGCAATTAAACAAAATATTAAACTGCTGAGCAATGAAGTTTCGATCGTCTGGTTTTCAAGATATCCTATCGTTTCTAGAATACCCATACCTATTATCACGTGTGCTATATATAGCGTGAGCGACATTTGTCCGGTAAGACACAACCAAGAGCATAACTTAGATTCAGAAAATCGTTCACCGAATTCCAAACATAGAATAATTATCAAAATCGCCAAACTTCCGGCAGCAACAACATACTGCGGCATGGGTGGGATAATAGAAGTAGACAATAAGAACTCAACTTCAACCACCGATAATCCGAGGTTATCTGATTCTAATAGACTAGCCTTAATAACCATGAAAATCGCTTCAGTTATCACAAAAAGACTTAAGCTCTTCAGGAGTAATTTTCTTCTACATGTCTTGTTCGACAAATTTTGGCGCGCTAACCACATTCCTAAAAATAGAAATGCGCACCAAGGAATCACCGGGTGAAAACCATTAAAAAGAATGTGTCTAATCATTCCATCTACGGTCCAAAAACCATGGTAGCTTAATGTCGACCAATCCCACCCGTGTTCATAGTCAAATAATGCCATCAATATCGGAAATAAAAATGTTAGACCAATTGCGAAAATTATTAAGTAGCGATTGCTAAAATTAAACACTAGTGCAGCAATTAAAAAATAGAAACCATAGAAATGTAAAATATCGGCTGGCCAAATAGGTGTATAGGTTAGACCGATGGCACTTAGCAATAGGCCCCGTTTAATCAGCGCAGTGCTACTTTCTTTCAATAAATAGTTTTGTTTTGATAATCTTGATTTATTGGTTAAAAAGGTGACACCAACACCTGCTAAAACAACAAACAAAGCAGATGCTCTTCCTTCAAACAAGCTTGCGAATCCCAATAGCAATTCATTGCCATCGTCGGCACCCATAGCAACTTTGAAGTTAACAATAACCATACCAAATATGGCTAATGATCTAGCAATATCAAATCCAATAATTCGTTGTTTCATAATGCCCTAAGTTAGGTTGTCAGCAGTTTCGATATCAACCGCATAACACGATAAAGTTCTTCATTTCCTATTCGCGATCTATGTTTTTAAATTACCAAATACCGTCAAATAACGAAAGGCCAATTTTATAATGAGCAAAGCCTACAAACAATCTAGTCTTTTGTAGGCTTTTGTAAGCATATAATACAGTCCGGCTGACTAACGAATATAGCGATTAATAATATTCTCATAGAGCTCTTGCTGACCGCTCGTGACAGCAGGCTCTCCCGCAGCGTTACCAATACCTGCAAGTTGTTCTAGAGATAATTTTCCCGCTTCAAAATCAGCGCCTCGACCGGAATCAAAGCTCTGGTAGCGTTTCATTCGCATCGTTTCTAGTGGCGAATTTTGTAAGAGGTCGTCAGCAATAATTATTGCACGAGCAAATAAATCCATACCCCCAATGTGGCCGTGAAATAAGTCGTTTAAATCGGTCGAGTTTCGACGAGCCTTTGCATCAAAGTTAACCCCGCCGCCTTGAAATCCACCAGCACGTAAGATGACTAACATCATTTCAACAGTTTCATTGATACTGTAGGGAAATTGATCCGTATCCCATGAATTCTGATAATCACCACGATTAGCGTCGATACTACCAAGCATTCCAGCATCAGCTGCTACTTGTAATTCGTGGTCCATCGAATGCTGAGCAAGGGTGGCATGATTAGTTTCTATATTTAGTTTAAAATCTTTATCCAGTCCATGAGCACGCAAGAAGCCAATGACTGTTTCGCTGTCTACATCGTATTGATGCTTTGAGGGTTCCATTGGTTTTGGTTCAATAAAAAATGTACCCGTAAATCCTTTGCCGCGTGCATAGTCTCGCCCCATGGTTAGAAAGCGTGCCATATGTTCTTTCTCTCGTTTTTGATCTGTATTGAGTAGACTCATATACCCTTCTCGTCCTCCCCAAAACACATGGTTTTCACCACCTAGCGCTATGGTTGCATCCAGTGAATCTTTTAATTGTGCACCTGCCCATGCGACAACATTAAAATCTGGATTTGTAGATGCGCCGTTCATAAAGCGGCCATTAGTAAATAAATTCGAAGTGCCCCATAACAACTTCACACCGGATACTTTCTGTTTTTCTTTTAAGTACTCCACCATGGTTGCAAAGTTGTCACTAAATTCACCACGAGAGCTACCAATTTCTTCAACCACATCGACATCGTGAAAACAATAATAGGGTGTTCCAAGTTTGGTAAAAAACTCAAATGCTGCATCTGCCTTTTGTCTTGCTCGTGTAATAACATCAGGCCCTTCGAACCAAGGGTGACGACGAGTGCCAGGCCCAAAGGGATCGCTACTCGTATCGCAAAAGGTATGCCAATAGCAAGTTGCGAATTTAAAGAAATCCTTCATTGATTTACCGGCGACCATTCGGTTTTCATCGTAGTATTTAAACGCTAATGGATTGTCTGACTCTGGACCTTCGTAGGTTATTTTATCAACGCCAGAAAAATATTCTCTATTACCAATTGTTACGCTCATGGGTGAACCTTCCTCTGTTTAATTTAAATTCTAAATTCATCGATTAGTACGATATAAATCTTGTTTAATTTTTGAATGTATTGGTTATTCGCTCCGAGATAACGCATGGACCCATTCGCCGTAAACCTGACGATATTGTTCAACACGATTGGTATCGGGCTCGATCACTGACACGCGAGTGAGTGTGGTGAATGCTTCTGAAGTAGACGAATAGAAACCGCTCCCTATTGCTGCGGCCCGAGCTGCTCCTTCTGCTCCACTGGTCTTTAAAACTTCAACCATCGTTTCTGTCGTATTAGCAAATGCTGTCGCAAATACGTCGCTCTGAAACATATTTCCTTCTGCAACTCTAACCACATCACAGTTGCCACCCAAAGACTTCAATACATCGAAACCTTGATTTAGCGCAAACACGATCCCTTCTAGAGTTGCTCGAACCATGTGACCGGCTTCATGGCGATTTAAATCTAAACCGCTGAGTTTTGCTCCAAGCGATTGATTTTGAAAGAGCCGTTCAGCGCCATTGCCGAAAGGATGAAAAATAAGCCCCTCGGTACCAATTGGCACTGGTATAGCGAGCTCATTCAACGTGCGATAATCTACGTTTTTTCCACCAACACTCAATAATTGACGTAACCAACTGTAGGATCGCCCTGCTCCATTCACACAGACTAAAATACCGTACCGAGGCGCTTCTTTTGAACTCGTCACATGCATAAAAGTATTCACTCTCGATTTCGAGTCGGCAATGGGTTTATCCGTTACTCCGTAAATAACACCCGATGTACCAGCTGTCGCCGCTATTTCACCTGGTTCTAAAACATTCAAGCTAAGCGCATTATTGGGCTGGTCCCCACCACGATAAGTAATTTTTATACCTTCTCTTAAACCTAGCTCTTGCGCCGCAACTTTGCTCACCCGTGATTGCTCTCCAATGTTAGCAACAAGTTCGGGTATCAAACTCTTTTCAATAGACCAGTGGTGTAGCAATTGGATCGCGACATTTTGCTCTTTGTAATCCCAAAAAGTTCCCTCAGAAAGCCCACAAACGGTGGTGTTAACTTGACCCGAAAGTTTCATTGCTATGAAATCACCTGGCAGCATTATTTTATCGATCTGAGAATAAACTTCTGGTTCATTAACTTGGACCCATCGTAATTTGGCCGCGGTAAAATTGCTTGGCGAGTTCAACAAATGTTTAAAGCAGTAGTCCTCTCCCAGCGAATCGAATGCTGATTCACCAAAAGGTACAGCGCGACTGTCACACCAAATAATCGATGGTCGCAATACTTTCTGCTGAACATCGACTAAGACTAAACCGTGCATTTGATAAGAAATTCCGATGGCTCCAATAAGCAATGGATCAACCTCTTCATCAGCAAATAATAAAGAACAACCCCGCTTAACACAGTACCACCATGTTTCAGGGTCTTGCTCAGCCCATCCAGATTGAGGACTCGATATCTCGAGTTCAGTTTCTGGATATTGCGTAGATGCGATGACCTTACCGGTATCACCATCCAGAACGGAGAGCTTCACCGATGAGCTACCTAAATCGATCCCTAGAAATTGCATGGTTTACCTGTTGGCTCGGTTGCTTTCATAATTTCTACAAGTGAGTATTTTGCGCTTTACCGCTAATCACTCATTATGCATTTGAATCAAAGTATAGCCTTATAGTCATTTTGACTACAAGCGTTTTAAGTGCTAGCATCCATTCACTTGATTTGTGAATATGCAACTATGTGTCAATTACGATACTCGCTAGCAGTATCGATAGGATTAAAAAAATAACTACTTCAAATAAAAATTTAATGATTAAAACTACAACAACTAATAAGACTATTAAGGTATCGGAAGTGACATCCGTGGGAACAGCCAATGAGCCATTTGAACTTCCGGACGGAGTTTTACGAGGCCTTTCGATTGATAACCTTATCTTTGGATTAGACGGAAGTGAACTTAAGGTATTGTTAATTAAACGTGGTGAAGGAATTAAGACCGGTGAATGGGCGCTTCCAGGGGGATGGATCAACAATAATGAAAACCTTCGCGACGCAGCAAGCCGATTATTGAGTGATCTTACGGGTGTTGAGCACCCCTATCTTTCACAATTGAAGACATTTGGTAAGGTTAGTCGTTTTCCCGCAGAGAGAGTAGTCACGATCGCCTATTACGCGTTAGTTAGTGCGGATGACTATGCTTTAACCGCTGGGTTTAGCGCTTCTGAGGCCGGTTGGTTTGATATACATCATCTGCCTTCTCTAGTATTCGACCACCATGAAATTCTAGATTACGGAATTAAGCATTTACAACAAGAAATTCGCCATCATCCTGTTGGTTTTAAATTACTACCCGAAAAATTCACTTTGCTTCAACTACAAGAATTATACGAAGCTATTCTCGACAAGAAACTCGATAAACCCAACTTCAGACGAAAAATAATGAAGATGAAATTGCTGTCCGATTGTAATGAAAAACAACAATCTGTTGCACATCGGGCAGCCAACTTATATCGGTTTGATAAAAAGGTTTACCAAAGACTGACGCAACAAGGGTTTACTTTTGAAGTATGAATCATAGGGATTAAAATACTGTGACTATGGAATCGAGGGCCCCAGAATAAAGATAAAACCAAAAAAATTTTATTTTAATAAAACTATAACAATTAATTAGGGACTTTATATGAATAAAACGACTTCGCAAAATTCAGAAAATTTTGCATTTATACTACTTATCAGCAGTATTGCTACGATAGGTGGTTTTTTATTCGGCTTCGATAGCGGTGTCATCAACGGTACTGTAGCAGGCTTAAAAGTAGCTTTCAACTCAGACAGTGTCGCCAGTGGATTTAACGTCGCGTCGATGTTACTCGGTTGTGCTGTCGGTGCTTTCTTTGCCGGACGACTGGCGGACCATTATGGTCGCCGCTTTATATTAATCGTGGCATCCCTACTATTTATTATTTCTGCTTGGGGATCAGGCATTTCGATTTCATCGACAGAATTTATAGTTTATCGAATAATCGGCGGACTGGCTGTTGGTGCTGCAAGTGTAATGGCGCCGGCTTATATTGCCGAAGTCGCCCCCGCTCGGCATCGAGGTGCATTGGCAACCATTCAACAGGTGGCAATAATTTCAGGATTGTTTATGGCTTTCTTAAGTAATTATTTGCTTGCAGATATATCTGGTTCTGCCCTTAATAAATTGTGGTTAGATTTTGAAACATGGCGATGGATGTTTTGGGTTGAATTAATCCCTGCCATAATATTCTTGTTTGCACTTTTATTTATTCCGGAAAGCCCTCGATTTTTGGTGGTTAAACAGCGTAAAGAAAAAGCTCTTTTGGTATTGCAACATCTCTATGGAGAACAAGCAGGTTCTGACAAACTAAATGAAATAGACGCCTCCCTAGCAAGCGATCATCATAAACCTAAGTTTTCTGACCTTATCGATAAAGCCAGTAGCAAAGTTAGACCGATTGTTTGGGTTGGAATTGGCCTTGCTACTTTCCAACAAATTGTTGGTATCAACGTTGTCTTTTATTACGGAGCAGTCTTATGGCAAGCCGTTGGATTCGACGAAAGCGATGCTCTTTTAATTAACGTTGTATCTGGAGCATTGAGTATTGGTGCGGTAATCGCGGGGTTGGTCTTAGTCGACAGAATTGGCCGTAAACCGCTCTTATTATGGGGTTCTATCGGCATGGCTATCTCCCTCGCGCTAGTCGTAGTCGCCTTTGCATCTGGCAATGTTGATACCGCTGGAAGTTTGTCTCTTGAAGGAAGTATGGGAGTTCTAGCATTAATAGCGGCCAATGTTTATGTCGTATGCTTTAACTTCAGCTGGGGGCCTGTGATGTGGGTTATGCTGGGCGAAATGTTTCCTAATCAAATACGCGGTTCAGGTTTAGCCATTGCAGGTTTGGCCCAGTGGGGATCCAATTTTTTGGTTAGTTGGACATTCCCTATGTTACTTGCGGGTATGGGACTAGCGTTTGCCTATAGCCTGTATACAATCGGTGCCATTGTTTCCATATTCTTTGTCATTAAATATGTTTATGAAACAAAAGGAGTAGAGCTAGAAGACATGGAAGGATGATTTCATAAAAAGCGAAAAGTCATCGCTATAAGTTCGTGACTTTTCGTAAATTACTCATTTAGTCTATTAGTCAAAAGCGCTTGCGACTAACGCTTTTCCAGTTGTTCCCGTCTTGCCGATATAACACTCTCAAGAGATTGGTGGTAATTCCCCCCTCTTCCTAAGACATCAACCTGCAAACTTCCAGCAACTAACATGTCAACGATTCTATCTTTGGTTAATGCCAATTTATGTTGGCAGGTCTTGTCATTAAAAATATAACGCTTAGTGGTGGTGGTAATAACATTGAGCTCCATGCTTGCGGTGGCACCATCTTCCAACGTCGCAGTGATGAGAGTGCCCACTTTTATTTTTTCGACATCTAACTGGTATTTTTCCCTTTTAACTTTATCATCCCGTATTTTTTTCTGCAATCTCTGTTGTGCTTCTTTTTGCTGCTGAAAAACTACTGCTTTTTCTCTTTCTGCCAGCTCCTTTACCAATTTATTTTTTTCTTCGAGTTGGCGTTCTCTTTCTTTTTGGTGTTTGAGTTTCAATGCAACATCGGCATCAATTTCTTTAATTGTATCTTGATACTTTTCGTTAAAATCAGCATGTTGATTAGTTGCTTCATACTCTACGGTGGACAAAAGGTACTCCCAGTTTACATCGCTTCTAGCAGGAATAGCTTGAATCTGGTCCAGGCTAAAACCTGGTTCTGTCGTATCGTAAATGAATTGAAGTTTACCTGAGTAATTTATAAAGATCACACGCTTCGGGATAATTGATTTTTCCAGCAACCGACACAATACTTCTTTATCTTTATACTGAACTATGAACCACTCGGCATTCTCACGATTTTCTCTATGCCATTTTTCTGCAACGTTTACAAAGAGATTCTCTGCGGAAACAAGCGTGACATTAAAAACACTGTCTAACTTAACATATCCATTATCTTTTCTTGCTTTCAATATTTCTTCGATCGCCAGAAAGTCTCTATAGAGTTTTCTTCTATCATCGACATAAGGTTCAACTTTGTCTAGTAAACTCTCCAAAGCACTGGGTATTTTTTCAGTGAAGTATTTCTGATAGCTCTTATCAACTTCGGCTCTAAACGCCCAAATCAGATAGTGGAGATCTTTGGCTATCTGACGCCACTCGGTTCCTTTTTGTCCGTTTTCAATAAAGTACTTTTCTAAATATAAAGTGACATAGTTTTCAACGAACTCCAAAAGTATAACGGGATAAATCCCATCACCTATGTTATGTCTGATGACATCCGCCACAATCGATTTAGCGGTTTTTACTTTTGCTGCTTTCTTATATTCCTTGAGATTTTGAAGCAAATGCTCTCGTCTCTTATTCTTGTGATTTTTTTCAATCTCAAGCGTTTTATCTAGAATCGAAATGACTTTGCAGATTGGATTAAGATCGCGACTGTTAGCCAAGAATTCATTAAATAAAGCATGGCAATAATTCCTCGACACAGCACCGGAATATTGATCGATACGATGTGCCAATCCAACTAATATTTTTAATATACTAAGATAATCAGAGTTATTAGATATCGCGGTTTTAGCATCACGAGTGCACCCTTGAAACCACGCTAAAGTGAATACGTAAAAGACTTGTTGCAATAAATAGCTGGGCCCTAATTCTTTGATGATATTAGATATTAGATGTTCAATTAGATACATCGCGGCCTTGATTTCCGCCGGTAGAACCTTAGTATTCACAATGTCGTGAATACTATTTATCAGTTGCTTATGACGTAAATCCGAGGTGTTGCTTTTATCGCCTTTGGCGTAAGACAAGGCGTGATGCGCCACTAGCTTCGATATATGCTCTGCGGAATACTCCGAATCTTGAGTGTCCGATAATTTGTGCTTAACCGCAATTTTTAACTTGTAGTGGTCATATGCCTCGTTGTACAGATGTTGAAGCATTATTGATTCCTAGAGGTAGATTTGAGTTTTAGTTTTATTCTTTTGGGTTAAAATTGATTACATCTCTGATTGTCTATATTTCAACCAACACTCAACTTCCATGAAGTTCTAAAATTATAAACTAAATGTTGATTCGAATAAACTATTGGTGTTCAGAATGAGGAGCAATTCAATTGCTCGAGGTTTGACTGGATTTAAAAGGCAACTCATCGCTTCAGACAGCTAAGTCTGAGTAACTAGTACACATATGATTAAATAATGTACAGTTAACCAATAATGGTTGTAATCGCAGACAACTGACACCGTCGTTACGTCGACCCTAGTGACGCGCAAGATCTCTCTATCATCAATAGCCAACCAACAAAATTGATAACACAGAATAAACCAAACTGTATTTCGCATTTTGATAGGGAATTAATAGCAAGCCAGTAAATCAGCCTTTTAAATCATAAAGTTATCACAGTTTATCTTATAAGAACGTCTCGCTATTTAATCCGTATAATTACCCTTTTGTGTGACACATTTGTATCCTTCGTCGTCTAATAGTCAAACGCCTTTGTATAGGAGTGATATATGCGTTTGTTATCTCTACTAATCTTTGTTCTGCTATTCGGTTGTGTGAACACATCGATTGTGCCTTTAACTTTCGACAATTATTCTCTACCAGATCCTCCAATTGATAAACATTTATTTTCCGAGGATACCAATCAACTCTCTCTAGACCTCGACGTTTACACATTGAGTAAAGAACAAAGACAGCGTTTTCTGAAAATATTTAACAGTGAAGATTATCGAAAGCACAGTCCCTACAAAAGAATACAATACTATCTGCTAGAAGAGTTCAAAGACTTTCAGTTCAATCCCGCGACATTAACGGCGACCCATGCGGTATCCGCAAAACAAGGTAACTGCCTTTCAATGGCCATTGTTACTAAGGCACTTGCAGATATAGCAAATCTAGACGTAAGCTTTGAATTAGTTGCAACACCGCCGCGATATCAAAAATCAGGGGACTTCATTCTTATATCCCAACATGTTCGGACTTTAGTTTTCGAACACAAGCAAAACAGCCCACCAAAGTCTCTTTTTCCTCGCGGAAGCTTCATAAAGATAGATTACTTTCCAACCTCAGGTACAAGGCGCTTAAGAAACGTACCCGTATTAGAATTCCATTCAATGTACTTTCGAAATAAAGCAATCGAAGCACTAACAAACGACAATGACTATTTGGCATTTCAATATTTAAAACATTCTCTCACACTGAATAAAGCCGAGCCCGGCACAATCAATATGCTCGCGCTTATTCATGAGCGAGCGAAACGCACTCATTACGCAGAACAATTATATGAATACGGATTGAAATACGGTGGCGATAACCTTGAACTACTGAGCAATTACCATCAACTTCTAGAAAACGCTAACCGGACTGATGAAGCAAAAATAATTGCTAAACGTCTAAGAAAATTCAAGGACCCAAATCCTTACAAGTGGATTAATCTAGGTAACAAAGAATTCGAGGAAAAAGACTACTCCAGCGCAATTTATTATTATAAAAAGGCCAACAAAATGGCTGATTATTTACACGAAGGGTATGCTGGAATAGCGAGATCTTATTACTCACAGGGCCATCTTCGCTCTGCTAAATGGGCGATTAAGAAGGCGATTGAAAAATCTAAAAACCTGCGGACTAGGAGAAATTATGAAGCGGAATATCTGTCCTATTCGATTGTGCCGAAGAGCAAATAAAACTATAACTTTTAATTTTGACAGGAGTTTGGCTGATGATAAAAAATTGTTCGCTCCTCGATTTGAGGAGCT
>JAHRVB010000147.1 GCA_019090895.1 Kangiellaceae bacterium
GCGATTCGAAGTTGTTCTTTAATAATATCGACACCTGATACCATTTCTGAGACAGGATGTTCTACCTGTACACGAGTATTCATTTCGATAAAATAAAATTCACCTTTTTCATATAAAAACTCAAAGGTTCCTGCTCCGCGGTAACCCATTTCAATACAAGCCGCGACACATCGTTCGCCAATTTGACGCCTTTTTTCCTCAGTGATACCTGGTGCCGGCGCTTCTTCAACAACTTTTTGATGGCGACGCTGCATTGAGCAATCTCTTTCACCTAAATAGATAGCGTTGCCGTGTTTATCGGCCAGGATTTGAATTTCAACATGACGCGGAGTGACTAGAAATTTTTCCATGTAGACCATGTCATTATTGAAGGCCGCTTTTGATTCTGCTTTAGTCAGAGCAATTGAATCAATCAGCTCACTTTCTTTATGAACAACACGCATTCCACGTCCACCACCGCCTCCGGATGCCTTAATTATGACTGGGTAGGCGATACGTTTGGCAATGGCCTTATTCGTTTTTTCGTCTTCTCCTAACGGACCATCCGAACCAGGTACGCAAGGAACTCCTGATCGTTTCATTGCGGCAATGGCCGAGACTTTGTCTCCCATTAGGCGTATTGATTCTGCCGTTGGGCCGATAAAAGAAAAACCACTACGTTCGACTTGTTCAGCGAAATCAGCATTTTCGGCCAAAAAACCATAGCCGGGATGAATTGCGACGGCATCAGTTACTTCTGCGGCAGATATGATGGCAGGGATGTTGAGGTAACTTTCCATGGGCGAAGCCGGACCAATACAAACAGATTCATCGGCCAAACGTACGTGCATTAAATTTTCGTCAGCAGTTGAATGAACTGCAACAGTTTTAATACCTAGCTCTCGGCATGCTCTTAAAATACGCAGAGCAATTTCTCCACGATTTGCTATAACCACTTTATCAAGCATTTTAGTTTCCAGATAAATTTATCTTACAAATAGAAAACAAAACCCGTTTGCTTTCACTTAATCAATGATACTGATTAGTTAATCAGCCACTTGTTAAATTTTACGAATTTAAACAACGTTCGTTTTTGAATGAGCGCATTATTCAATAATGAAGAGGGACTCATCAAATTCAACAGGTTCGCCATCACCAATTAATATAGCTTTTATCGTTCCGGCTTTATCAGCATCTATTTGGTTCATCATTTTCATTGCTTCAATGATGCACAGCGTATCTCCGGCATTGACTTTATCACCGACGCTAACAAAATTGCTCGCACCTGGAGACGGCGCTAAGTACATGGTGCCCACCATAGGTGACTTCACATGATGGCCTGTATCAACGGGGGCAGCAGAAGTTTCAGTAACAGGCGCAACAGCTGGTGCTAACGGCGCTACAGGAGGTGCCGGTTGAAATTGCATGGGCGCGGCAGCTAACGGAGCCATTGCTCGGCTAATTCGTACCGATTCTTCACCTTCTTTAATTTCGATTTCTGCAACACCAGACTCTTCGAGCAATTCGATTAACTTCTTAACTTTTCGAATATCCATAATGCTTATACCTTTTGTGTCTTGTTATAGTAAAAAACGTTTCGTTTTAATTTCTTGCTGATAAAATCAGAACTAAATTATTTTTTTAGTCGTTTAATAGCAGAATCTAGTGCCATTAAATAACTGTCAACGCCAAATCCAGCAATTACGCCTACTGCTAAATCAGAAAAATATGAGTGTTTTCTAAACGGCTCTCTGGCATGCGGGTTTGATAAGTGTATTTCGATAAATGGGACTTTTACGCTGGCTAATGCATCTCTGATGGCAACACTGGTATGAGTAAACGCCGCTGGGTTGATCAGAATAAAGTCAATATTTTGGGCTGGACTATTTTGAACCTGTTCTATAATTTCATGCTCAGCATTAGATTGAAAACTAGCGACATTCACTTTTTGTTCGCTGGCTTTCAGCTGAAGTTGCTGCTCTATTTCCAACAATGTCAATGAACCATAGATTTCGGGTTCACGCGTGCCTAGCATATTCAGATTTGGGCCGTTAATTAGCAGTATTTTCATTTTATATGTCTAGCAAATTCACTCAGCGAAGGAATTTTTTTACGATCCTTGGGTAGAACAATGGTCATTGTCACAAACACTTGTCAACCTTACTTTGAACTCTAACTAACAAAGCTGCATCGATATGTTCTTAAAATCCACAAATAACCCGATTTCCGAACTTTACGCCTATTTATGACAAAGTTAAAGTGATTTGTATTAGAAAATGGCAAGAATTTCACGTTTCCAGATTTTAGCGACAATATAGGCGGTTTATGGCCTGTATTCGGCTTCAATGGACCAACCAGTTAGCCTTTTGTTCGCAAATTAACCAAATTTAACTTAGCGGGTAAGCTTTGGCTTGGTTTTAAGTAGGTTTCTCAACATTAAACTGGCTAAAAGAAATGCAGATAAGGTGTATAAAATCGAGGATTCCATGACGTGCTCCGGCGCTGCGACGATCGGTATTTCGATTTGATAATGACTCACTAGCCAATTGGTTAAATACCCAAGGCCAATACTTGCGCTGAATAAACTGACCAAATAGGCAATTAAAACTGAGTTGCCCATTTCTTGTCGAATCATCCCCATTGTCGCTATATTTGTGGCTGGTCCCGCGAGCATAAATACTAAGATGGCACCAGGTGATAGACCTGCTGCAAGAAAGCCGGCAGCAAGCGGTGTTGAAGCGGTCGCACAGATATACATTGGGATACCAATAAGAGCCATAATGATCATCGCAGTCATTCCATCGCCCCATTGCAGTAGAAAATCGGCTGCGATCCAAGTCTTTATGGCGGCTGCTAGTAAGAGGCCGACCAGTAGCCACTTGGTTATATCTTCCAATAATTTACCGCTCGCAAACGAAAAAGTCTTTTTAATGAGTTGGATGAACGATTGTCGCTCTAGCGTGATTTGCTGATTTTTCTGAGTACTGTCGGTGAGCTGATTCGTATTTAACTCGACAGTTGGGTTAGCACTTTCGCAACAACTTTTGGCAATAGATGGTGCGTGTAATGATGGATTTTGCTCTTCAGAGCAGCAACTGGACTGATTTTCTTCGATAATCGATTTATCACTTGACGAATCAACAGGATTTGACTGGTTAAGGGCGAATAATTTAACAAGGCAGCCCGCATAAATAGCAGTTAATATCGCTGATATTGGTCTTATAATAGCGAAAAATGGTCCTAAAAGAGCGTAAGAGACCGAAATCGAATCGACTCCTGTCTCAGGTGTTGCAACCAGAAATGAAATTGTACTTGGTTTTGAAGCCCCTGAGCGTCTTAAACCAATCGCAGCAGGAATGACGCCGCAAGAGCAAAGCGGAAGAGGGGCGCCGATAAATGCAGCTTTTAGAATTGAAGATAGTTTATCGTCGCCCATATGACGTTGGAGTAACTCCATCGGCACAATCCATTTCATGAAACCTGCGATTAATAGTCCAAGTAAAAGCCACGGCGCTGACTCGACAAATAACATAACGAAATTATTTAGGTAATTCATCATTGTTTTTCTCCTGAATCTCGCCGGGTAATCGTGGGTTGTGCAACGGAAAATAAATTTCTATCATCAAGGCTGTTGAGGATCGTACAGTTAGTGGCACTCTCTTGTCCGCCGCAACACGCGTTATACAGCCCGTCTAGAGCCAGTTTCATTTTTTGAAGGTCGGCTATTTTCTCCGATATTTCGTCGATCTTCTCCCCAGTATAAGACTTAACTTCTTCGCAGGTATGATGATCTTTATCCGCTCTTAGGGAAAGGAGTTGTCGAATTTCAAGAAGAGAAAATCC
>JAHRVB010000148.1 GCA_019090895.1 Kangiellaceae bacterium
ACCAGGCTTAGCTCGTAGGCGCGATTATCTTACAAGTGCATGTCGCATGCGCGTATAGCTTTCCATTTTCATCGACTAATTTTGCTTCAGATACGCCCAGCGATTTTGACCGATTTAATACTCGTCCTTCACAAACCAGTTTGACGTTTTTAGGGACAGGGCGCATCATTTTGACATTAAGGTCAATTGTGCCATAGCCTTCACCAGGTTCAAGCACGCTATGGACTGCGCATCCTGTGGCAGAATCGAGTACTGTCGCAGCAAATCCTCCGTGTACGCCGCCCATCGGGTTAAGATGGTTTTCAGTGGCCTTTACTTCAAACCGCGCGAAACCATAATCTACATCAGCCAATCGCATATTCATGGTGAGTCCCATGGATGGTGGCGGAAAATTTCCCGCAATCATCGACTTCAGCTGTTGGATGCCACTTTGGGCGTAAATTTTGGCGTTAATCGTCATCGGAAATCCTCACTCAACTTAACTTAAATAAGTTCCTTTTTGGAACTTATACGATTTTAGGTTCCAAAAAGGAACTTGTCAATCTATACTTAATCACAAGCGCACTGGTCAGTAGCGACGCAGCTGTTATCTTTAAATGTTCGAGACACTGTCAGATTAGGGGTAGACCACTATGAAACGAACGGAACATAATGATAAACCATGCAGTATTGCCCAGACGCTTGGGATTATTGGTGATAGTTGGACTTTACTTATTTTGCGTAACTGTTTTTTAAAGACTCGGCGCTTTGCCGATTTTCAGCAACAGTTAGGGCTTACTCGGCATTTATTGTCTGATCGTTTAAGCAAACTTGTCGACAATGATATTTTAAACAAAGTGCCGTATGGTAAATCAGGAAAACGTTTTGAATATCGACTTACTGCAAAGGGGGCATCATTAGCTAAAGTATTTATAGCAATGAATCAATGGGGCAATGATTGGTTATTTGAAGAGGGTAGCGCACCGACTCAATATGAGCATCTTGACTGTGGACAAGTTATGCAACCAGATTTGAGTTGCTCCGAATGCGGCGGCAAGATTAATCATAAGAATATAAAAATGGTGGTCGGTGACAGTATTAAGGAAACCATGCGCACAACAGAAAAAGAACAGTGGAACGAGTTATTAGGCTTCGCGGCCAATAACGATTAGTTACTAGCTGAGTAATCACCAACCAATCGTCTGCCAAACTAATCCCACAGCACTTCTGGGGGAATATGTAAACCACGTCCACCAGGATGGGGCTTTTTTATCGTTTGATTGGAACTAGAAAGTAGAATGGTTTCCAGTTCCGAAACTTGCTCGCCTGCAGCATTAATCAACGTACAAATTTCTGGTTTGGTAGCATGTTTAGGATCGCGACGAATAACAACGACAATCTCGCCTGAATTAAGCTCATGGAAAGTACCGGCGGGATAAACTCCAATTGCTTTTATGAAGGTGGTATAAAAATCATTGTCATATTTATGACCCTCGAACAATACTCGCTTTAGCGCCTCTTTAGGTTCGACTTTATTCCGATAGGCTCTGGGCCCGATCATGGCTAAGTAAGTGTCTACTATTCCAATAATTAGAGCTTCATCCGGTATTTCCTCACTGCGTAGTCCGGCCGGATACCCTTCGCCGTCGGGTCTTTCATGATGATGCAAGATCGCATTGATGATGGTTGGATGTTTGATGCCTGCGGTTGCTGTTAAGGCCACGCTCTCTTCAGAATGCTTTCGAATTTTTGAGATTAGGTCATCGCAGAGTTTGGTATCTTTGGAGTTTAATTCCTCATGAAGCTCTATCGCTCCTAAGTTCATACAAAAGGCAGAAGTTACAACAAGTCTGACAAATCGATCAGGGTAGCCAATCGTTTTCGAATAGGTTCCTGCCAAAATTGCCGAAAATACACAATGTTCTGCTTGAGACTTTATTTCTGAAATATGGATCAAGCCGATTGCTGCGTCCTTATCTTGTTCGATGATCCGGAACAGTTTGGTTTCCATTGTTTTAAGAATACCCAGCACAGTGGATGAATCGTCATAGAAAGCCTTGTGCAGTTTTGGGAAAGTTGCTATCAGCTGATTGATCAGTGCAACAACGCTTACCTTTGTGCCATTTCGGACAGCGTTGTCTCTATTGGCTTTATAATCACTAAAATCATGCTCTCGCGCAGCAACGGTTAAAAGTTCGCCACCGCCATACTCAAGACTTGTATCGGTTTGTTCAATAGAGCCAGTCGCTTTATTAACTTCTTTTAGTTCAGTATCATTTCGTAGTTGAGTTTTAAAGTCTTCATCAGTTTTGAGTCGCATTGGTTTCGATTGGGACATCATTGAAATTTCCATTTCGTTTTTAAAGATGTAGTCTTTGGCTGAAATGAACTTTCCTCTTGCATTATAAAGATCATAAGGAAGTGATTGACCTACTTTAAGTAAGGATATAGAAATAGGGGTTAATTCTTCGATAGGAACACCGTGCTGAATCATCAAAACTCCTGAATTTTACTATAATTATAAGTCACAGAAATCTATTATTTCTGATGTGCGAGTGAATCATAGGTTCAAATTCGGAAAAATTCAAAAAGCATTAAATAGAAGGTTGACAGAGGTCAAGTGCAATTTAAACAGAAGGGTAAGTGGAGCTTCCTTAGAGCTGGATACTGCTTATTTGAAAATGGTCTTATCGCAGAATAGAGCGGTTACTTTTTGAACAAGTAGAACAGCCCTGCATTGCCAAGCGTAAGTCGTTAGTGGGAGCTTTCCTATAAATATAACTTCCGCTAAAGTGATAAGAGTTTAAGTTTGTTGACATCTAATGAAATCATCAATACGATACGGGCTGTCTCGTAATTGTATGGTTTGTATAATAAATGACATCATTTCAAATCAAATCTAAGTCTTTAACTAAGAACAGCGACGAGAGCAGTTCCGAAGTCGGCCGACCCCGTTCGACTCAAGTTAATACAAGTATTTTAGAGTCTGCGTCTCGACTGGTTTCTGAGCTTGGTTATCAAGCAACATCAATCGAAAAGGTGGCGGCGAATGCTGGAGTTGGCAAAGCATCGATTTATAGACGATGGAAAAGTAAAGCGGCGATGATGATTGAAGTTTATCGTTGGCAGATTCCTGCTGAATTATTAATTTCAAAGTCTGATTCGTTCGATTATCGTATGAAGTTTTTATTGCGAAAACTATTTGATGCTTATAGAAACAGCGCTGCTGGATATATCCTGATTGGTCTAATCGCGGATTCTCAGAGTAACGAAGCAACTAAGAGGGAATTGAAATCTGGGATTATTCAGCAAAGACGAAAATTTTTGACTGAGGTGATTGAACTCGGAATTCAAGATCGTAGCTTGTCGGCTGGGTGTGATGTTCAAGAGGCCAATGATTTAGTGGTTGCTATGATTTGGCACCAGTTGTTGATCGATAAGGATAAGCTCAACCTTTCGTTCACTAAGCGCATAATGCGTATTTTAGCATCCTTATAACTGCTGATTGAGCTTTCTAGTGAACTAGGAAAAGACTAAATATCACGAGCTGGGACAAAGGCAAAAGCAAAGCAAAATGAAGTAAATTATAAGAGGATAAGGCACTGTGTCTAACAATACATTTAGTAATATTGACGGGTTAGAAATCATCGGTTTTCAACCCGGTGCAATATCGACACTCTGTGCGATTCAAAGTGAATTCTATGCGCGAGCATGGGGTTTTAACCATTTGTATGAATCGGTGGTTGCTGCTTCAGTCGGCGAATTTTTAACTCGATATGATCCAGAGCAGGATTTTATACAACTAGTTTTATACAAAGGACGCATAGAAGGGGGGATTGCTATCGATCATCGCGATGGTAAATTAGCTCAATTACGTTGGTTTATTGTGACCGATCAGCTGAGAGGATTTGGGGTAGGAAAGTTTCTAATCGAGCAAGCGATGAGCTTTGTTAAGCGGCAGTCGTTTTCACAAGTCTATTTGACTACATTTGAAGGCCTTGATAGTGCGCGAAAATTGTATGAAAAACATGGGTTTAAATTAACTTCGGGAAAAAATGCAGCGACTTGGGGTAAAGAGGTCAACGAACAACGGTTTGATTGGTTCCGAAATAAAGAGTAAGAAATAGGTATTCTAAATTCATTGACCAATCAGTCAGTGAGTTCTAAAATGTTTGTTTGGTTTCAATAAAAGTTCTTTCATGAATTTAACTCGGCAGCAATCAGCACTCATAACGAGAGAAAAAATAGTCTCGGCGGCGTTCAATATAGTCGGAAGAGAAGGCTATGAATCCCTCACGACCAATTCTCTGATTTCCGAAGCCGGAGTCGCGAAAGGCACTTTGTATCATCATTTCAGTAATCTAGACGAAGTTGTCTATTCGATGATTCAAATGATTCTTGACCAGAGCTTGAACGATGTGCCGGTAGAGAAATTCGAATCTCTTGCTGATTATCTTGATGCTATCGGCAAGTATTTAATGGAGGATTTTACTCAGAATCCGCAAATCATGAATATCGTATTCGGGTTTTTACCCAAAGGAATGAAAGATCTTTTTTTCAAAAGTGTTGGTAAAGACATGCTTGAAAATGCCTGTAACCGCATAGCGCCAGCCATGCAAAAGTTCTATTCAGGGCGCCTCAGTGAAGAAAAAATCGATAAAGCAATACGAATGGTGGATATGTTTACCGTAGGATTTTGTGTTCACTTCACTATTTTTGAAGAAAAACAGAAGTATCTAGAAATTTGGCAAGACTTCAGTGAATTGATGATTAACTACCTCGAAACATAAAGTAAATCAACGCTACAATTTGTGACATTTTATCATAGCTTCTCCGTTGACCGACCGGTCGGTCTAGTGCTAGTATCCGCATCGATCCTAAGAGTCGAGAGCTTTCTCTATTTTTGCGATAGCCAATACAAAATCAAAGTTCCATTTAAATTTAAGCTCATTTAGGGATACGGAGTATCTATGCGCCATTTCTATTTCAACTTTATTCGCAATCTTGACTCAAAACCCCTAATTTCGATTATATTTGCTTGTCTGTTGGGTGGAATGTCTTTGCAAATAATGGCGGAAGATTCGGATAATGAAACTAAAACTATTCGAGTCGTAAAGGTAACGTCGCAACCGATATCTTCGATGATATTTTTTCCCGGTCGAAATGCACCCGCAATAGCAGAAGCACTTAATCAAAGTAATATTCCCGCTCAAATAAATGCAGTTCTGGCTCAATTAGAAGTTAAAGTTGGTCAAACATTTAATCAGGGTGATGTCTTAGCTCGATTAAATTGCCAAGATCAAGATTTAGAAGTCACCAACCAAAAAGCTCAATATGACAGCGCAAATGAACAGTTCAAATTTCAAAAAACGACAGTTGGTGAGAGGTAAAAAGTTAGCAAAAAATAGATCCATTGGAGAAGCCGAATTGGATAACTTACAAACCAATCTAGCGGTCTCACAATCGCAACTCGTTGTTCAGAAGTCTCAATTTAATGTGGCTGAACTCAATCAAGAACGATGTTTGGTTCGTGCACCTTTTGATGGAATCATTAGTCAACGAATTGCCAGTGAAGGAGAAATGCTTACGGTTGGCTCGCCTATTGTTGAGGCTGTTGAAATAGGAAGAATAGAAATATCAGCGGATATCTCGCTCAATGATAGTGCTTCGTTTGAGGAAGCAAAAGAGTACTATTTTGAATCAAACGGAGTTCGCCATTCACTAGTAAAAAGGGTTCTTTTGCCGCTTGTTTTGAATGAGTCTCGAAGTCGCCAAGCTCGTTTAGATTTTATCGAACCAGCTGCCATTGCGGGTATGACCGGACGACTATTTTGGTTTACACGAGAACGATATTTACCTGCGAATTTACTTCAATCAAGAGGTGCGAATCGAGGTTTTTTTATCATCGAGAATAACAAGGCTAAGTTTATTGTGATTGAAGGAGCACAAGAAGGGCGTCCAATTAAACTCTCTGACCAATATTCCTCCCAGAGTGCCCAGCTTATTATTGATGGACGACATGGTTTGATCGACGGACAACGAGTCGAAGTTCCAAATTCTGGTGTTGGTTCCTCGGACGAGCATTCTGGAAAGAGTGTGGCCAAGGGTGGTGCGCAATAATGTGGCTAAAACGGTTAATTGAAAATCATGTACTTACCAATCTATTATTTATCCTGGTGCTTTTTTCTGGCTACGTTGTTTACTCCGACCTGCCTCGAGAACAAGATCCTACGGTCAATTTTAATTGGGTTCAAGTCACTACATTCTTAGCAGGTGCTTCAGCACAAGATGTTGAACAAAAAGTCACAGATGTATTAGAAGAATCAATTGAAAAAATTCAAGATATAAAATTTGTATCGAGTACCAGTAGAGAAAGTATATCCAGTATCTTAGTTAGGTTTAACGATATTGGAGAAGATGCTTTTGACAAGCGAATTGCGGATCTCAGGCGTGAAATTAATAATGTTGAAGATCAGCTACCAATAGAAGCCGAGCGACCTGATATATTTGAAATAACCACGGCAAATGCATTCCCAACTGCAACTGTTGTCGTCAGTGGTCCTGCGGAAGATGAAAATTTACGCAGACAAGGGCGCAATTTAGAAAAAGATCTCGCCAGAATTAAAGGAGTCGATAGAGTACAAACTACAGGCTTGCTTGATCCTGAACTACAAATTCAATTTGATATAGAGAAGATTCAAAAGTTAGGTATCTCACCAGTAATGATAGCCAACTCTGTGCGTGGTTTTTTTCAGGATACGTCGGCAGGTACTGCTCGAATCGCTCAAGATCAATGGTTGATTAGGGTACAAGGGACCACTGCTGATCCTGAAAAACTAGCCGCTATTCCTGTTGTGGGTAGTAAGAAGAACACAGAAATTCGTCTCAGTGATGTCGCGAGTGTTGTAAGGGCAAGAGCAAAATCAGACCGGTTAGTACGTTACCAAGGTCGACCAGCGATCTTATTAGCTGTAATGAAACAGGAGAGTACCAACACGCTGAAGTTAGTCCAGCGGATCGATGAATTTGTGACTAAAAAAAACCTGAATGCAGCTAAAATAGGAGTGGAGTTTACTTTAGTTGATGACCAAACGCTGATTACACGTAATGCGTTGGGAATAATGCAAACTAATGCGCTTTATGGATTAGTATTGGTATTTTTTGTAACTTGGGTATTTCTTGGTTCAAAAATAAGTATTCTGGTTACTATCGGTATTCCGTTTACTCTCGCAGGCACCTTTATATGTTTGCATCTACTAGGACAAACACTTAATACCTCTGTGTTACTGGCGATCGTAATTTCCCTTGGCATGTTAGTTGATGATGCGGTGGTAGTGGTCGAATCCATCAATCATAAACTTCATAAAGGGATTAAAGGTGTCGAGGCTGCTTGGACGGGATTGACGGAAGTTATTAGTCCCGTTACGGCTTCTGTACTAACAACGATTGCAGCTTTTTTACCATTAATGCTTCTGCCTGGAATTCTTGGAAAGTTTATGATGGTGATCCCTTTGGTGGTCACTTTAGCATTAGCTATCAGCTTAATCGAAGCTTACTGGATGTTGCCGGGACACATTCTAGTTTCAAAGATAAATTTTGACAAAAAATCAAAGGCTGAAGTGTACCGCTCGCGTTTTATTCACTGGATAAAAATAAAATACGGTTTTGGGTTACTTAGAGTGATGCGTTATCCTAAACGAACTTTTGCTGCTCTGTTCGGATTATTCATTCTTTCTATTGGCGCTCTATTTAGCGGCGTTATTAAAATGGACTTTTTTGCTTCCGATAACATTCGTTTATTTTATGTTAATGTCGAAATGCCCACCACTAGTTCGTTACAAGAAACCATGGAAAAGGTATTGACGGTTGAGAGAGAAACCGCAAACAATATGCTACCTGGTGAAATTCGTTCAATGGTGAGTTATTCGGGACAGATGTTCACCGAGACTGAACCTTTGTTCGCACAGAATATCGGTCAAGTTCTGGTCAGTTTGCACCCGCGAGATGGCGATATGAGAAGTGTTCCTCAAATTGTCGATGAGATAAGAGAGCGAGTTACTCAAGTTGTTGGACCGGTTAATATTTCTTTCTTAAAAATAGCAGGTGGGCCTCCGACGAGTAAGGCAATTAGTGTCAAGGTAAGAGGAGACGAGTATTCAGAACTTAGGTTTGCAACGGATCAACTCACTAAATTTCTTAACGAAGATGTTAATACCCACTATTTAGATATAGCCGATGATGATAGTAAAGGTCGATTCGGGTTAACACTTAAATTAAATACGGATGTGATTAACCGTTCTGGTATAGCGCCTGATGATGTTTACCGGACCATTAAAATGTTAATCGATGGGGAAGTCGTTAGCTACTTACAAAATGAAGGTGAGCGGATAGCTATCCGGTTAAAATCTTCTGCGTCCGTAGCGAATGACTTCGATAATATTGATGCTGTACTTGGCCTTTCTATTCCTTCACCATCAGGTGAATACCTACCGTTAAGCGAGCTCGTTCATGCAACTGTAGAGCAAGTGAAAGGCAATTTCAGGCATTATAATTTTAAACGAACGATCACTCTAGAAGCGAATATCGATAAAGACAAAACCGATACGATCGCTGCTAACCAGAAATTAATTGATTATTGGGAGACCATCGCGGCGGATCATCCAAATGTATCATTAGATTTTTCGGGTGAGCTTGATGATATTCAAGAAAGTATGGATTCAATGGGAACACTCTTTCTATTTGGTATTGGATTAATGTACTTAATTCTGAGCACCCAATTTCAAAGTTATTTTCAACCATTGATGATGCTTTTCACGGTACCGATGGCTTTTATCGGTGTCGTTCTTGGGTTGGCTGTATCTGGTAATCCACTGAGTCTATTTACTCTGTACGGGATAGTGGCACTTGCGGGAATTGCGGTGAATGCATCAATCGTTTTGATTTCTAAAGCTAATTCGAATTTGGACATTGGAATGAGTTTAGTCCATTCAACATTTTACGCTGCTAGGCGAAGAGTGTTACCAATTTTGATCACAACTTTAACCACTGTGGCAGGTCTATTCTCGCTCGCGATGGGATTTGGTGGCCACTCCTTAATTTGGGCGCCAGTAGCAACGGCAATTGTTTGGGGATTAATCTTTTCGTCAATGCTAACTCTTTTTATCGTACCTGTGCTTTACCAGAGTTTTATGCAATATTCAAAGCGAAGACAGAAGTATAAAACATAAAAAGGAGCTCAATGAGCTCCTTTTTTATACGGTTAGTCGATTGAATACTAACGCGTTCGTGAGACAATAATTTTCGATGTTGGGTTGTCCCATCGATGAGCTTCTGTCAGAACAGAGGTGGCAAGTCCCTCCATGCTTGGGTCACCCGCATTTGCATTGGTCGTCGCACCAGAGTGTATTCTGACTCGATCAAAGAGATCATCTCTCGTTGCGTCAAAACCAGCTGCCGCTCCACCACCGCCCGCAGCTCCCGCAGCGGGACCAGGCATTGTATCTGCGGTTTCTAGGTTGGCTTCTGTTCCCGAATCCCAGCTTGGCGCCATGAAAGATTTAGATTCTCCGACTTCCATATTGCTAATGTCCGCGGCATTTAAACCAGTAAAAGCATCGTTGGTATCAACCAGCATGGTTGCAATACTGAGGCGCAGATTGTCGGTATCTAACTCAGGTACTACTAACGTGGATACTTCACCCTTTGAGCGGCCTGGAATTGCTCCGCCGGTGGATATTGCATCTAGAAACTGAGTTTGGATAGAGGCTTCATCGATTATGAGCATTGGGTTTCCACCTTCAGCAAGTTGCTCTAATGCAACCGAAGCGCTTTGACCTTCCATAAACGTATTGTAACCAGGTTCATGCATAATTACCGCAGCGCCTGAAAATGTTTGGCTATAAGTTAAGTTTGTGATTTGAACTGTATAGACCGCTGTATTGCCTGAAGTACCCGTTGCGCCGTCTTGCCCATCAGCACCATCTTGACCGTCTTGTCCATCGGCTCCGGCTTGACCTGCAGTTCCTTGAGGACCTGCTTGTCCTGTGTCCCCGTCGTCGGCACAACCGGTGGCTAGTGTGATCAGCAAACTGAGCAAACTAATTTTGAATAGATTGTTTTCCATTTTTTCGCTCCTGTTGTTTATGGTGCTGGTACAGTGATTGTTACGCGAGCTACTGGATTTAACCAACGATGAGCTGTTGATTGTAGATCACTTGCGCCAGCTGTTAGATCGGTATCGCCTAAAATATTTCGGTGTATGTGGACAGGACCATCAGTACCATCCACCACTTCATTTGCCCCTATTGCATTACCATCTTGGTCAAAGCCGACGGTTACAGCAACACCCGTTCCGCCGGTGCCAAGAGGAACAGTTGAAGCCCCTACACCAGCAACACCAGGAAGGCCATAACCGCCAAGTGCTGCACCGCCTTGCTCTACTATGTCTGTCCTTGTGCTATTTAGCTCATCGTTAAGCTCTGTTCCTGCATCATAGGCATGTAAAACGTAGGTGTAAGTACCGGGCTCGATTGGGATTACAATGCTATCTAATCCTGCAAATGCGTCATTAGTAGGGATTAACATTGTTAATAGTGATAAATAAGTTTTGTCCATTGTGTCAAATGGATAACTTAAAGTCGTCGACGGTGTGACAAGCCCACCAAATCGGTGCCAAGTATTCGTTGTATTATCGTTGTCTGTTGGTCCTAACATCCACTCGAAGTTTTGTCCTGCCGAGTCTGCTGATTGTGCGTCGTCAATAACACCGGCTTCTGCTAACCATGCTAAAGGCGTTGATGCCTCTACACCTGGTTCAAATAGATCGATCGTGTTGTCGTGTGCGACTACCAAGCGAGGGGTGAAACTCATCGCGTGGGTTAAATTAGTTATGCTGATATCTATGATTTCTGCACTTGCGGTGTTCCAAGTAGCCGCTGTTAATAGAGCTATGGAAGCGAGTTGTCGTTTGTTCATGTATTGGGTCCTTTTTGTTTATGTTATCGAACGTAGTTTTATCGATTGATTTGAGTGGATTAAATCGAATAGCCAATTTAGTTTCTAAATCTCACAGATACATCACAAGGAGCTCACAAATTAGTCAACAGTCTGTCTCGGACTTGTGACATTTTACAAATTGATAAATGAAACATCTCACAAAACAAAGTTACAAGCAGAGAGGACAAATGCTTACAATAATTAAAGTGATAGTCTCTTTGTTGAGACCCTGGGAATTGAGATACTGGTTTCGAACGAACCGATAACGGATATTCAATGGTTAATTAAAAGGACTTTGTTATGAGAAAAATTAAGCACTATATATTTACCGTGGTAGCAGGTCTTGTTAATTCTGCCTGTTCTGCGTCGGAACAATGGACCCTTAAAAGTGATGTATTGAACCTCCAGCTCTCAACTTCACCAAAGGCGCACCAAGAAAGGCTAGCATTGCCCGGAATATTACTCGCGACTAATTACAATTCGACGGTTGACGTCAAACGATTCTATGTCAGTGAAAAACTGGATGGTGTGCGCGCTTATTGGAATGGTACAAATTTGTTGACTCGTACTGGTAGAGTTATTCATGCACCAGCTTGGTTTTTGCGGAGGCTACCGTCAGAGGAACTTGATGGTGAATTATGGATCGACCGACAAAAATTTGACTTAGTGTCTGGAATTATTAGAAGGAAAACAGCAAAGGATGAAGACTGGAGACAAGTAAAATATATGGTGTTTGATCAACCTGATAGAAGAAAGACATACACTCAAAGAGTAAAGTATCTGCAACAATTAATTTCAACAAGCAACTTTAGTAATTTAAAGTTCGTCCACCAATATAGCATTAATTCAAACGACGAGTTGCAACAGTTTTTATCCGACGTAGTTTCCAAAAATGGTGAAGGTGTAATGCTGCACCGTAAAGATTCTACCTACAAAGGATATCGGCATACCGACTTGCAAAAATTGAAACCGTATGATGACGCTGAAGCTACAGTCCTCAGACACATTGAAGGTCATGGTAAATATAAAGGCCTTATGGGAGCTGTTGAAGTCATATCAGAGGACGGAATAAAGTTTAAAATAGGAAGTGGTTTCACGCGAGAGCAGCGAAAACATCCCCCTCCAATAAAGAGCACGATTACTTATCGCTATCGAGGACTAACCAAAAATAGCGTACCGCGTTTTGCGACGTTCTTAAGAATGAAAACCGATTGATTTTAAATCCAGAATAAATTTAAAACGACGCCAATTCCCAAAAGTTAACAGTTACTTATTTTCAAAGTTTCTGGAGCAACGGCAACACAGTTTCGACCTTTATCCTTGGCCAAGTAAACGCCTTTGTCAGCTTGGCTGATCAAATAATTTTGGACTTGCTCGTAGGTCATTGAAGCTTTATTTGCACTCCAAGTGCTTACTCCAATAGATACGGTTATCTTAAAAGCTTGATTCAGATCGTTAGCGATAGAAATCTGAGAAATTTCCTGCCGAATTCTCTCAGCGATTTCGAGTGCTTGTTTTTGACTCGTATCGGGAAGCAATATTGTAAACTCTTCTCCACCGAATCGAGCGAACACGTCTGACTTTCTGAGTAATGGCATAATCGTTGTTGCAACGGATTGGAGCGCTCTGTCTCCGGTCAAGTGACCATGTGAATCATTAACTTCCTTGAAATGGTCCAGATCCATAAATAAACAGCTTATCGGAGACTCTGAGCGAGATGAACGAGCTATTTCTTTGGTAAGGGATTGGATGAAATATCGTCTATTTTTAGTTCGGGTTAATAGATCGACAAGGCTCAATAGCTTAAATTGTTCTTGAGTGACTGCATTTTCAATACAAATACTAATGATTGAACCAAAGTGTTGCAGGAAGCTGGTTGCTAATCCGGGTACAAAGCGTTGTTTGTTATGGCTGCCAAAATGAATGCTTCCAATCAGTGTGTTTTCTCTTATAAGTGGCAACAAAGCAACACTATAGGCTTTTTTCGAGCTGAAGGAGAATAATTGATTTATGAGCTCTTGATCTTGGCTCAACAAAATATCTTGGTTTCCTTGATAAATTTCATTCAGAGTCGATTCGCTTTTATGATAACTCAGGTTTTCGTAATCTAGGTCGCCATAAATATCATGAATAAGTCGCTGGATTTCGTCATTTGAGTCGATAAGATGTAGTTCGACAATTTCTAGATCTAACTTCTGACTTAGTTCAACGAGTAATTTTTCAAATAAACCTGTGAGCGAGGTTGATTGCAACAAGTGTAATTCGAGTTGGTAAAACTTTTCCTGAGTGATTTGATTCTGTTTTGCCTTGTTAATCAAATTGTTGAGGGTCGCACTTAGCTCTCGATTATGCCTTTCCTGCTCCTTTATCGGGATTGAAGTGGTCGTTTGATTGTATCGCTTATTTTCCATATATTTAGTTTAAATTAAGAGCTTGGTAACAAGTGTGGCACATTTACTAAAAAAATCCGTTTATTTGAACTGTTTCACAAAAAATATGTGAACCGTATAATAATTAAGCAAATCCTTGTTAGCGACCTATACTTTAACTAGTTAAGTAAATTAATAAAATATTGGCATGTATCGCGATTTGAGAAATCAAGCAATATCAATCGTTTGCATGCTGATAGTTGATCATATAGAAGGTTTTAGTAAGTGACTAGTAATTTAAAAGAAGATGTACAATGGTCCTCAGAGCACGAAATTAGAAGTACCGATGACCGCCGTGAAAGTATCGACCGTCGCCAGTATAAGGGTCGGAGTATCACTGTGCCCGATATGCGAGCGGGGGCAGAACGGCGAGTTGAAGGCGATCGTAGAAATAAAGTTCGATTGACCATTACTGGGCGAGCGATGGATATTTAACGATTTTAACGGACGACTACTCATCAGCTAATCCTCTTCGATTCCGCGTAAATTCATCTCGGCTTGATTTATTCCTTAGGCTATTACCCTCTCAAACAAATACTACTTGCATAACTGGTGCTTGTTTTGTTAGTATAACTCCGTTGAGGATAACCAGCCATTGGCTCCAGATCACCAAGTTCGACTAGTATTTTGACGCCTTACTTATTATCGGTAAGCACGAGTCTGATTATCAGTCGCTTTTTAATCCGGGACATTTTTTCTCCACAAGAAAGTTTATTGCCACTGGGTTGGCTCCGATTTGGTTGTTTTCACCGCTGATTGTTTGATCGCAGGGGTGTGATAATGGAGCTCCGTCTGATTCACTCTTGGATGACCAAATTTATGGTCATGATTAGTAGTCGGATTACCAAGGATGCGGAATTGCCATGGAGGCCAGTTTGTTAAGATGATAATTCTGTTAAGGATGATGGAACTGTTGTCTTTTATAACTGAAAGCTCAATTTTCAAATAATCAGCAGTGGTTATGGTTATCTTCAACACTAATATTTTATTGAATATTTTCATTTTCTCCTGATGCGTTCAAAGTAGAGAATAAGATACTGATTCAGTATCTTATTCGTTAGAAACGCAAGATAGAGTGAACTATCTATGTGCATTAACCAAGTGGCTTAAACTAATTTGATCGCCGAATCATGTTACTATCTGATTCTACTCTTGTTCAGCAGATATCTTTTATTTATGGAACACTTAATCCAGCTTTCGCCATTTTTAGTTGTCGCCAATTCGATGCTATTGGTGGTACTGTTGATCGCCAATTTTAGTCAGAAAAGCACTCATCAAGAAGAGACAATAGTTGAGGATAATGCTCGTCTCGCGGAATTAATTAAGCAACTAGTTAACGAAAATCAACGACATTTGGATGATAAGTTGGGACGTGGTCAAAGCCAAGTTTTCGAACTTATTTCCAATGATAGAGACAAACAGCTCGCTTCCCTTGAAAGCCTAAAACTTAATTTGGAACAACGGTTTGCCACATCGCAGTCAGCACTTAGTGAGAATGTCCAATCATTTAAAGTCAATATGGTCGAGAAATTTGAACAACTGAAACGTGACAGCTACCAATCTTTGCAGGCTGGTCACGAACAGTTGACGGCAACCGTTAATCAATTCGGTGAGAAAATAACAATAAACATGCAATCCCATCAAACTTTGATGACTGAGATGATTGCTGAAAATATTAGAAAAGGCATTAAGGACGTAAGATTAGATCTAGACCGTAGTCTCAAGCAACAGAGTGAAACTACCAGCAAGAGTATTGCAAATTTAACGGAATCTACGGACAACCGCTTAAAAGAAATAAGTGGTCAAGTCGAGAAGCGGTTAACTGACGGATTTGAAAAGACCAATCAGACTTTTAATGATGTTATCAAACGATTAGCACTGATAGACGATGCTCAAAAGAAAATAACCGAATTGTCGAACAATGTTGTTAGCCTCCAGGAAATTTTGAATGATAAACGTTCAAGAGGAGCATTTGGTGAAGTTCAATTACAATCTTTGGTTAGCAATATTATACCTGATGCTCATTACTCAATGCAGAGTAAACTGTCAAATGATAAGGTGGCGGATTGCATTTTAACGCTACCGGAGCCGACAGGGAAAATCGCAATTGATGCGAAGTTTCCTCTCGAAAGCTATAAACGTATGACAGATGTGAAAGTTGCCGATGTTGATAGAAAAGAAGCTTCGAAACAATTTGCTAGAGATATAAAAAAGCACATATCAGATATTTCTTCGAAATACATTATTCCACCGGAAACCTCAGATGGAGCAGTAATGTTTATTCCCGCTGAGAGCGTCTTTGCTGAAATACATGGCCATTATCCTGAGTTAGTCGAATTTGCGTATAAATCGAAAGTATGGATGGTCTCTCCAACCACGTTGATGGCGATATTAACGACTGCTTCGGCTGTCATAAAAGACGAGAAAACACGCAAACAAGTCCATATTATAAAGGAGCATTTGGCGGCTCTTGGGAAAGATTTTATACGCTTTCAAGGTCGAATGGATAAACTATCTTCGCACATTGGACAAGTGAGCAAAGACGTTGATTTAGTTCATACTTCAGCTAAAAAAATAACATCTCGATTTGAGAAAATCGAACGCGTTGACCTATCTCATGAACAACAACTCATCACCGAAGGTTTAGCTGATACTGAAATAGAACCATAAGTTAAAATATCCTACTAGCCTCTCATTGAGGTAGAGTCCGTATTTGTGCGTGCTAGAGCTAAACTACATAAGTCGAATTGTTTCTTATAATAATCGATTAAATAAGCGAGTTTGAGCAAAATAAATTAGGTCATATATTGAGAACTGAGCTATATATTAACTACTAATAGTTAATGAGGTCAGTCGATTGTCTATTCCAAAGAGCATTCAAGAAAAACTAGATTCTAACAAGGTAGAATATCAAATAGTAGACGCATTTGAGTGCCTAGATATCTATATGGCGACTGAAACAACAGAAAACCAAGTTAAAAAGCTCATTCGAACCGTTGGATTTAAGCACGAATCCGAAGTGTTTTTAGCTGTTCTTCCCTTTAACCATCTATTGGACTACAAAGCTTTTTCTGAATTATTGGGTTTCGAACCAGATGCGCTAACCGGCGAAGAGAGCAAACCCTTTTTTAGTCACTGTATAGATAATAGCCGCCCCCCAATAGACGGGTTATTCAATCTAAAGTTGGTTGTCGATCCTGCTGTACTTGATATGGATGAGATATTTATTGAAAGTGGCAACCCGGACCATTTTATTCGATTAGATAAAATGAATGGAAACTTATTATTTCAAGATAGTGATTCACTTTCATTTACAGCAAGTCCAGAACAATTATTTGCTGGGCGTAACAATTCAAATAAAGATGATGAAGTTGATTTGAGTTTTACGCCAATGAGGCTCAAACAAAGAGTCGACGAGACTTTCGATCTACCGGCTATGCCAGAAATTGCGCAAGATATAATGAAGTTAAGAGTCGATCCGAGTGCAGATGCGACCAAGCTAGGTAAAATTGTGGCTAGAGATCCTTCTCTTGCAGCACAAGTTATTAGCTGGGCGAGTTCTCCTTATTACGGATATCAGGGTAAGATAGATTCAATTGAAACGGCTATCGCACGCGTTCTAGGTTTCGAATTGGTAATGAACTTGGCATTGGGTATTTCAATTGGAAAATCACTACGAGTTCCCAAAGAAGGGCCTTTGGGCGTAAAAGAGTTTTGGCGGCAATCAATTTATACGGCAAGCTTAGCAGAGAAGCTATGTCGAGCAATGCCAATTAAACAGAGACCAGAAAGAGGGTTAATCTATTTAAGTGGTTTATTGCATAATTTTGGTCATCTTTTGTTAGGACATATTTTTCCTCCACAATTCAAACTTGTGAATCAATCCATTTTATGTAACCCGCAAATCTCTGTTGAAGATATAGAGTATTTTATTTTAGGTGTTTCTCACGAAGAAATAGGAGCGTGGCTCATGCAGAATTGGCACATGCCTGATGAATTAATCGTAGCGGTGCATCGACATCACCAAGAAGAATTCTGGAGCAAGCACGCGGTCTATTCAAACTTAGTTCTAGTTGCGAACCGATTGTTAACTAAACTAGATATTGGGGACTCAGTGATGACTGGAGTTCCAGAGTCGACGCTCGAATTGCTTTCGTTGGAAGCTGATGATGTTGAGTCTGCTTTAGAGGATATTCGCGGAGAGTCAGAATCTTTGGATCTAATGGCAAAACAATTGGTGGCGTAATAGATCACCGTTTTAGCTTAGTAAGCTATTTCCGATTAATTAATCGATTAATTTACTGAAGTAACTGAGAGAGTTTTAATACGACACGAACACATGGCTAGAGCTCGATCGTTCATCCGTCGAATATCAATTCGCCGGTTTTTATTTTTAACCACTCAGCTCATCCTATTGTTCAGTTCAAGTTCAGTCATTGGGGATACTATAGGGTTATCGCCAAATAATAACGTGCTAAATCATGTTTAATTAGGCAATAAATGACTCGACAGCCATTCTGTATTTTTCTAGTTTTCGCTATTAAGTGTTTCAGTATTGCGTGATATAGTTGGCTATTCTTACAATCCGTTAAATATTGAAACTTATGAGTGTAATATGAGCGAGAAATTCTTCATTAGCATCAAGTTATTTGTATTGATAACAATTCTAAGCTGCGCTCTTGTCACACAGGCTAAAGATAAGTCTGATAGTCGCGATGCTGTCACTCAAAAATATCAGTGTAAGATGATTTCTCGCGGTGAAGCGATTAACAGAGCAAAACGTAAAGTAAAAGGTAAAATTGTCGGGGTGCAGCTTTCTGAGAAAGGAAGTCGCTCAGTTTATAAAGTGAGAATGTTAGTCGAAAAAAAGCGTGTTAAGACCGTATCCATCAATGCCTGCCTATAATCTAATAACTAAAAAAAGAGACCAATTATGAAAATACTTGTCGTTGAAGACGAACAGTTGATTAGAGAGAACTTAGTTAATTCATTTAAGTCGAATGGTTTTGCGATTGAGTCTGCTGATAACGGAGAGGATGGCTTATTTCTAGCCGAAGAATATCCTATTGATTTGGCCGTCGTAGACATCGGGCTCCCCGGCATGTCTGGTTTAGAATTAATTGCTAAATTAAGAGACGGAGGGAGCCAAATTCCAGTCATTGTTTTAACAGCACGGGATTCGTGGCAAGACAAAGTTGAAGGCTTGTCGACCGGAGCCGACGACTATATGGCGAAACCTTTTCAATTTGAAGAACTGTTGGCGCGTTGTAACGCTCTTCTCAGACGGACTGCTGGTTTTGCAACTCCCCTACTAAAGATTGCTGATATCGAATTAGATACAATGGCTCAAAGTGTAAGAAAAGCGGGTGAAAATATTGAACTCACAGCGTACGAATACAAAGTGATTGAATATCTCTTTCTTAATCCCAAGAAAGTAGTATCAAAATCTGAGCTGACAGAACATATCTACGATCAGGACTTTGATCGCGACAGCAACGTGCTAGAAGTATTCGTTGGTCGATTACGAAAGAAGATTGATCCAAATCAAGAGCTTAAACTAATTCAGACATTGCGTGGACAAGGTTACAGACTGAATCCAGACTATATAACTCAGTAATTATCTAACTTTATCCTATCTGCCAATGAATAACTGGTCTTTAAAACAACGATTGACAACGGTAAGCGCCATAATCCTTACTATTGCATTTAGTACTATTTTCATTGCAATACAATCGGCATATTCAATCGCGAGCAAGAGTCGATTGCAGGAAAGCATGACGGCCCAGGTATATGCCCTAATGGCAATTGCTAATGATGATGAAGGCCAGCTATTCATACCGGATATATTAAGGAATGATAGACTTGAGAATTTGAGTTCCGGCTTAGTGGCTTATGTTCTCGATCAACGAGGTGATTTAGTATGGCAATCCACGTCGAGTGAGCTATATCAGTCGTTACCAGATATAAACCATCCCTTTTCAATGTTGTCTATTTCTGAGTCTGACTTTGAAGGGCGGCAAATGTTTTGGATAGGCGAGTCAATCATTTGGGAACACGAAGATGAGCAAGAGAAAACCTACTACTTTATAATCGGAGAGAAACAATCAATTTTAAATTCGTCATTGAATGAATTTAAAAAAGAAGTATTAGCTTGGTTGTCTATTTCAGGTATTATTCTTTTAGTTGTGTTCGCTTACGCGCTTAATTTTACACTTCGTCCTTTGAAAACGGCACAAGAACAAATCGAAAAAATTAGAGAGGGGAAACTACAAGGACTAGGGGGAGAATTCCCTGAAGAGCTAATTCCTCTTACTTCTAGTATTAATCAACTTTTAGACAGTGAAGCGAGACAGAAGAATCGTTTTAGAGATAGCTTAGGAAACTTGGCCCATAGTTTAAAAACGCCGTTAGCTATCATTAAAGGTGAAATTGAGAACCGGAAAATCAATGATGAGCGAGGTGTATTGAAAAATCAAGTAGAGCGAATCGATGACATCGTTAAGTATCAACTGAATCGATCTGTTATATCCTCGGGAAGGACTTTGGTTAAGACATGTGCAGTTCAGCCTGAAGTAAGCAAAATTGTAGAAGCACTTAAAAAAGTTTATCAAAGCAAAAATATAACCATTGAAAGTAGAATACAAAATAGTGCGATTTTCCCCGGTGATGCTGGAGATTTACTTGAGTTAGTCGGAAATCTAACTGAAAACGCCTGTAAGTGGACTCAATCGTTGGTGGTTGTATCAGTTAAACATAAAGAAGGTAATTTCTGTCTTTACGTTGACGATGATGGACCAGGTATTGCTATTGAAAACCGGGCAGCTATTCTAAACAGAGGTAAGCGGCTTGATCAGTCCACAGAGGGGCAGGGACTAGGCCTTTCAATTGTCATGGATATTATTACTAATTACCGCGGCGATATTGTCATCCAAGAAAGTGCATTAGGTGGAGCACTTTTTTTAATCACAATTCCACTTGCTGACTAACATTCTTAGTTTTTCTTGATGTGTAACGTGCTATTATAGCTAGTTATTCAACTAGTGCTTATACTCTCCCTTATCGACCCCTGTTATGAAAAAAATTATACATGTTGATATGGATTGTTTTTATGCTGCCATTGAGCAGAGAGACGATATTCATTTGGCAAACACTGCCGTTGCTGTTGGAGGCAGTCCTGATAATCGAGGTGTTATTGCGACGGCCAACTACGAAGCTCGTAAATTTGGTGTTCATTCTGCCATGCCATCGGGATATGCAAGACAATTGTGTCCACATTTAATCATCGTGAAGCCCGATCTAAGTAAGTACCGCGCCGAGTCAAAAAAAATAAGACAAATTTTCCACAAGTATACTAATTTGATCGAACCGTTATCTTTAGATGAAGCCTACTTAGACACTAGTGATTCTGAGCTTTGCCATGGTAGCGCTACTTGGATAGCTCAAGCAATATGCAATGATATATTCGAAGCGACACAATTGACCGCATCAGCTGGAGTATCGACGAGTAAATTCCTTGCCAAAGTTGCTAGCGACTGGAACAAACCAAACGGTATCAAAGTGGTAGGCCCAGGAGAGGAGATAAAATTTCTCGATAAATTACCGGTAAAAAAACTCCATGGGGTGGGGAAAGTAATGACTGCCAAGTTAGAGTCTATGGATATCATCACTTGTAAGGAATTGCGAGCCGTGGAATTAAGCGTATTGGTGCAACGTTTTGGTAAGTACGGAAAGTACTTGTATGATCTTTGCCGAGGCATTGATAATCGGCAAGTAACAGTCGACTCTACCCGAAAATCAGTCAGTGTAGAAACCACGTTTGAACAAGATATTTCTGAGTGGCAAGATTGTGAAAGTGAATTTATGAAGTTACTTTCTTCTTTGTCGCGGAGGCTTGAACAATCGAAAGGCACTGATAAAATTAGAAAAGTTTACGTTAAAGTGAAGCAAGCAAATTTTGTTTTACATACTGCGGAATCAATTTCAATCGGACTAGATATCAAGTTATTAATTGCTTTGCTAAAAAGGTTGCGCGAGCAGTACCCTGAGCCCATTCGATTAATGGGAATCGGGGTAAAATTCCCCGATTTGAAAAGACAAAAAACCGCCCAACAAATTAATATTCCTTTCTAGGATAAAGTCGCTCTTTTAGCATTGTGAGTAGAACCTTTAGATCGGAGACTATTACTGAAGTCTAGCTGCACCATCGAGCCGAACGGTCGAGCCATTGAGCATCTGATTGTCGTTAATCTGCTCAACCATTTTTGCGAATTCATCGGCGGTTCCGAATCGAGAGGGGAAGGGAATGCCTCCATAGAGTGATTCGCGCAGTTCATCAGAAACGTTAGCCATCATCGGAGTTTCGAAAATTCCTGGTGCTATAGCCATACAACGAATTCCACTTTTTGCGAATTCGCGAGCTAGAGGCAGCATCATGCCGACGATTGCAGATTTTGTTGCGGAATATGCAACCTGACCAAATTGTCCTTCGTAGGCAGCAATAGAAGCTGTGTGGACGATAACCCCTCTCTCTTTTCCTTCGTTAGGTAGATTGGTCTGCATGTGTCGTGCGGCAGCTCTTGTGAGCAGGAAAGAGCCAATTAAATTAATGTTGACGACCTTTTGAAAATACTCGAGGGGCATAGGGCCTTTTTTACTAACAATTTTACCCGCCCCTAAAATGCCAGCACAACCGACAGCTAAATTTATTGAACCGAAGGTTTCAACCGCCTTATCAACAGCAAAATCTACATCGGTTTCGTTGCCAATATCAGTTTTCAAAAATATTACTTGTGCTGGAAATTTGTTGGCGATTTCTTGACCGGCTTGCTCATTAATGTCTAATATTGCTACTTTTCCGCCCTGGGTAATAATTCTTTCGACGACAGCTAATCCAAGTCCTGATGCTCCGCCGCTAACGACTGCAAAAGAATGTTCAAATGACATATCTAATTCCGAATGCTTGAGTATTTAAAGTAAGTTGATTGTATCAACTTTGAAAGTCGTTTTATATGCTAGTTGAATGTGAATCTTTGAATTGGGCGAACGGTGAAAAACACCGAAACGCCTTTCGAGTGAGCTAGATTTGAGAGAGTTGGCAAGTTATCCAAATATACTCATAATTTGAGACTTGTCATCGAACCTATTCTTGCCTGGCTCGGAGTCTTTATTATTTCGAAGAAATATTTCGTTGATATCTTTTACTGTATCGTCCAGCCGGCAACAGTCGTTTTCTTTAAGGGATTCCATCATGCTGTTGGCAAAATACTCATATTCAGTGGCCCACAAGTGAGGGTTATTTGATTGTTTCATACGGCGACTAATTCTGCCGAGTATGCCGTACAGGCGAGGAGCGTCATGCGATTTACAAAATTCCTGAATGACTTCCTTCATCATGTTATATTGCGAATTAGTGATTTTAATAGCGTTCCTCTTGTCAAATTGCGGCTGCATTGACTTGAGAATAGACGGGATTTGCTGTACTGACATAGTGACAACTCCTAAGGAAATTCCTAGTTTATAAACACTAACCTGTTAAATATAATTGACTCGAGTAAAAAAGTACAATGAATAGAACGAATAAATCTCAAACGGCTATATTTATAGGCCTTTTGTATCTAATGGTTCACCCTTTAATGGCAGAGGAGTTGAACTCGACCCGTGATAAGTGCCTGCTCCGTGAATTAAAAGAAGCCGAACCTACTGAGACGATTAAACTCGTCATAAAGCGTTGCGACAGTATTAAGCCAAGTAGCAACGAAAAACACCATAGCTCCATGGCTACAGACCAGTCCAAACAAACTGCAATGGTTGAAACACGGCATTTATCGAGACTCGACCGTAGGATACAAAATGAAAGGGCTACAATCGATAACCCCGCTGTTATTACGTCACATAATCGAAACTACATGTTACCCATCACCTTTGCCCGTGAACCTAATAACGCGCCGTTTGAGCAAACTCTGGATGGCGGCTCGCTGGATAATGCTGAAGCAAAGTTTCAACTGAGCTTTAAAGCGCCTCTTCTATCGCAAGTATTTGATGATAAAGATGTTCTTTTCTTCGGTTTTACACTGCAGTCTTACTGGCAGTTGTATAATTCTGAGCTTTCCTCACCATTTCGTGAAACAAATTATCAACCTGAAATATTCTATGCCATTGAAAATGATACGGAAATAGGACAGTGGACCAATAAAGCTCTGTTATTTGGTATTGAGCACCAATCGAATGGACGAACGCAAGCTTTCTCTAGAAGTTGGAACCGAGTTTATGCAAACTTTGTCTTTGAAAAAGATGATTGGTTAATATCATTTAAACCATGGTACCGATTGCCTGAAAAAGAGAAAACTGAGCCAAATCAGGCCGATGGGGATGATAATCCAGATATTGATAAATACATGGGGCACTTTGAACTCTCCACTATATATAGCTGGGACGAACAAAACTTTAGCTTGCTGCTAAGAAATAATTTACGCTCTGAAAATAGGGGCGCCTTGCAAATCGATTGGACCTTTCCATTAGGAAAACGGTTTAAAGGTTACTTTCAGTATTTTAATGGCTACGGTGAAAGTCTCATCGACTATGACCATAATATCGAAAGAATAGGTTTTGGGGTCGCGTTGACTGATTTTCTCTAGGATAAGTGAGTATGGCGGAGATTGTTATTCCAATGCTCCACAGTCCCTTTCCAATTCATTAAATACTGGACGAATTTTAATCGAACAAAGGTGAATTATTGAATTAAAGCGAAAATTGGGCCTGAAAACTTGTCGTGACTGGGTCATTTGTGGTTTTATTGTCGGTTGAAAATACTGACTTTTTATTAGAATAAGAATTAGAAGGAACAATATGTCAATTCAGCGTGGTGGTTTTAGTTCTCGACTCGGGTTTATCTTAGCTGCAGCAGGTTCAGCTGTTGGACTTGGTAATATTTGGAAGTTTCCGTTTGAAGTCGGGCAGGGTGGCGGTGCAGCCTTTGTGGTTATGTATTTAGTTTTTTGCTTCGTATTGTGCTTCCCTGTATTGGTTGCAGAAATTGCAATAGGACGAAAAACTCAATTAAACCCTGTCGGAGCATTTAAGGCTCTTGGGTATAAGAATTGGGCCATCGTGGGTTATTTGGGACTCGCAAGTGGTGTTCTAATACTCTCTTTTTACAATGTGGTTGCTGCTTGGGCTTTTGGCTATTTTGTTGAAATTTTAATGGGACATTTTGATATCGGGCAACGATTCAGTGAGTTTACAAAAGACTGGATAACCGTTGGTAGTTATAGTGTCCTGTTTATGATTGGCACGGCGTTTGTAGTTTCTCGCGGGGTTTCTGGAGGAATAGAGCGAGCTGCAAAAATACTGATGCCAACGTTATTTGTCATGATCATTGCTTTAATCTTATACGCCTTGACGCTACCCAACGCTATGGACGGAATTCGTTTCTATCTAGTCCCAGATTTTAGCCAAATTACTGGTAAGGTTGTCTATTCGGCTCTGGGCCAGGCTTTCTTTAGTTTGTCACTTGGTATGGGCGCTCTGATTACCTACGGAAGCTACGTTTCAAAGAAAGACAATATTGTCACTGCGGCGGCCTCAATTACATTATTGGATGTTGGGGTGGCGACTCTTGCTGGTTTTATGATTTTTCCATTCGTATTCTCCCAAGGGATCGAAACTGATGGCGGACCCGGATTAATTTTTGTTACTTTGCCAGGAATTTTTGAGTCACTTGGCGCAACATTGGGAGTGATAGTTGGCGCGTTATTTTTCTTGTTATTGTCTTTTGCAGCATTCACTTCAACAATATCTTTGTTAGAAGTACCGACTGCTTATATGGTTGATGAAAAGAAAATGAAAAGAAAGAAGGCAACCTGGATTGTTGCGATATTCATATTCTTAGTGGGTATACCTTCGATGTTGTCTGTGGGCGCTGTGGACGGCTTGACCCATTTCGTCACTCTGGCGGGGGCCGGTGAAAAGAATTTCATGGATTTCATCGGATTAATTGCAAGTGATACTTTTCTTCCTCTGGGCGGATTTATGATCGCTGTATTCACCGCTTATGTATGGAAGAAAGAGAACTTTAATCTAGAAATGGCCAATGGCGACGAGAATCATCGTCGCAGCTGGTTGCAGAGTTATGTTGATTTTGCGATTGGTTATATTTGTCCCGTTCTTCTAGGAAGTATATTTATTGTCACAGTTCTTGATAATTTCTTGGGCATTAAAATATTAACGATGTTATTTGGATAGATAATATCCTAACTAGTTAGTTTAGTTTTGAGGGGCAGTTGTCAGTTGCGAACCACAGTTGAAACTGCCGCTTTATTCGTATAGTTAACAATGCTCGAGCTCTAGATATTCGCACTGGCAAGGCTTTGAATCGTCTCACTCCTAATCAATCGTTAGCAAAGGCAATATTGAATTGAGTTATATTATCGCTTTCCTAAGAACGCTGTTTGTCATTCTCATTGTAGTTGTATTGTCTGCATGTGATCCAGTACCCGAGTCTTCAACCGAAGTAGCAAGCCAACCTTTTGAATCTACCTATAATCCTCCTACAACGAGTTCTTTCCTGATTGAGCATGCTACCGTGCTGACGGGAAAAGGAAAGCAATTGAATGATGCTTCTGTGTTGGTTGAAAAAGGGGTCATCAAATCAGTAGGAAATAACCTCTACGCACCAGCAAACGTTATTCGATACAACGCAGATGGACAATGGGTAACTCCAGGATTGATAGATGTTCATTCGCACTTGGGTGTCTACCCTTCACCTGCAATCGAAAGTTCCGAAGATGGTAATGAAATGACCGCACCTGTCACTGCTGAAGTTTGGGCGGAACATTCTGTTTGGACTCAAGATCCAGGCATGCCGCTAGCGCTTGCTGGTGGTGTAACAACATTTCAAGTTCTGCCAGGCTCTGGCAATCTCATTGGTGGTAGAGGAGTGACGCTCAAGAATGTCTATGCTCGATCGGTTCAAGGGATGAAATTTCCCGGTGCGCCTCATTCGTTGAAAATGGCTTGCGGAGAAAATCCAAAGAGAGTTTATGGCGAACGTGGTCAAGCGCCATCGACACGAATGGGGAATGTTGCTGGATATCGTAAAGTTTGGATTAGGGCAACGGCGTATCGTAAAAAATGGGATGATTATTTAGCAGCGATTGGAGCGGGTCAAGAATTAGACGAACCAGAAAGAGATCTTCAATTAGATACACTTGCCGAAGTGCTGAGAGGTAACATATTAGTTCATAACCATTGTTACCGGGCTGAAGAAATGATGATTATGATTGATATTGCAAAAGAGTTTGACTACAAGATATCCACCTTTCATCATGCGATCGAGGCGTATAAAATAGCGGACGTATTGGCGAAAGAAAACATTTGCTCTGCTATGTGGGCCGATTGGTGGGGATTTAAACATGAAGCTTTTGATCACGTTAGAGAAAACGCAGCGATGGTCAACAAGGCTGGCGCTTGTGCAATAATTCATTCCGATTCTGATATTGGTATTCAACACCTTAACCAAGAAGCTGCAAAAGCCATGGCTGCGGGAAACAAGAGTGGTTTAGCTCTTCAGCCTAAAGACGCAATAGCCTGGATTACATCAAACGCTGCACAGGCGATAGGTATCGCTGAAAAGACTGGCGTAATTGAAGAAGGGAAAATGGCGGATCTAGTCATTTGGTCCGGTAACCCATTTAGCGTTTACTCTAAAACCAACAAAGTATTTATTGATGGGCGATTGGTTTTCGACCGATCAGATGATTCGAAAAAAACTGTCAGTGATTTCGAATTAGGAATTCTAGCGCCGGAAGGAGAAAGAAGATGACTCGGATATTATTGAGGATCCTGTGTTGTTTTCTGGTGATGACGCCGGTATATGCAAAAGACTACTTGATAAAAAATGCAACTTTGCACACGCTGACTTCAACCGGTGTCATCAAAAATGCGGATATTTACGTCAGTGATGGATTTATAATGCAAGTGGGACGCCAATTATCAATCCGTACTAAACATCAAATCATCGATGCGACTAACAAACATGTAACTCCCGGTTTAATAGCGGCGTGGTCTCAAATTGGGTTAGAAGAAATTAGCGCTGCAGAAAGTACTGTTGATCACCGTACCACCCTTTCTCGCTATGGTGCTTCGTTTAACATAGCTCCTGCTCTGAATTTTAAGTCAACTCTTATCCCTCATAATCGCACTCAAGGACTCACCCGAGCAATTGTTGCTCCTACAGAAGGTGAAAAACTCTATCAAGGAATGGGTGTTGCGATAAGCTTATCTAATATCCAGCCAGAGCTATCACAAGAGGTGATCGCACAGTTCGCTAGATACGGTGACCAAGGCGCAAAAATTGCCGGAGGTTCTAGGGCAGCAGCTTACATGGATCTAGATTTAGCGCTTCAAGAGGCTGATTATCTTCGTAACAATCGTAGCCAGTATAAACCAGGTCATGATTGGCACTTTTCGCTTTCGGTTGGAGATTTAGATTCCCTTAAGCTTGTCTTGGAAAAGAAGATACCTTTAGTGGTACATGTTCATCGAAGTGACGATATCCTAACCCTTATTAATCTTGCCAAGAAACACCACATAAGATTGGTTATCCGTGGTGCGGCTGAGGCATGGATGGTGGCAAATGAACTTGCTTTAGCAAAGGTTCCGGTCATAATAGATCCGTTAATGAATATACCCAGTTCGTTTGAATCACTGGCAATTAAATTGGAAGGTCCTGCCATGTTAAATGAAGCTGGGGTTAAGTTAAGTTTTAGTAATATGTCGAGTCATAACGCCTATCTAGTAAGACAGTCTGCTGGAAATGCCGTGACCTATGGCTTGCCCGCTGAAGAAGCCATCAAAGCAATGACGATTAATACTGCAGAGATATTCGGTATCAAAAATTACGGGACCATCGAATTGGGAATGGAAGCCGATCTAGTAATTTGGGACGGCGATCCATTGGAGGTTACCTCTCATGCTGACGCAGTTCTTATCAAAGGTGTTAAACAGTCGATGGTCTCTCGAGCAAGTCGATTGAAAGACAGATTTTGGGATTTATCAAACATAACCAACAAAGCTTATGTCAAATAAGCTGCTCGCTGTTAATCGATATAAATAACAACAAAAATAAGGAATCATTTAAAAGATGAATTCAGAAAAACGACAACCCAGTATGTTAGATGCACTCATTCCAATACTATCATTGATTATGATGCTATCGGCTTCGGTGTATTTCTATGGTTCAGACTCGTCCTATGGCGCAAACCAAATAGCATTGATTTTAGGAGCCGCAATTGCGAGCTTAGTAGGTTTTAAGAACGGATATAGTTGGGAAGAAATTGAAAAAGGGATTTCATCAGGGATTGCCACCGCTTTTGGGGCAATTTTAATTCTTTTGATGGTTGGTGCGTTGATCGGCAGCTGGATAATTTCCGGTACCGTTCCGACAATGATTTATTTTGGACTTCAAATTCTTGACCCGAGTATTTTTTATGTTGCGGCTTGTTTAATTTGTGCATTGGTTTCAATCAGTATTGGTAGTTCATGGACGACAGCGGGTACTGTCGGAGTAGCCTTGGTAGGAATTGCTGCTGGATTGGATATGTCTTTAGCTGTTACAGCCGGCGCTATAATTTCAGGTGCTTACTTTGGCGATAAAATGTCACCTTTGTCAGATACTACTAACTTGGCACCTGCTGTGGCGGGGACGGACTTATTTAGTCATATCAGGCATATGATATGGACTACTGGACCTAGTATATTAATTGCACTTGTTCTGTTTGCATTTATTGGATTGACCAGAGATTCGAGTGAGCAACCTGCAAACTTAGGCTCGACGGTGTCCGTGCTACAAGAGCAGTTCAATATTTCTGCATGGGCATTAGTCCCACTGCTGTTGGTATTTATTCTAGCATTCAAGAAAGTACCTGCATTTCTTACTCTGTTGATCGGCTCGTTAGTGGGTGGGCTATTCGCTGTATTGTTGCAGCCTGACACGCTTAACCGAACAGTTGAAGCATCTCGCTATAGTTGTTCTGCTGTCTCGCTAAATAGCCAAATTGATGGCTGCGAAGTAAAGATGGTTAATCAATCTCAGCAACTAATCACTTTTGGATTGAAACTTAAAGATGAATCTATCATCGAAAGCGAACTAGCCTTCGACGCACCTACAAAACCTTCAGCGTTCATTGCACAAGTAGGAGATAAGGAAGAATCTATTAGTTTAGAAACCAGGTCCAATTTTGCCAATATGGTGGACGCAGTTTGGAGAGCTTTGTTTGCAGGGTATGAGTCGAATAGTGGTGATGCGGCGGTGGATAAACTACTCTCCCGCGGTGGAATGGGCAGCATGTTAAACACTATTTGGTTAATATTGACGGCTCTAACATTTGGCGCTGTACTGGAAACTGTTGGATTGCTCAAAAAAGTAGTGGAGTCAATATTGAAGTTGGTACGAGGAACGGGCTCGTTGGTTGCTTCTGTTATTGGTACCTGCGTAACGACCAATATCATAGCCGCAGACCAATACATTGCAATCGTTCTTCCTGGGCGGATGTTTCGAGCTGAATTTAAACGACGTGGTTTAGACCCCAAGAACTTATCTCGAACACTCGAAGACAGCGCTACTATGACATCTCCACTAATTCCATGGAATACCTGTGGAGTGTATATGGCTGGTGTATTAGGGGTTCCAACGCTGGTCTATTTACCTTTTTGTTTCTTTAATATAGCTAGTCCATTTATATCAATTGCCTACGGTATTATGAATATAAAAATTACTCGGCTTGAGCCTGCTACAGCAAGTTAAGGATTTGTTTGATGAAAGAGCTTTTCTCAATATTAGGTAATTCACAAAAGCTTGATGGTGGAGCCATGTTTGGCAATGCGCCTAAAGGCATGTGGAAAAAGTGGGTTAAGGTGGATGAGAAAAATCGAATTGATTTGGCTTGTCGGTGCTTGCTGATTAAGGAAACAATGCCGGATGGGGCAAGCCGAACCATTTTATTTGAAGCTGGTATCGGCGCATTTTTTGAACCTAAATTACAAGACCGATTTGGGATTGTCGAGTCCGAACACGTTTTGCTCGACTCACTCAAAGAAGTCGGGGTTGAGCACACTGATATTGATGTAATCGTATTATCACATCTGCATTTTGATCATATTGGCGGCTTGCTGTCTAAATGGGAAGTTGATCAAGAGGCAGAACTATTGTTTCCAAATGCAGCAATACTGGTTGGAAAGAAAGCTTGGCAACGTGCTTTAAATCCTCATTTTAGAGATAAAGCATCTTTTATCCCTCATTTGATAAATTTACTAGAACAGAGAGATAATTTGCATGTGGTTGAAGATTCAACACACCCCATCCTTGGAAATGAATACCGGTTTCATTATAGCGATGGGCACACGCCTGGAATGATGTTAGCAGAAATTGCTATGCCTGAAGGGCCGATCGTCTTTTGCGCAGACCTTATACCTGGAGCACCTTGGGTTCACTTACCTATTACTATGGGGTACGACCGCTACGCGGAAAAATTAATTGATGAAAAACAAGCATTGCTATCGGATTTGCTTGCACGAAATGGACGCTTATTTTTTACACATGATGCTGAAATCGCCCATGGAAGGATTGCTCAAAATGAAAAAGGTAAATTCTTATTATCAGATTCAATACCTTCCATGAACGGTGTAAAAAGCTAACAATAATCTACTTTTCCTTGCTTTTATTATTACGATGAAGTAATTTTAAAATACAAAATGACAGCGTTGTCATTTTTGATGGTTGTTACTTTCAAGTTGATCAATCCCAAATAATAAGAGTTACTCACTAAATGTCATTCGAAAGTCTAATGAAACAAGAAGCGACTGAAGCTCCTCAACGAATCGCAGAGCAGCTTGTAGCCAATACTGCTCGTGTAAGAAGTATCAGCGACAAAATTAGGGAATTCAATCCTTATTCAGTCATGTTTGTTGGAAGAGGTTCATCGGATCATGCTGGAACTTTCGCTAAGTATCTGATTGAAATAGAACTTGGTATCGCAACATTTTCCGCCGCGCCATCGATAGCGACTATTTACAATTGTTCACTCGACTTGTCAAAGAGCTTAGTACTTATAATCTCTCAATCTGGCCGTAGCCCTGATATCTTGCAGCAAGCAGAATCGGCAAAGAAATCTGGAGCGCTTTGCGTCGCATTGCTTAATGATGAATCCTCACCACTAGCAGAAATAGTTGATTTTGTAATTCCTCTTTCAGTTGGTGAAGAAAAATCAGTAGCTGCGACTAAAAGCTATCTTGCAACGCTTGCTGCGATGATGCAGCTGGTGGCATATTGGAGTCAAAAGAAAGAACTAATAGATTCTCTCATGCAAATCCCAGAAGCGCTGCAATCGGCTGTAGAGTCGGCTCCATCTCTATCCATCAATAACTTAAATAATGTTAGAAACTTGGTAGTACTCGGGCGAGGGCTTGGTTTTGCCGCAGGTAAAGAGATTGCACTCAAGCTTAAAGAAGTTTGTTCTATTCATGCAGAGTGTTTTAGCAGTGCAGAATTTTTACATGGACCAGTTACATTGGTAGATGATAAATTTATAATCATTAACTTGAAGGTAGAAGATGAGTCTTATTGCACTCACAACGAGCAATGTGTCGAAATAGCGAATCGAGGAGCTGTTATGCTAGATTTAAAACAATCAAGTTCTGACTTTCATCAAAGGCTCGGTGTGTTTATGATCTTGCAAAGGTTTTATCTCGATATAGAATTAATAGCGGTGCAGCAAGGACTTGATCCCGATCTACCGAAAGGGTTAAAGAAAGTGACCGAAACTATCTAACGTCAGGATAACAAATACTACCCCCTTACTTTTCTACAAAGCATTAAAAAGTATTGATTTCACGTGTTCGACTAACCCATAGCTAATTAGAGTCAGAGTAATTTTATTATTATGAATAAGAATAGTTTTTCAGTTGAATTTTTATTTGATGGCAATTCAATTAGGCAGCATCAAACAGTTACTCTCTGTGATGATGTTATCGAGTCCATAAAACCATGGAACTCGACGGGTGAACTGTTATCTGGTCTATTAGTACCGGGATTGATCGATATACAAGTCAACGGAGGAGGAGGAGTGTTATTTAACGCAGAACCTAACCTCAATGCGATCAAAATAATTGCAAAAGCACATAATCAATTCGGTACAACGGGGTGGCTACCAACCCTTGTTACGGATAGTTTTGAAAAGATGGAAGTCGCGGCCGAAGCGGTGATTCAAGCCCGCAAAGACCCATACAACGGTGTATTAGGGATTCATTTTGAAGGCCCCTTTTTGTCGAGCGAGAAAAAAGGTGTTCATTCTGCACGATTAATGCGGCAGCTCGACGAAAAAGATATCGCGCTGTTTACGCAACAGGGGCTAGGTATTGTCTTGTTAACTGTAGCACCGGAACGAGTGACAGACGAACAAATAAAGAAACTCACTGACTCTGGCGTCATCGTTTCATTAGGTCATAGTGCTGCAAGCTATGAAGATGCGAGAAGTGCACTGGGAGCTGGAGCAACGGGCTTTACTCATTTATACAATGCGATGTCTCCTTTAGGTTCTCGTGAACCCGGAATGGTTGGCGCTGCTCTGGCAAGTAGTGATACTTTTTCTGGCATTATTTTAGATGGTATTCATGTACATGCAGCTGCTGCAAAAGTGGCTTTTCAATCGAAGACAAATCTAGTTTTAGTAACCGATGCAATGCCGCTCGTAGGCAGTGAAGAAAATGAATTCGATTTCTTTGGGCAGTCTATTTTAAGAAATAATAATCGTCTTACGGATAAGGATGGCCGATTAGCAGGGTCTACGCTGGATATGTTATCCGCAGTAAGAAATGCGGTTAAAATGCTAGATATAGAACTCAAGGATGCGGTTAATTTAGCTTCAAATTCTCCAGCTCGGTTTCTTGGTGTTGAAAAAAAATATGGAATGTTGTCAGAAGGTTACCAAGCGAGCATGATATTGATCGATGAAACTGAGAAATTGCAAGCGAGTTGGTGTGAAGGAAAAAAGCTAATCTAATAACCAGAATGCCTGACACTTTCTTAACTTCTCGAAACTGAGTCAAGATAAGTACTTTATTTCAAATATAAAAATAAGAATAAATACAGAAAATGTCAGTTTATAAAAACTAAAATAGTGAGGATGAAAATGCATGAATACCATTAATCAAAATAAGACCACACACACTTTCGGGCCAATGATTATTATTGGAATCCTATTCTTTATTTTCGGTTTTGTTACTTGGCTAAATGGTTCGCTTATTCCTTTTTTAAAAATAATCTGTAATTTAAATGACTTTCAAGCTCTTTTTGTAACGTTTGCATTCTATATCGCTTATACAGTGATGGCCTTACCGATGGCATATGTGTTGAAAAAAACCGGATACAAAAACGGAATGGCAATCGGTCTTTTTATTATGGGAGTAGGTTCATTAATCTTTATACCTGCCGCACTCAGTGCAAGTTATGTGGTTTTTCTAGTTGCTTTATTTGTGCTTGGAACGGGCTTAACCATTCTCCAAACAGCCTCTAATCCGTACGTTGTTCTATTAGGGCCTCATGAAAGTGCAGCAATGAGGATAAGTATCATGGGGCTCATTAATAAAGGAGCTGGGGTAGTCGTTCCTTTAGTCTTTACGGCCGTTGTACTTTCCGGATTAGACAGCACCTCTGGCGAAGCGCTAGAGCAATTGACGACCGAAGAACTAAAAAGTTTATCTGGGAGATTGGTAGAACCCTACATTTATATGGCTGTGACAGCATTTTGTTTGATTGGTTTAATTCGATTTACTCACCTACCAGAAATCGAAATTGAAGAAGATGAGGCACAGCAAGACAAAACGGGGATTATTCAATATCCACAGGCTATTTTGGGCTCCATCGCGCTATTTGCATACGTTGGTGTGGAAGTTATTGCAGGAGACACTATCGGTTTATTCGGGTCGCAGTTAAGTGTTAATCATTTCGCATCGCTGACTTCATACACCATGGTATTTATGGTGATCGGGTATTTGATTGGAGTGATTTGCATTCCCCGTTTTTTAAGTCAGCAGAGTGCTTTAATCGGCTCAGGTATTGCTGGTATTTTATGTACAGTATTGATTTTAACAAGTTCGTCTAGTTCTAATTTGGTATCCGATTTTATCTGGGGCTGGTCCGGTATTGCAATTATTCCAGATCCTATCTTTTTTGTCGCATTAATGGGCTTAGCACATGCATTAGTTTGGCCTTCTGTTTGGCCGCTAGCACTAAAAGGACTTGGTCGATTTACTGCGCAAGGATCGGCGCTATTGATAATGGGGATTTCAGGAGGGGCCGTTCTTCCTTTATTGTTTGGATATTTATCTGAAAGTTCTGGGAATATTCAAGGGGCTTATTGGGTCGCAATCCCGTGTTATTTATTCATCCTTTTTTACGCCGTTAAAGGGCATAAAATGCGAAGTTGGGGAGCTTAGATATTTTGTTCCAAGACCTTGTAGAAAAAGTCGGTTGAGGTCATTCAAGTTATGACTTCGACCATTAACGATGTAGCGAGGCATGCTGGCGTCTCCATGAAGACCGTTTCCCGTGTGATAAATAATGAACCTTCTGTAAGAATATCGACTCTAGAGAAGGTTCGAGCCTCAATTAAAGAACTTAACTACCGTCCCAATAACTCAGCGAGAAGTTTGGCTGGAACGCGCTCATATACCATAGGATTCATTTATGATAATCCGAATGCTTATTATGTGATTGATATGCAAAATGGTATTTTATCTGAATGTAAGAATAATAATTTTGAGCTGTTGATACATCCATGCAACCATAAATCTTCCGATATAAAGCAAGAGTTAACTAATTTAATAAATCACTCGAGAATCGCAGGGGTGGTGTTAACGCCACCGTTTTCTGAAATGCCGATGGTCTCTGAATTGTTAGAAAATTTGAGTCTTCCTTACGTTCAAATAGTCTCTGGAAGAGATGAAGTAGGGCGGAGTGATTCAAGTATTCTAATCGACGATTTCCAAGCCGCCTATGATATTACCGAGCATCTGATAGAGCTAGGGCACCGGAATATAGGGTTTCTATGTGGTGGTCGAGAACATATGTCGAGTATTGAAAGGTTAGAAGGATTTAAAGCAGCGTTAGCTACTAACGGTATTAATTTGCGTAAGCGGTCGGTCTTGGAGGGAGAGTATTCGTTTAATTCAGGTGTTGTAAATGCAAAAAAACTGCTTTTCAGAAAAGAAAGGCCCAGTGCCATTTTTGCCAGTAATGATGAAATCGCAGCGGGAGCATTGTTCGCAGCTCGGTTAGAGGGAATAGACATACCACGAGAACTTTCGATCGTTGGATTTGAAAACAGTCCTTTTTCTAGACAAACATGGCCAAAATTAACCACAGCACATCAGCCTAATGAATTAATAGCGCAACAAGCTGTAAGTTTGTTAATCGCAAAAATTCAAGGACGCTCGAAGGATTACATTGAGGACAAACAATTACTGAGGAGATTCAAACCGGCGCTAGTGGTAAGAGATTCTACCTCAAAGAAAAACTCATAAGCCTGCTAAAGCCCCGTTTTTTAGCCCTTTGATGGATTTTGAATACATATCAAAATAATCTCCGTCCAGTTGATATTGACTAATTTCTGTGGCTTATTTATTTTATTTGAATAATTATCAAATTTTTTTGAACTTTCCCAAATACCACCAGTCAGAGTATATAAGAAGCGATTTCCCCTCCTTCGGTTGTTAGTTAGGCACTCGGAAATTATGAGAATTACCCCTTAAACAATTCTTATAAGAGTATTCCGAATTTTCTTAAGCCACCTTTTGGTGGCTTTTTTTTGTCCGCAGAAAGAGCAATCATTTGCTAACCTTAAGTAAATATCCTATTCTCGATACAATGCGAATTGAACTTGCTAGCTGATACCGAGAATTATGGATACTCAACCAATCGACACTTTAACAGTGATGTTTGCCGATGTTGCTGGAAGCACTAAGCTCTATGAGCAACTTGGTGATGTCATCGCCAATAGTATCATTTCTGAAGTGATTCAAATGATGCAACAGGTAACAGAATCTCATCGTGGTACCGTCATCAAAACCATAGGTGATGAGGTTATGTGCAGATTCAATAGTGTAGATGATTGCGCCTCGACAGCAATAGTTATTCAGGAGAAGCTGCAGCTAGGAATGGTACAAGGACAATTTGTTTCGGTTAGAATTGGTTTTCATAGTGGCACCGCAATCATTCAAGCCGATGGAGATATTTTTGGTGACACCGTAAATACTGCAGCTAGAATGGCTGGTATTGCGAAAGGCAGGCAAATAATTCTTAGCCATGAAACCAGTGAAAAACTGACTCCCAGTATTCAAGATAAATCTAGAAATATCGATAAAGTTCACGTCAAGGGTAAAGCAGAACCGATGCTAATCAGCGAACTAGTTTGGGAGAATGCGGGTGTCACACAAATGGTGGCATTTGATAATGTGGCATCTCAAATTAAACAACAATTGTTACTAATTTGTAATGGTAGCGAGATTAGAACAGACACTGATAGCGTTGATATACAGCTGGGTCGAAGTGACGACTGTGATTTGGTGGTTGACGAAGAGCTTGTATCGAGGTTTCATGCCAAAATTTCGGTACGAAGAGGCCAGTTTATACTAACTGACCAGAGTACCAATGGAACCTATTTTAGAACCAATGATGGAAAAGTTACCTATCTAAGAAGAGATGAAATTACTTTGGCCGATTCGGGCGTGATCAGTCTCGGAAATCATTTCGAACAGTCTACTGGAGACTGGCTTATCAATTTTCTAGTGACTCACAATACGTCGACTATCTTGTAGGCCTTTAGTTTTCCATTAGTCAGTGAACTAGAAATGGACTTATTTGTCTCAGAAACTCAGTAGACAAGATAGCCTTGTTATAAGACTAAAATCTAAAAAACACTTCTTTTTATGCCTGTCGATGCTAGTATTTTCGCCGCCAGCTCTTCCACAGAGCGAGATGTCGTATTTAAACTTTCAATCTTAAGCCTTCGATACATAGATTCCACCTCTCGTACTTCAAACTGACACTGTTTTAATGATGCATATTTTGAATTAGCTTTTCTCTCCGTCCTAATTTCATGTAAGCGATTTGGGTTTATAGTTAATCCAAATATTTTATTTTTGAATTTCTTTAGCTCTAGAGGAAGAGATAGGTTATCCATGTCATCTTCTGTGAAAGGATAATTGGCGGCCTTTATACCAAACTGCATTGCCATATAAAGAGAAGTTGGGGTTTTTCCACAGCGAGATACTCCGACTAAGATAACGTCAGCTTTGTCGTAGTGTCGCATGGTGATGCCATCATCGTTGTTTAATGCGAAATTAACGGCTTCAATTCTAGCGTCGTATGCTTTTGAATCCGACAAGGAATGTGTTTTTCCGACTCTAAATCCAGAAGATTGCTTTAACTCGTCTTCGAGTGGGCCAATGAACGTATGAAAGAAATCAAGTACGAGAGCACCACTGGACTGGACGACTTGACGTATTTCAGGCAACACAATCGTATCAAAGACAATCGGTTTCTGTTGGGTATCTTTTTCCGCCTTGGCAAGTATCCTACAAACTTCTCGGGCTTTATCGACAGAATCTATGAACGGGAGTGTCATTTCGTCAAACTGAGTTTCTTCAAATTGAGATAAAAGTGATTGACCAAACATTTCGGCAGTAATGCCGGTTCTATCAGAAACAAAGAACACTTTGCGTTTCATATTTCTCTACCTTGAAGTAAAATGACTCTATACTTAAATATTCTAGATTTTTATGATTTAATCACGCTAAGACTACTCAAGCAACCAAATGACTGAGAATCTGCACCTGATTGTCTTGAATCGATTTTGGTTGTTGGTATTTTAACAAAACTTCGGAGTTAAAACTGTGCAAGATAATGTGCTTTGGTATGATGGTTTAGGGATGAATGACGTCGACAGGGTCGGCGGGAAGAATGCGTCCTTAGGAGAAATGATCAGCAACTTGAGCAATATGGGGGTAAGCGTCCCCAATGGTTTTGCTACGACCGCCGATGCATTTAGGGCCTTTATGTCCCAAAGCGGTCTACATGACAAGATTCAAGCTGAATTGAATGTTCTCGACGTTGAAGATGTCGAAGCGTTAGCCGTTACTGGAAAGAAGGTACGTCAGTGGGTGATCGAAACGCCGTTTCAAGATGATTTAGAATCCTCTATATACCAGGCTTACTTGGAGCTGAAAGGTGACTCAAATGATGAATTTGCAGTCGCAGTAAGGTCATCGGCAACCGCTGAAGATTTACCAGATGCGTCTTTCGCAGGCCAACAAGAAACATTTTTAAATGTGCGTGGATGGGAAAACGTCAAACTCGCACTAAAAGAAGTATTTGCTTCATTGTTTAACGATAGAGCAATATCCTACCGAGTCCACCAAGGTTTTGAACACAGCGAAGTGGCATTATCCGCAGGAATTCAGAAAATGATCCGCAGCGATTTAGCGTCTAGCGGAGTAATGTTCACCATAGATACCGAATCAGGATTTTCGGATGTTGTGTTTATAACTGGCGCTTATGGATTGGGTGAAACTGTTGTTCAAGGCGCGGTTAACCCCGATGAATTTTATGTCCATAAACCAACACTTTCCAATGGCAAACATGCCATTGTTAGAAAAAACATCGGCGGTAAAGCAATAAAAATGATTTATACCGATGATACTGGTCACGGTAAATCGGTTGAAACCATTGATGTGGAGATGCCGCAGCGTCAGAAATACTGCATTTCCGACGCAGAAGTTCAAGAACTCGCTAAACAAGCGATAATAATAGAAAAACATTATCAACGTCCCATGGATATTGAATGGGCTAAAGATGGTGCTGACGGAAATCTATACATTGTTCAAGCGAGACCGGAAACTGTTCGAAGTAGAGATGATGGTCGAGTCATTGAGAGATATTTGCTTGAAAATACCTCAGAAATTGTTGCGACGGGTCGAGCCATTGGGCAGAAAATAGGGAAGGGCGCTGCGCGGTTAATTAATGACCTATCAGAAATGTCGAAGGTTCAAGAAGGCGATGTCCTTGTCACCGATATGACTGATCCTGATTGGGAGCCGATTATGAAAAGAGCTTCCGCCATAGTAACCAATCGTGGGGGTAGAACTTGTCATGCGGCAATTATTGCACGTGAATTAGGCATTCCCGCAGTGGTTGGTTGTGGTAACGCTACAGCATTGATTCAATCCGATCAAACGGTGACGGTGTCTTGTGCTGAAGGCGATACCGGCAATATTTATGACGGATTGTTAGATTTTGAAGTGAGCCAAAGCGAAGTGAGCAATATGCCGGACTTACCGTTCAAAATAATGATGAACGTTGGAAACCCAGACAGAGCATTTGATTTTGCTCGCCTTCCACATTTTGGCATAGGATTAGCACGATTAGAGTTTATTATTAATCGAATGATTGGTGTTCATCCAAGAGCATTATTAGAATTTGATTCACTGGAAGATGAAGAATTAATTGCGACTATCAAGGATCAAATGGCTGGTTACCAAAGCCCTGTGTCTTTTTATATTGATAAACTAGTCGAAGGGATCTCAACTCTAGCCTCAGCTTTCTCTCCTGAGAAAGTGATTGTTCGGATGTCTGATTTTAAATCAAATGAATATGCCAACCTCATTGGTGGTCATTTATACGAGCCAGAAGAAGAAAATCCAATGCTGGGTTTCCGTGGCGCGTCACGATATATATCGGATGAATTCGAAAAGTGCTTTGAATTAGAATGTCGAGCAATTAAGAAAGTGAGAGAGGACATGGGCTTCACTAACGTGGAAATCATGATCCCATTTGTTCGAACGCTTGAAGAAGCCGCTCAAGTGATTGAGCTACTGAAAAAGAATGGTCTAGAAAGAGGCGTTAACGGTTTACGGGTCATTATGATGTGTGAGCTGCCATCAAATGCGTTACTGGCGGACGAGTTTCTTGAGTATTTTGATGGTTTTTCTATCGGTTCAAATGACTTGACTCAATTAACCTTAGGACTCGATCGAGATTCCGGAATCATTGCCCACTTATTCGATGAACGTAATCCTGCCATTAAGAAGCTGCTGAGTATGGCGATTCAAGCATGTCGTAAAGCAAATAAATATGTCGGAATCTGTGGTCAAGGACCATCTGATCATCCAGATTTGGCTAAATGGTTGATGCAAGAAGGTATAGACAGTGTTTCGTTAAACCCCGACAGTGTATTGGAAACTTGGTTATTTTTGGCAAATAAAGAAGCCGGATAAAACGAGTAATACCATACGACCTAATTTTATATTTTCCTCTGCGTAAAATAAAAACCATGACTCATTGATTTTGAATCATGGTTTTTTTATGTGCTTTTCCTTGTGGTACATGGCCCATTAGTTTTGAATTTGATTGTTTATTGAGCGATATTTAAATCCGCAGTCACAAGGTCGCAAATTTATTCTACTATTCAACTCGAATATATACTCGTCGGTTCAGTGCTCGTCCTGATGATTTCCGATTACTTGCTACTGGTTTACGTTCGCCGTGAGCAAGAGAATTGAACCGATTTGAATCGGTTCCCGGTAGGGTTAAAATTTGCTGAACGGATGCTATTCTTCTTTCTGATAGTTTGTGATTATAATTTCGAGACCCCTTGCTGTCCGTATGCCCACTGATGAAAACGACCTCAAGTTCAGAGTCATGTCTTATATATTGAGCCAACGCTCGCAGTTTTTCACGGTAGGGTGGTTTAACTTTGTCTTTTGCAAAATCAAACCTTAATGTCATCTTTTTTAATTCCTCTAATTTGTAAGGAACTAAAGTATTGAGACAATCCAAGAATTGATTGTAAGGGTTTTTAAATCCAACAGCAGATAGAGACACTGAAACCTGGTCTTCCAACGACGCAAACTCTTGGTAGCGAAACATTGGAAAACGTCCTGTTTCTAGTTCACTCAGTAACTTCCAGCTAGCTGTATTTTCAGTTTGAAAAATAGACTTTCCGTTGAGAATTTTTAGTTCTCCCAACAGTTTGGCTGATTGCTTTGGAAACCAAGAAGGACTCATTGATTGAACCGAAGCTACTTTAACGGCGGCGACGGGTTGTCGTTTGTATCCCATTGAAAATTTGAGCTGTTGGTTTTTTCCTGCCCCTTTAAAAAAGCTTCCCTTACCATATTCAGGAACTGAATGTGATAGATTGCATTGCAATGGATTTCCAGAAAATTGCCAGCTTGAATCTGATATCTCTGCTTCGTATACTTTATAAGACGCGTGTGAGCTCAAGCTTGTCATTAAAATTGCTAATAGTAATAGGTTTGACTTGTACAAAGGGGATATCCTTCAACGGTTCAGAGCGATCTAAAAAAGAGCATACTGGGTTATCGGCTTAAAAAATCTCGACTTAAGTTAAGCCCGAAATATTTAACAAGCTGTAGGTCTTATATTGGAGAGAATAGGGCATTGTTTGCCCTATAGTTCATTTAATCGAGTTTGCAGCCTTCTAAATCGTAATAATTACCGAACAATTGAAGTCGATTACCTTTCAGATTAAGTAAGTGATAGAATTCCGGTTCACCCATAAGAAGTTATCAGGTAGTTTGTAAACATGAGTATGATGAAGCGTCGTTTCAGAGGATTTTTCCCAGTGATTGTTGACGTAGAGACAGGGGGATTTAATCCACAAACTGATGCTTTGCTAGAAGCTGCTGCGGTGACTCTAAAATTTGATGAGCTTGGTAATTTAGCCCTTAATAAGGAATTTCAATTCAATATAGAACCTTTTGAAGGCGCCAACATAGAACAGGCTGCACTCGAATTCACAGGAATAGATCCTACAAACCCATTGAGGTTTGCGGTGGAGGAATCAGTGGCTCTGAGATCACTGTTTTCTGACATTAGAACACTACAAAAAGAAGTTGATTGTCAGCGATCCGTTTTAGTCGGGCATAATTCAGCATTTGATATTGCATTTATCCTCGCTGCTGCCGAGAGAATCAAGGCAAAACGTAATCCGTTTCATCCATTTACAAGCTTCGATACGGCTACCTTATCGGGTCTAGCACTCGGTCAAACTGTTCTGGCGAAAGCGTGTGAATTGGCTGGGATTAAGTTTGACGCCAATGAAGCGCACTCTGCGTTATATGATGCTCAAAAGACAGCCGAATTATTTTGTTATATTGTCAATCGCTGGAAAAAACTTGGGGGTTGGCCGTTAGGAGATTGACCGGTCACAGCTTAACAGCCGGCCTTTCAGGTACAATAAATAGTATTAAGCCGAAACAGGTCGACCATAGTGTGAGACTATTTTTCGGTCCCCTTTGGCATCATAGATATTGTTGTCAGGATCAAATCCTTTTATAAGATTAAAGGTGCGCTTGGTCGATTTTGTCATTAGTTCAATCACTTTAGAATTAACTTCATTCTTATGGTGACACTGACCAACTAAAGTCATAAGGTTTTTCCATTCATCTTGTAAATCTGGAGTTTGTAAGCAATATTGTTTAACTTGTGAAAATGTTAGTTGAGCGACATTTCCGTCATTGATAATTGAAGGAATCTGTTCCAGACTGATTTTATTGACGAGTTCATTTTTTTGTCTGACTAACATCTCTAGCTGTTCAAAGTCCCTTTTCTCTAAGGTACGCTGTTCTTGGCTAAGTAATTCTAACAGTTCATTATACTGACTCATCCATTGATTGATGAGTGTTTGGTATATTTGTGTTTCTTTCATAATCTGTTCCTTTGACCTGTATACATTATGCTGTGATCGATCTTGTTAGGATCCAGTGCTCAATGAGCTTTAGACTAGGCCATTAATAGCCATAATAACTTGATTCAAAGTCCAACATTTTGTTAGCGACTTGTTCGTAGTCGATCTCGAACTCACCCTTGGTGAGTTTATCTTTAACTGGAGATACACGATCAGGATTGACTGCTGGCTCTGCCTTCATTTGATTGATCAATTGACTGATCTTGTTTGCTTGTCCCGTTAGAACTACCGAATCAACTTCGACAGAATCACCCGCACTCGAAGTCCCCGCTTTTTTCTTGGACTTGTCAGTCTTGCCCAACAACGCCTTTGTCTGTCCAGGGACTAAATTTCGAACGTCTAAAACCATTTTTTAAGCCCTTATTATTGATGTAACTTCCTAAAGTGTGACAACCAATCGATTTTTGCTGACAACCTTAGCGGTAAATGAGCGTTTCGATTGTTTGTTTCTCACTAATGTATTTTCGCCTATCCTTGCATCAGCTAAAGCAACGGCTTCCATATTGATACTAAAATAGTCGCTTTTAGCGGTGATATGTACATTATCACCACGGCATACCATACAAATACTATCTTCGAAAATAACTGAGTCATTTCTTACATTCCTTTTCATCGTGCTCCCAATAACTTGAGTTTCCGATAGAATAGGGACTTTTCGCATTGTTGATATATTGACTCGTTTCCGAGTAATATCATGTTGAGTAATCACTGTTTTACGAGCTAATGTTCTCGAAGCAACAATCACCTCCGCATACTCAGCAATCTCAGCAGCAATAAGAACTTTCCAATTAACCGGACTACTACAGCTGACAGCAACCGTCATTTTTCCACGAGTTCTTGAACCTGACGGAATAAAGGCTTTCATTTCTTCAGAGCATCGTCGCAGTCTTAGACGTGGGTCAAGCTGGTTAATTTGTATATCTATAGTTGGTATATCGGCAGCAGAGGTCATTTTCTCAAGGAATATTTTAGCGGTTTCTCGTATTTCATCAGAAGTGTGATAAATTTGTTCTTTTGCGCCAGCATGTAGAGCGACAATAAGTCCGTTGCACACAAAAAATACTGCTAATGGAATCAGTCGTTTTCGAGAAAGCTTGGTGCGTGTTGACTTAAATTTTATCATCTTTATCCTACAGTTCTTCTGATTTTTACTATACTAATAACCATACAGACAAACAAATATGCAATTCAGAAGACGAGCTCAATGAAACGCTAACTTTCACAGCTTCAAAATACCGTCTTGCAGTGTTTAAATTTTGACTCTTGTCTAAGTTGTAAGCAGTATTTATGCCAATACCCAGTTAATAGGGTGAGATATTTTAATGAGGAAAACTAATGTCCAGTATTCTTGACTCGGTCAATCAACGAACTCAAATGGTAGGTCAAAACCGACTAGAACTGTTGATGTTCAGACTTGCCGGTAAACAGTTATATGGTATCAATGTGTTCAAAGTGAGAGAGGTTATTCAATGCCCTCACTTAACGACTATGCCTGGCTGTCATCATGTTGTCAGAGGGGTTGCACAAATACGTGGCAAGGCCATATCAGTGATTGATTTAAGCATGGCTGTTGGTGGTCCCTCGCTGGGAGATGTTGAGACATGTTTTGTTATCATTGCGGAATATAACCGAAAGGTTCAAGGCTTTCTGGTTAAAGGGGTTGAGCGAATTGTTAATATGAATTGGAGTGATATACATCCACCGCCCAGCGGTTCGGGTAGAAGTCATTACCTCACCGCAGTAACTAACATTGATGACAAGCTGGTAGAAATTATTGATGTAGAGAAAATTCTATCGGAAATCACACCCAATAACGCGACGGTGAGTCAAGAAATCGTTGATGAAGCCGCTGGTTTAGCACCGCAGGACCGGTATGTTCTAATTGCTGATGATTCCTCGGTTGCGAGAAATCAAATCAAACGCACAGTCGAACAGATAGGGTATAAAACCAAGATATTTAAAGATGGAAGGGAATGTTATAACTACCTAGACGAATTGGTCAGTAGTGGAGAGCCCATCGATTCTGAAGTACTGATGTTGATCAGTGATATTGAGATGCCAGAAATGGATGGGTATACCCTCACAGCCGAAATTCGGAATAATGAAAAGCTGTCTCACATGTGGGTTCTATTGCATACATCGTTAAGCGGTGTATTCAATGAAGCGATGGTAGAGAAAGTGGGCGCGAATGACTTTATTCCAAAATTCAATCCCGATGAATTGGCTAAGGCTGTTCAGCGTCGTATGGAACTAGAAGACTAAATATTTCAAGGATTTGATATTTCGCTTAGATTGGTTTCACCCAATTAAGTGGGTCTATTTATTGCTAAACATTTAATCGGACAAGTAAGAATATACAATGGACATTTCCTCTATTGACTATAGTAAGTTTCGCGAAATCCTTGAACGCCAAAGCGGAATTTTGCTTGGCGATAACAAGCAGTATCTCGTCGTAAGTAGGCTAGCTAATTTTATAAAAGAGCACAATGTTGCCAGCCTCACGGAACTAATTGATAAAATTGCTATTCCCTCTGGAGCGAGCCTGCTTCAGAAAGTTATCGATCGTATGACGACCAACGAAACTCTTTGGTTTAGGGATCAGTACCCGTTTGACTTTATGAAGAATGCGATAATTCCTGCATTAAAGAAAAAAGGGCGTTCTCGAATTTGGTGTGCAGCGTGCTCCTCAGGACAAGAGCCTTATTCATTATCAATGTTGTTACATGAAACAATGGCGCAAAATTCTATTGAAGTGTTGGCTTCGGACTTATCGCTCAAAGTACTTGATAAGGCAAAGCAGGGAATATATCAAGACATTGAACTTAAACGGGGAATGCCGAAAGACCGATTAAACAAGTTCTTTACTCATATCGACGACGATAACTGGCAAGTTAATTCGGCTATTAGAGCTAACGTGCGGTATCAACCAATAAACTTACTCAAGATTCCTTATACTCAAGGTAAATTTGACGTGATTTTTTGTCGTAATGTTTTAATCTATTTTTCTCAAGAAAATAAAACCAAAGTTCTTAATGCTCTTTACAACAGTTTACAACCAGGGGGGTATCTATTTTTGGGCGCATCTGAATCACTCACTAGAGATTGTAATCCCCTTGAAATGGTCCGTTGTAATCCAGGGCTAGTCTATCAAAAAAGCGAATAGTATTCGTTCGGCTCTTTTTCAATATTTATTCCGTTCGAGCAGTCATTAGCACTCTATCGTTTAACGCTATTATCAACAGATTGCCGCTTTTTGCGGAACGCAGTTGCCGCAAACTCGCTACATTCTAAATTGATTCCATCTTGCAGGATTAATAGCAAATTCTAATAAATACCTCAATTATCTGAATTGAGTAGGTTATCGCGTTCCCAATTTCTCCTAAAACTCGACTTGGCCTAAAGTGGCACAAGCTTTGCAAACGTCTTGCATAAGAAGAAATCATATTAAATGTACCGGATTTAATTGGTTGTCTTAGTCTTAATACTTGAGTTGGAGTTAGTTGTTAATTGTCATGGCTATAAATTTTGAAAAAGCGTTTGGAATTCATGAGGCTGCACTTAATCTTAAAGCCCAACGAGCGGAAGTTATTGCAAACAATCTCGCGAACGCTGATACACCTAATTTTAAAGCCAGAGATATCGATTTTAAGAAAGCGTTACAACTAGCACAAAGTACCAATAATTCGAGTTTAAGTAAAACACACTCGGCTCATATGGATAGCCGGATAGGAACTGAAATTCCGGGGTTATCTTATCGGATTCCTTTTCAACCGGATACCGGTGATGGTAATTCTGTAGAAGCACAAATAGAGCAAACTAAATTTGCAGAAAATGCAATGCAATATCAAACGAGTTTGAGAATTCTCAATGGTCGAATCAAGGGTCTAATAACGGCGATAAAAGGCGAGTAGTCGTCGGGAGTTTATAGATGAGTCTTTACAATATATTTGAAATAAGCGGTTCAGCAATGTCGGCCCAAACGACGAGATTGAACACGACTGCGAGTAATATAGCAAACGCGGATAGCGTCGCCAGCAGTACTGGAGAAGTTTATAAAGCGAGACACCCTATTTTTCAAACAATTATGCAACAGTTTGGAGAACAACAACCTGGCGGTGTTCGTGTTGCAGGTATTGTTGAGAGTCAAGCTGATGCAATTGCTCGGCACCAACCCGAAAACCCAATGGCTGACGAAAATGGTTATGTTTATGCACCCAATATCAGTCTGGTGGAAGAAATGGCCAATATGATTTCGGCATCACGCTCCTATCAATCGAATGTGCAAGTTGCCAACATGACAAAGAATCTTTTGAATAAAACTTTGACGTTAGGTCAATAAGACTAACTAGAAAATATTTGGTGAAACCTTTTTACCGAGAATAAAACTATGACAATTATTAGTAATCCAACAGATAATATATATACCGATATTGGTATAAACCCACCTCCGACGGAAGATACATCGGCGAGTCAAGAGTTGGGGCAGTCCGATTTTTTAATGCTATTGACGACTCAATTAGCAAATCAGGACCCTTTGTCGCCGACGGACAGCAAAGAATTTATTAGTCAGATGACACAGTTTTCCAGCGTCGATAGTTTACAAACATTGGTAACAAAATTTGATGATCTTTCTACCTCACTAACTTCAAATCAAGCGCTTCAAGCATCTTCGTTAGTGGGTCGACAAGTTCTGATTCCATCAGCGGTTGGTTATGTACCCAACGACACGGGTATGTCAGGACAAATTAACGTTCCTTCTGCTACTAATAATTTGCGGTTCGAAATTAGAGACGCCGCAGGTCAGCTAGTGCGTCGTATAGATGTTGGTGATCGAGATGCTGGAGATATCGAGTTTTATTGGGATGGAAATAACGAAGAAGGTGAATTCGTCGGTGAAGGCCAATATGAGGTTGCTGCGTTTGGCAATGTAAATGGCAAGACCGAGCAATTACCTACTTCAATAAGAGCGCAGGTTCAAAGTGTAAATTTAGGAGGTTCTGATGGCGGCATCTTTTTGAACCTAACAGGTTTGGGACAAATTAATTTTAACGACGTGAAAGCAGTCGGTTAGATAAAATTCTAAAATAGGAGAGTTGTTATGTCTTTTAATACAGCATTAAGTGGTTTGAATGCAGCGCAATCTGAGCTCAACGTAACTAGTAATAATATTGCTAACGTAGGTACCACGGGTTTCAAAGGTTCGCGAGCGGAATTTGCAGATATTTTTGCGACTTCATCATTTGGTAGTTCAAGTACTGCGATTGGTAATGGGACATTGCTTGCTAATGTTGCTCAACAATTTGGCCAAGGTAATTTGGAGTTTACTTCTAATACTTTAGATCTGGCAGTCTCAGGCGAAGGGTTTTTTATTCTATCTCCGAGTGAAACTAACGCGAATAATTTATTTACACGTAACGGTGAATTTGGCGTTGATAACAATGGATTTGTTGTTAATAACGCGGGAGCAAGATTACAAGTATTTCCAGTTAACGCTGACGGAACAGTAACAGCGACTAGTATATCAAGCACAATACCACTGCAACTTCCGCAGACCGCTGGTGTACCAACAACGACTAATCTCGTAGACATCGGTGTGAATTTACCTGCCAACGCTAACGTATTAGACCCGAATCTTTTTGATCCATTGCAGGCGTCCACGTTCACACAGTCTACATCGCTAACTGTGTTTGATTCACTTGGTGAAAGCCATGTTGTCACTGCCTATTATATTAAAACCGGTGCTAATACGTGGGGGACATATTACAACACAACAGATGATGCTGGAGCTACTTTATCCGTCGACATTGCGGGTGGCACAGCGGGGGCTGCTGGACAACTTTACAACACCATGAGCTTTAGTAATTCCGGAGTCTTTACAGGAAGTGTTCCCGACCCAATCGCTACAACTGCAATCGATTATGGTAATGGTTCCAACTCGACAGGTACCTTAACTTTTAACTATGCCGGCAATGGAACAACTCAATTCTCATCTCCTTTTACAGTGAATGTACTTGAACAAAATGGTTTTCCGATTGGTCGGCTAACGGGTGTAGAGATATCAGATACTGGTGTGGTCAGAGCAAATTTCAGTAACGGGCAATCTACTGCGTTGGGCAAAATTGCATTAGCGCGATTTCAGAATGCACAAGGATTATCACAAATTGGTAATAACTCTTGGGAGGACACGACTTCTTCGGGTACGCCACTAGTTGGTGAAGCGGTAACGTCTAGTTTTGGTCAAATTCGCTCGGGAGCGATTGAAGTATCAAATGTCGATTTGACTGCAGAGTTAGTTAATTTGATTTCGGCTCAGAGAAATTTCCAAGCGAACGCTAAGGCCATAGAGACAAATAATACGATTACCCAAGCGATAATAAATATTCGCTAATCGAACCCTCTAATGATCGGAATTGGTAGATATGAGTAGAACTGTTAATGGATAAGTTACTTTACATAGCGATGACTGGTGCAAGGGAAACCGGACTTGCACAGGCCAAAACGGCAAATAACTTAGCTAACGCTTCGACAACTGCCTTTAAAGCCGATTTCGCCCAGTTTAGAGCGATGCCTGTTTATGGTGATGGTCATGCAAGTCGAGTATTTGCTATGACAGAACGTCCTGGCTATCGACTTAGTGGTGGCGGCGAAGTGACTACTGGCCGAGACCTCGATGTTTCTATTCGGGGGCAAGGATGGATGGTTACTCAAAACGAAGAAGGCGAAGAGCTGTTAACTCGAAGAGGTGATTTAAAAATCGATGCCAATGGCACTCTAACGGATGGTATTGGAAATGTTATTTTTGGAGATGGCGGCCCTATTTCAATCCCTCCTTTCGAAAAAATTGACATCGCAGCGGACGGAACAATCTCTATTCGACCTGTCGGTGCCCAGCCAAACGAGACGGCAATTGTAGAACGTATTCGTTTAGTTAATCCAGACCCTAAAGATTTATTTAAAACGACGGAAGGGTTATTTAAGAGTTCAGATACAGAGATTTTTGACAACGATATTGGCGTTTCATTACAAACGGGAATGCTTGAAGGAAGCAACGTGAGCGTAGTGGAAGAGCTGAGTAATATGATAGCAATGTCTAGAAAGTATGAAGTTCAAGTAAAAATGATGGCGTCAGTTGAAGAGCGCGGACAAGCGCTTGACCGATTGTTGCAGCCGTAGTTTTAGCTTTTGATAAATTAGTGAAGAGGTATATATTATGCATCCAGCACTCTGGATTTCAAAGACAGGATTAGAGGCGCAAACTACTAATCTGGCCGTTATTTCTAACAATCTTGCGAATGCCGGTACTCATGGCTTCAAGCGAGATCGAGTTGTTTTTGAAGATTTGTTTTATCAAAATTTCCGTCAACCTGGCGCTCAATCGTCGCAAGATACAAAATTGCCTTCGGGACTACAAATTGGTACAGGTGTCGAAGTAGTCGCTACCCAAAAACAACACACCCAAGGGGGGTTTCAAACGTCCTCTACTCCGTTAGATATGGCTATCAAAGGAAATGGCTTTTTTCAAATCCAAATGCCGGATGGAACATTGGGCTATACCCGAGCAGGAAATTTTTCAACGGATGAAAATGGACAAATCGTAACTTCGGGTAGTGGTTTCGTGCTGGACCCTAGCATTACCATTCCCTCTAATACGACGAGTTTCGATGTCGGCCTTGATGGAACCGTCACGGTACAGGAGCAGGGGGCAGCTGCGCCTACTACTATTGGTAATATCACTCTTGCCACTTTTATTAATCCAGCTGGATTGCAATCGATTGGCGGAAATCTATTCCTAGAAACGGGGAGTAGTGGGACCCCAACCGTTGGTACGCCCGGCTTAGACGGCGTTGGTTCACTGCTTGGTGGGCAACTAGAAACATCTAACGTTTCAAGCGTTGAAGAATTGGTAGCGTTGATTGAAACCCAGCGAACGTACGAAACCAATGCGAAGGTACTTTCTGCGGTCGATCAAATGCTTCAATTTATCAATCAAACTTTATAATTTGAGAGTTGCACAATGATGATTCGGACTTTCTATCTATTTGTATTTTTCACTCTAACCGGGTGTACTACTATTTATCATCACGAAATAGAAGATGACCCAGATTGGGCACCAAGCTACCCGTTGGAAGAAGCTTCACACACTAGAAACTCTGGTTCGATTTATAACGTCGCAACCGCCAAAATGTTATTTCAAGATAAGAAGGCATTGCGTTCTGGGGACATCATCACAGTCGTTCTAAAAGAGAGTACGCAAGCAACCAAAAACGCTGATACGGAACTATCTAAAGATACAGGCATTAGCACTACTGCACCGGTATTATTTGGCAACACACCCAGTATCGGTGCTGGTACCACTGACCTTGGATTGAGTATAACAAGCGCCAATGCTTTCAAAGCCGAAACGGACAGCAAGCAAAGTAACCTTTTGACAGGAACGATTAGTGTGACGGTACAAAAAGTATTCGCCAATGGAAATTTATTGATCAAAGGGGAAAAATGGATCTCGCTAAATCAAGGGAATGAGTTCATTCGTGTTTCTGGTTTGATTCGGCCTGAAGACATTGATAAGGATAATCAAGTTGAGTCCACTAAAGTAGCGAATGCACGTATTTATTATGGAGGGACCGGACCGCTTGCTGAAGTAAACGAAGAAGGTTGGCTCAGTCGATTTTTTAATTCAGGCTGGTGGCCGTTTTAATCTTAAAGGTGGAATGAACTATGAGTGTTAGTCTGAAATATTTAGGTAGACAAATTGTTCGCTTTGTATCAACCAATAGAACGAGTCAATTAAAACTTGTTATGGTTCTTTTCATTTGTTTTTCCAATACAAATGTAAACGCAGAACGCATCAAAGATATTACTTCTATTCAAGGTGTTCGAGAAAATCAATTGATAGGTTATGGTCTTGTCGTTGGATTAGATGGAACGGGTGAGAAAACTAAGTATACAGAGCAAACGTTTAGAACGATGTTGGGGCGGTTTGGAATTAATGTTCCCGCTGGTGGGCAACTAAAATTAAAGAATACAGCGGCAGTAGCTATTCACGCTAACTTACCAGTGTTTGCAAAAAAGGGCCAACTTATCGACGTAACAGTCAGTAGTCTTGGCGAAGCCAAAAGTTTAAGAGGTGGGACGTTACTTATGACTCCCTTAAAAGCAGTAAATGGTGAAGTTTTCGCAATAGCCCAAGGTAATTTAGTGGTTGGCGGGTTTGGTGCACAAGGGGGCGATGGCTCTTCCATTACTGTCAACGTACCCACCGTAGGGAGAATTCCTAACGGCGCATCCGTAGAACAAACAGTCACATCTAGCTTTATGAGTGACGAACATATTGTGTTTAATTTAAATCAACCAGACTTTACTACTGCAGTTCGATTAGCCAAACAGATTAATTTATTACTTGGTTCGAAAGCTGCTCAACCAATAGACGCAACAAGTATTCAAGTATCAGCTCCGCGAGATGGAGCACAACGAATCAATTACCTGTCGGTGCTAGAAAATATTGAAGTGCAACCAGCAGAAGGGGGAGCAAAAATAGTCGTCAATTCTCGAACCGGAACTATCATTATCGGAAAGAATATTCACCTGAAAGAAGCAGCTATTGCTCACGGTAATTTGATCATAAAGATTAAGGAGAATCAGCAAGCTAGCCAGCCAGGAGCACTAGCGCAAGGGGAAACTGTAATCACTCAAGATACTCAAATTGATATTGAGCAAGAGAATGACAGAATGTTCCATTTTCAACCGGGGGCAACTCTTCAACAATTAGTCGAGGCGGTGAACGCAGTGGGGGCGGCACCTGGTGATGTAATGGCGATTCTTGAAGCCTTAAAAATTGCCGGTGCAATCAGTGGCGAACTAGTCGTTATTTAATTATGGATTCTGTCGCTCAAAAATTCGTCAGTCAATCGAGTATATATTCCGACTTGCAATCACTTGATGGGATTAGAAAACAAGCTCAGACTGATCAACGTTCAGCCATCAAGGCTGCCGCTAAAGAATTTGAAGCTTTTTTTATGAATATGATGTTGAAGTCGATGCGTCAAGCCAGTGAAGTCATTGGTGATGACTCGATGTTCAGTAGTCAGCAAGAAAAGATGTTCATTGGGATGCTCGATGAACAAATGTCAGTTGAACTTTCACAAAAGGGGAATTTGGGAATTGCCGATTTGTTGACTCGTGATTTATTGGGAGACTCTAATCCAGTGAATAGTACAACGAGTGGTAATTTATTTAGCCAAACAATAAAGGCAAGAAATAATGATGTTCATCAGGCGTCAAACGTTCCTCAAAAAGTCAATTCGGAGCCGAAACCAGTCCCTGAAGTTGTTAGTTCGAGTCTCAATGAATTGATTAAAACACCCGCTGAAAAACGTTTGGGACAGGGGATCGCTGAGAAAAAGTCACTCTTTGATAGTGCCAAAAATTTTATTTCAGAGTTATTGCCGGCGGCCAAGAGGTTTGCTGAAAAGTTGGGTGTTGAACCAGAATTGTTAGTGGCACAAGCTGCTCTAGAGACTGGTTGGGGAAAGTACATCATGCACAATAAAGCAGGACAGCCAAGTTATAATCTCTTTGGTATAAAGGGTGGAACAAACTGGAATGGTAATACCGTAAAAATCGATACTCTTGAAGTAGAGAAAGGATCGTTTGTTAAGAAAAAAGATGATTTTAGAATGTACGACAGTTTTGAAAATAGCTTTTCAGACTATGTTGACTTTATTAAAAATAGCCCGCGTTACCAATCAGCACTTACGAAAGTGAGCGATGCTAAAGGGTATCTCGAGTCACTGCAAGAATCAGGCTATGCCACAGATCCCGAGTACGCGAACAAAATTTTGAGAATTTTCGAGCAAGATATTAAACCAAACGAATACTTTAAATAGTAATAGTCGAACAGCTTAATGATGGCATCTTCTATCGAAAGATAGATTGGGTTTTAATTTAGTAGACTACTGTTTTAAAGAGGAATTTAAAATGCCAGTTAGTATTTTTGGAATCAGTGTTTCGGGCTTGCTCAGTAATCAAGCTGCTTTAAATACGACGTCTCATAATATTGCCAATGCAAACACTGAAGGTTACTCTCGACAGAGAGTTTCACAAAGTCCGCAGTTACCGGAGTTTATCGGCGGAAATTATTTTGGTGCAGGAGTTGAAGTTGGTCAGGTAACAAGAATCTTTGATCAAACACATCAACTAGAAATCCGAGCAGCTACTGCGACTTTTAACGAATTAGAATCTTACTTAGCACAAGCTGATAGGGTCGATAGCTTACTCGCAGATAGTAACAACGGTCTCGATCAGTCTTTGCAGAGTTTTTTTGAAGCGGTACATGGTGTTGTGAATGACCCAGCCTCAGTTTCAGCTCGACAGGTGATGTTAGGTCAAGCCGAAGGATTGGTATCACGATTCGATTCAATTCATACCCAACTGGATGCTCAGATTACCCAAGTTAATACCAATATTGATTCGGTTGCCAAAGAAATTACAGCGTTGGGTGCAGCTGTCGCGACATTGAATAATCAAATTTCTGGCTCTGCAGGAAACCCCCCACCAGATTTACTGGATAGAAGAGATGTCGCCATTGGGCGAATCAGCGAGTTGATTGCTGTTCAAACGACTCAACAAACTGATGGTAGTATGAACGTTTTCATCGGTAGTGGACAATCGTTAGTTGTAGGCTCATTGTCCAATAGTTTAGTTGCGACTCCTGACACCCAAAACCCAAGAGCTATGAGCTTAAGTTTGGAGGCCGGGTCATCTTCAATTGAAATTACAGAGAATTTACAAGGTGGACAACTGGGTGGGTTGTTAAAGGTAGTGGACGAAATAATTAATCCAGCATTTAATACCTTGGGTCGAGTGGCCATTTCGGTTGCAGATTTATTTAATACTCAAAACGGTTTAGGTATGGACTTAAACAATGAGCTTGGAGGAAACTTATTTACGGATATCAATGACCCTACGATTGCGAGTGCAAGAGTTTCGGATGATGCGAATAATACGGGCAATGTTGACCTCAGTATTAGTATTGATGACCCATCGCTCCTAGGAAATTCAGATTTCACTTTATTCATACAGGGTGGAAATTACCAATTAGTCGACCAAACAACCAATACGACTATCGCAACCTTCGCGCCGCCTGGCGTATTACCCGATACAGTCCAAATAGCTTCTCGAGGTATCAGTATTAATTTCCTATCAGGTGCAGCTATTAATGGCGATTCTTTTGAAATACAACCATCCAGGAACTTCTCGTCGGAATTTTCAGTCGAAATTAGTTCTGCAGAGGAAATAGCAGCAGCGTCACCGGTGCGTGGTGAACAACTACTTTCCAATATTGGTTCAGGTACGATTACCAATATTTCTGTTACAGATACTAGTACAGTTCAATTTACTGGCGTTCCTAACGACTTAAACCCGCCAATTCGCATTGAATTCGATTCACCTCCTGGTGTCCCAGGAGAATTTTCGATATATGATATTTCGGGTGGCGCTCCAGTTCTAATCGCTGGAGGTATTGCTGGATATGTTCCTGGGGAAGAAAACAATATGCTCGCTCTTGCAGGGGCTCCGTTCAACGCTTATGGATACGAGGTCACCTTAAATGGCGATCCTCAACCCGGGGATGCATTCGATATAAATTATAATAATAATGGTAGCGGAAATAATGAGAACGCTGCATTATTTGCTGAGTTACAGCAATTTTCAGGACTAGATAACGGAGGGGCAACTTTTCAGCAAGCGTTTAGTCGCATCATAGCAAGCGTAGGTGTCAATACTCAGTCGACTCAAATTAAACGAGACGCAGCCGAATCTATTATGTTTCAAACACATGAGCGGCGAGAGAATTTATCCGGTGTTAATCTCGATGAAGAAGCTGCCAATTTACTTAAATTTCAACAAGCATATGAAGCCTCAGCACAAGTAATCAGTGTCGCGCGGACATTATTTCAAACAGTGCTAGACTCCGTAAGATAATGATAAGACGTGCGTACTAGGGTACCAACAATATGAGAATTTCAACGTCCCAAATTACTAGCGCCGGCATACGAGAAATGTTGTTGCGGCAAGCAGAAATACAGCACACTCAACTGCAATTATCAACACAGCTCAGGGTCTTGAAGCCATCGGACGACCCTGTGGCAGCTACCGCTATTAGTGCGCTTACAAGCGAGATTGCGCAACTAGAACAATTTAACAGAAATAGCGATGCGGCTAAAGCGAGTAACGAATTAGAAGAAACTATATTAGGCAGCTCTACCGATATATTGTTTAGGATGAGAGAGCTAACGGTTGCTTTAGGTAATGGGTCGTATACCCAAAATGAATATAATAGTATCGGAGTTGAGCTTGAAGAAGGGCTAAAAGAGTTATTGGGTCTTGCCAATAGTCGGAATGCGAACGGCGACTATATATTTAGTGGAGGACAAGTCGATTCAAAGAGTTTTATAAAAGATGCAGCGGGTAATATTAGCTATAACGGCGATCAAAACCAACGATTGCTAAGAATCAGTAGTGGCGTAGTAACTCAAGTATCCGACTCAGGTTTTGATGTTTTTGTAGACATAAAAAATGGTAATGGTGCTTTTACTATTAATTCAAATACAGCCAATACGGGGGGAGCGATAATAACTCAAGGAAGCTACCAGGCTCCGCCTAACTTTTTGGCTGAACCTTACTCGATAACTTTCGCGACCGATGCTAGCAACAATACTACATATACTGTAACAGGCGATGTTAGTGGGACAACATTCGTTCCCGCTACAATCTACGAACCTGGGAACGCCATTAGTTTTAATGGAGTAACCGTTGAAGTGAGTGGTGAGCCAGATGCCGGGGATATCGTTGGTGTCGCTCCGAGCCAGTCTCAAAGCGTATTTTCCGTTGTACAAGATGCTATTAACGCCATCGGTCAATTCGACGACACCGAAGCTGGGCGCGCAGAATTTTCTAATCGCATGACGAATGTTCAAGAATCGTTAAATAATAGTCTCGATAATATCAATATTGTCCGCGGAAGACTTGGTGGACGCTTAAATGCAATTGATTCAGAATTTGATAGTAATCTAAATCAAATTGCAACTAATAAGAGTAGTTTGTCCGACGTGCGAGATTTAGATGTCATTGAAGCGTCGACAAGGTATTCTCAACAGTTAGTAGTGTTAGAAGCGGCACAAGCCAGCTTCGTAAGAATCCAAGGACTTAGTTTATTTAATTTCTTGTAGTGTGTTTTTGTTGCGCACTAAGCACTGTGTTTTATATAAGGTGAAAACTATTTTTTTACAAAAGGCAATTAAGCTTCATCAACAGGGGAACCTTAAAAAAGCTAAACAATTCTATGTGAAAGCCATTAAGGATAATAAAGGGAATGCCCAAGCGCACTATTTGCTTGGTCTTTTATATCAGCAAGAAAGAAAGTTTATTGATTCTTCGAAACACCTCAAAAAATCTTTGGAATTGGTTCCCACTGACTTGCTAGTATGCAATGCATTTACGAATCTGCTAAGCATTCAGAATAAGCATGTGCAATTGCAAGCTTACGTAAAGTCTCAGATTAAAGAAAAACTGTTCGATGAAGCACTTGTTCTAAAGCTAGCGAGTTCTTTTGTGAAAACCGGTGATTATAGTTCCGCTCTTAAACAATTTAAATCCGCGATCAGTATTAATGCAATTAGTTGGACGGCTTGGTTAGGCGTAGGTAATTGTTTGTTTAGTTTAAAAAAATATACCGAGGCAATTTCGTCTTATCATAAAGTCCTTGAAATTATTCCCGATCAAATCGACGCACAGAACAATATTGGAGCGATCTACATTGAGCAGAATAAACTGGTTGAAGCCACCAAGAATTTTGAGAACATAGTAAGGAAAAAACCTAAGTATCCACCGGGTTGGTACAATCTAGCAGTAATATCATCAAGTTTGAATCAAAATGAACACGCTGAGAACTTTAACAACAATGCACTTGTTCTAAATCCGCATTACCTAGATGCTTTACTTTTAAAATGCAAGTTACTTATTTTTCGAGGCGAATATGCTTGTGCGCTCGAACAATATAATGACATTCTTGATAAGGTAGGCGAATCTAATACTGTATTTAACGATATAGGAAACTTGTACTTCAAAATTGGCGACTATCGAAATGCAAAGTTGTACTACAAAAAATCGGTCGAATCTTGTATTGGTTATACTGACGGATTATTTAACTTGGCCAACACCCAAATTCAATTAAAAGAACACCCCGAAGCAGTTAAGACGCTTCGAGAAGTTGTATCTCTCCAACCCGGCTATCATCAAGCATGGCCGTTGTTACTCCACTGTTTAAGGCAATGTTGTCTTTGGGCTGATATCTCGCTAGCTCAAAAAAATGTTCGACAGTTACTGAAAAACAATCAGAATGTGACAATTCCTCCCTTTAGCTTAATTACGCTAGACGATAGTACTAATCAGGAGCAAAAGCTGGTGGCCCAACACTGGCTTATGAACCAAAAATCAGTAATCGAACTCGCGAAAAAATCTAATGAAAATGCTAGTCATTTAACTGAAAGTTCGGTGCTGAATATTGAAAGAAAATTGGTAAGTAAAGTTGCAATTGAGAGTGATGTTAAAGAAACAAGAATTAGGCTGGGCTATTTATCATCTGACTTTCATCAACATGCAACTGCTCATCTTATCGTTCGCATGTTAGAACTTCATGACCGAAGTCGTTTTGAAGTGTTTGGCTATTCTTATGGACTTAATGATAAATCACCGATGCGCGGACGGTTAGTAACGGCCATGGAGCACTTTAAAGACATGTCTTCGATGACTGATGAGGATATGGTTAAGAGTATTAAGAAAGATGAAATTGATATATTGATTGATTTAAAAGGCTTCACACAAAATAGTCGTTCACATATTCTTGTCAATCGATTGGCTAAAGTTCATATTAATTTCTTAGGTTATCCAGCGACAATGGGTCGTGAGTTAGTCGACTTTATCTTGTGCGATAAATACATTAATTCATCAGGAGCTGATCAATTCTTGGAGAAAGCACTTGTGATGCCAAATTGCTATCAACCGACCGATAATACTAGAAGTATATTAATGGCACCGTCTAGAGAATCACAAGGAATACCTAATGATTCCTTTGTATTTGGAGCTTTTCATCAGTCATATAAGTTGTCCAAAGAAGTTTTGGATTGTTGGTGTAGTATTTTATACAAATGTGAATCATCAGTACTATGGTGCTTAGGCACTAATGAAGTTGCTAAACAACAAATAATAGAAAGAGCTAGCCAAAATGGAATTGATGAACAGCGAATTATCTTCGCTTCAAAGGTGTCTCAAGCAGAACACATGGCCAGGCTTCAGTTGGTAGATTTAATGTTGGATACTTATCCCGTTAATGGGCATACAAGTACTAGTGATGCACTTTGGGCTGGAGTTCCTACTATTACTAGTTCAGGTGACACGTTTGTCTCCAGAGTCGCAGGTAGTTTATTGGGTGCAGTAGGATTAGAGTGTTTAGTGTGCGATAGTTTAGATAAATATAAAAATGTGGCGGTCAACTATGCTACCAACGAAAAAGAGTTATTAAAACTAAGACGTGAACTGCAGTCTAGTGCAAAAAGCAAGCCGTTGTTTGATACCGAAAATTATACTAAGGATTTTGAACAGCTGTTATTGACTACCCTACTTATTGAGGAGGAGTGAGTATTTTCCTAGCCGTGTGGGCTACAGAAAAATAGCCGTTTGCTTGCCAAAATGACCCAACTTCTTTATTTTTTTCGGTAAAAGAGCATTCAACATAATTGATCCCAAGTTCCTTGAAACAGGTTTCTACATTTTCCAATAAATGCTTTGCGAATTTTTGTTGACGATAGTGAGGTTCCACCCATAAAAGTTGAACAATGCCCTTAATTGGATCGGACAAAAATCCATTATCATTGATACTGCTAGATGAAGCGATGAAGCCAACGGGGTTACCTTTTACCTCTGCAATCAAAAGTAACGAGTTAGAAGAGAGTATTTCGGCTTCAATCCAACGTTTTAAATTCAACTCGAAGTTCGGATGATAGATTAATTGGCCGTCATTTTCGTATTTTTGTAACCGGGCGGTAAATTCGGTAATTATGTCTAAATCTTTAATATCACACTGACGTATTTTCAAGTCTTAGTTGCCCTGAGTTGTTCGGTATGAATTAATAGCAGAATGAGAGAGCTTTAAATTCAAGCTACTCTTTATCATTTTTTGCTTAACAAGTGCTATTGTTGATTCAATTTCTGTATCGGATTTTCTTACAATATCAAATATTTCTTGGGCGTTATTTTTATTTCGACTAAAGTCGTTTTCCGAAAAGTACTGCTTAATGAATTTGTCGCGTCTAATACTTAAATCGAATAAAGCGTCCCATTTTCCTGCTTCAGCCAAGCGGGAGATGTTCCGATTGAATTCGGTGATTTCTTTGATTAATTTGGTATTATTCATTGGTTTATGAGTTGCTATTGTTAACTGCTTGCTCTCGGATTCCCTGCCAAGCCTCACGAATGTTATTCATAACATTTAGTACTGAATCTAACTTATCAACATCATTTTCGATATTAGCGTTTAACAAAGTTGTTGTACTAAATTCGTATAGGGCATTTAAGTTTGAAGATATTTCGCCCCCCTTATCGTGATCGAGACTTGCTTGTAATCCATTAATAATCGAAATAGCCCAACTGATATGTTGACCTTTTTGTGCAACTTTATTTTCTGACATAAAGTATTTTGCTTTATTGATTTTTTCGATTGCACCATCAATGAGCATTTGAATGAGCATGTGAGGATCTGCATCCTCTACGCCACTAGTGGCGCTTACATTGTTGTAAGCTAAAGCTCCGGTTAAACCCATTGTAGAATTCCTTCTATTAAATTAAATATAATTCATGAATAGCGATGGTTAATTAATCTTTATTACCAAATCCAGGTAGATTGTCGAATTGTTGTTTTATATAACTTTGCGTACTATTCAATTGAGCGACAATGGCATCCATCGCTGAAAATTGCTTAATTAAACGAAACTCTAATTTCTCTATTCTAAGCGCAAGATTAATTCGGTCGTCATCAATTCTATTCAGCTGCGCATTTAGTGATGTTTCGCGTGATGTAATGACACCACCGCTGCCAGTATAATTACTGATCAGCTCTCTCAGTTCAGTGGCAAAACCATTGTCACCCGAAAACAGCTCATCAAACTGATCAAAATCTGACGCTAATGCACTGTCCAAGGTTGTATTATCTATTTCCAGATATCCATCCTGGGTAGTTGAAATACCAATAGAAGACAGGTTACTAAAATTTCCGCTTACGGCTGACACATCGGCTGCAAAGAGATTTCTAATTTGAGAAGACACTTGTCGTAAAGTAAAGTCGCCGACCAGAAGTCCTGGTTGGTTAGGATCCGCTGTACCTAGTTGTTTTACCACATCAATATAAGCATTGTATGTTTCGACAAAACCTGTAATTAATGATTTTGTGCTGCCAGTATCAAGCGCAATTGTCAAAGACTCGGTATTGCCGGGTGTATCCTGAACTTTGGTTACATTAACGGTGACATCTTGGATGATATTTTCGAAGGAGTTAGTACTACTGGTTGCAGCAAAACCATCGACTAGAATAGAAGCATCGCTAGCAGCTTGAGTTGAAGTTAACCCAGTCGACAAATCGGCCAGCGATGCATCACCAGTAAAAGTCACCACCAAATCATTACCTAATCCTAAAGTAGTCGAATCAAAGGTTAAAACACTACCAGTATCGAAACCATCGGTCACATTATTAAGTAAGTTGACTGACACAAGATCATTATCGGTTGCTGAGTTTATATTGTTTCTAATATCTTCAAGTGTGTCAGTTGATGATACTGAAATATTGAACGTTTCGGCACCGACGGTAAATGTAAGAGTTCCGTCGCCAAAAGTTGAACTGCTTCCACCTGTAAAAACCTGTGATTCTTGAAAACTTCCTTGAGCGATTGCCGTCACTTCGATGTCATATGCACCAGGAGTGGCATCGCTGGTTGATGTCGCGCTAAAATAATCGCTACTTGAAAGGGTGATAGAACGATTTTCATAATTGGATGATAAACTTAAATCTAGTGCGGCAGAGCGCAGTTCGTCGAGCGCGCCGCTAAGTCCACCCAAGCCAGTTAAAGTGACGGTAACGTCTGCTTCATGTCGATTTAGGCTATTTTCTTTTGGAGCACGTTCAGCATTAACCAATGCTTCGACAATTGACGAAACGTCTAAACCTGAACCCAAACCACCTATACTGATCAGTCCCATTTCAAAATAACCTTTTTCTCTATGGATATAATTTACTAAAAACGCTTACTTCAAGCACATTGACTGTATCGGCTGTAATGTGACTGAAGTAAATTTTTTTTATTGAATAATATAAATAATATTACTTTTAAATACATTTGTTTGAATATATTAACAATAATGCTCAATAACGATGTTCTTGCTTTCTATGTACTGCAAAAAATAGGCCATTGAAAATACAAAGTGACTTCCGCAACAATGGGTCGTTGATTTAGGAAAAAGGGAGGGTAACCTCCCTTTTTTTTATACTTTCTCTCGTAACAAAACACCACTATTACCGGTGTCCTGTTCGTTGAGCTCCTTCAAACGTCTAGAGAGGTTGATGAGTTCTTCTGGTGGGAACTGTCGGATTAACTCGTCTGTTTCCTTGTCAATAACTCGAACTATAGTGACGCCAAGTTCTTCATCAACTTTAAATTGAAGACTTCTATCGATGCTTTGATGAAATTGTTGTAATTCTTCAATTTGGTTTTTTACTTCTTCCTGACTAACTGCGTTCTGCTCTTGATTTGAAACTTCAACTCTATTGTTATTATGGGTGTTAATTTTCAGTGTTTCAGTCAATGAAGTTGCAGCATTTTCGTTGGTTATCTCGTCATTTGAAGTCGAAGGTGCTCTTCCTTGGTTGCTATACGGCAATTCTCTGCCACTAGCGACCTCGGACGGTTGAAAGTTGCCTGCTAAATTTAAAATAGCCATAGCAATCTACCTCACAGAGCCAAAGAGAAGATCGGCATAGGCCGACCCTCTCGTCAAAACGTTAAAATATGCGTTTAATTTAACGTAAACCATCAGTTTATCCTACTGTAGAAGCGAAAGTACTGACTGGCTAGAAGCATTAGCTTGCGCAAGGATTGATAAACCAGCCTGTTGCAATACTTGATTCTTAGCTAATTCTGCTGTTTCTGATGCAAAATCCGTATCACGAATTCGTGAACGTGCAGCCGATACGTTTTCGATGATGCTACCTAAGTTTGAAATGGTAGAGCTTAATCGATTTTGAATCGCACCTAAATCTGCCCGGTTACTATCAACGCCTTGTATCGCAGCATCTAAAACATCTATCGCTAATTGAGCACCTGCTGCTGAAGATATATCGATGTCGTTAACAGAGCTGAATTGACTTTGTTGACTAGCCGTTGCAAATACTTCAGTGTCACCGGTAGCGAGTGTAACTGCACCTTTGCTGCTATCAAGTGTTAAAGTACCTACTTGAAGTTCAGCAGTTCCTTCAGCAATACCAGCCGTTGCACCAAAATCAAAAGTAACAGTGTCGGTAGTGACCGCAAATGCTGCTAATGAAATGTCTCGCCCGTCGATTGCTGTCAGAGTCAAAGATGTTTTGTCAGTAGAACTTGCGAAAGTCGCAGTAATGCCTGTAGACCCTTGTACGCCATTTATTGCCGCAGCAACTTGGGTTAAGTCATTGGCGTTATCTAAGGTTGTTGAAACCGCTGTGCCATTTAATGTAAATGAAACAGTTTCGCCAGATGTAGCCGATAAGTTACCAAAACTCACTGAGTTGGTTGCTGTAGCGGTTATTCCGATACCAGAAGCGGCAGTGTTAATTGCATCTGCAATAGTTTGCGCGTCTGAGTTAACTGCATAAGCAATACCGGTAATTGTTCCGCCATCTGCGGTGGTGATTGACAGATCCGTTTCAGCATTAATGCCATTCGTATTGACGGCTGCAGCAACAGTACTATTGATGACTGTACCTGTCGCGCTCAAAACATCACTACCGAGTGAAGTTGCTTTGGCATTGTTTACAGTAATACTGATGGTTTGATTTGCTTCTGAACCTACCTGTAATAAAGAAGTACCGAAAGTTCCGTCAAGCAAATTACGTCCACCAAATGATGTCGTATCAGCTATACGAGTAATTTCTTGTTGGAGTTGCGAAACTTCTTGTTGTAAAGCTGAACGTTGTTCCGAGCTATTAGTTCCATTTGCTGATTGGATTGATAGGTCTCTAATACGTTGTAAAATATTAGTGGTTTCCTGTAACGCCCCTTCAGCGGTTTGTGCAATCGAAATACCGTCATTTGCATTTCTAACAGCAACACCAAGACCGTTAATTTGAGAGGTTAACGCATTTGAAATTTGCAGCCCTGCCGCATCATCCTTTGCACTATTGATTCGTAGCCCTGTTGAAAGACGTTGAAAAGTCGTACTGAGCGCTTCGTTTGTTCTCGCTAAAGAACGTTGTGCACCGATAGACGATACATTCGTTTGTATTACATTACCCATGATAAATCTCCTAAACCTTTGATATTCAGCCTAAAACGAACCTGAGAAGTTCTAAATTAAACTTGAAACTACAAAGTGCTTAAAAATAAGAATAGTTTAACAACTATCCGCGTTTGTCTTAATAAAGACGTAGTTTTGAATAAATGTCTGAGAAACATTTCATTCAATGCAAGGTATTGTGCCAAAAGGAGAGAGGTATTGACTGATTACATCAGAAAAGTCTATCGCCTGAGAAACAATAACTTACGGTGTTCGAAAATTGCTGAGAACAATTTGCGTTCAGAGAAGGTATCGGCCCTAAAAATGGCGACTTTAAATTAATTTGGAGAAAACTTTATTGATAACCAGAAACAAGGGGGTTGGTTATATATTAGACAAACAAAGGCCCTCAGCTTCAAGATAAGAATACTTACTTGATTACTGAGAGCCTAATACTTCACCTAAAGTTGTCGTACGGTAGGGGAGCGTTGGACAATCATTCTACTAACCTTGTAGGAGTGACAGAATCGACTGACTAGAGGCGTTCGCCTGAGCCAACACTGACAATCCAGCTTGTTGTAGTACTTGATTTTTAGCTAAATTAGCGGTTTCGACTGCATAATCGGTATCTGTAATTCTTGATCGAGCAGCAGACGCGCTTTCTATAATACTTCCTAAGTTAGAAATAGTCGCTAAGAAACGATTTTGAACCGCACCTAAGTCGGCTCTTTGAGCATCGATCTTTCTAATTGAAGCATCAACCACAGCAATCGCGCTTTGCGCGCCTGTAAAAGTCGAAATATCAACGCTCTGCACCGAAGTAAAACTACTGGTTGACGATGCACTTGTAAAGACATCCGTACCGGCTGTTGCGGTGGTTATTTGGCCTTTTGAACTAGCCAGAGAAACTGTTCCGACGACGGTTCCTATGACGGTAGTACCTTCAACCAAAGTATCTGCACCAATGGTAATGCTCTCAGTTGCTCCAGCATCATTTGTATAAGCTGATAATGAAATATCGCGACCGTCTGTTGTTTGCAGAGTCAAGCTTGATAAATTATTAGCACTTCCAAATGTAGCTGTGACACCGGTAGCGCTGGACGATCCATTAATCGCTGCTGCAATTGAAGTCAGATCATTGGCGTTGGCAACCGTTGCGGCTATCGCACTTCCATTTAAGGTGAATGTAATATTACCTGCAGCACTTAATCCCGATAACGTGGAGGAATTACTTGCTGTCGCGATAACGCCAATACCGTTGGCAGCGGTATTAATGGCTGCTGCAATATCGGCGGCAGAGGAGTTAATTGCATAGGAAATATTGGCAGCGGTGCCACCTTCAGCAGTGGTCAAAGACAAGTCAGTTTCCGCGGCTATTCCGTTTAATACCGTTGAAACTGTATCACCTGCAATCGTTCCACCAGTGGTCAAAATGTGAGTTCCTAATGATGTTGCTCGTGCATCTGAGATACTCACAGCGATCGTTTCATTGGCTTGAGCACCAACTTGAATTTGTTTACTCAAGAAGGAACCATCTAGAAGCTGAGTACTACCAAATCGAGTAGTATCTGCAATTCTACCTAGCTCTTCAATTAACTGAGAGACTTCTGCCTGCAATGCAGATCTTTCAGTTGGGCCATTAACGTCTGATGCCGATTGAATGGATAGATCTCGAATTCTTTGTAATATGTTAGTCGATTCCTGAAGTGCTCCTTCAGCTACCTGCGCGAGTGATATCCCATCATTCGCGTTACGAATAGCAACGGTCAGTCCATTGATCTGTGATGATAAATTATTTGAAATCTGAAGTCCTGCAGCGTCATCTTTCGCGCTGTTGATTCTGAGTCCTGACGAAAGCCGTTGAAAAGTGACGCCTAGATCTGTGTTCACCCTTAAAAGGCTTCTTTGTGCGTTTATCGAAGAAACATTGGTATTGAGTACGTTTCCCATTATATCTACTCCTATTTTTATGCTTAATAACGAGACGCGTAATTAGTGAGAAGCGTTGATCGCTAAAGCAAAAACAAACAATAAAATTTATTTGGGAAAGAAAAACTGAGAATTTTGCTTTCGATTTTTAAAATCGAACATCTGAGAATTGCCGATAAATCACACAACCAACTGAGAAGAATAATTGTGCGATTAAAGAGAGACTGAGAATCCCGCTCAGATAAAGTATCGGCGAGAAAAAACTCGACTTTAGTTATCTTCAAAAATATATCGCGAAGTTTTGATGAAAGAATAAACAGTAACTGGCACAAGGTTTGCTTTATACATTAGTGATCGTCAGAAAATTTGCGAAATAAAATCATTACCCATGATAAATCTCCAAAGTTTGTGTCGGTTATGTTCCTCGGAACAATGTTAGAGTTTAAGGTTTAAGGTGCTGAGAACAGCTTAGATTAAGGGCTCTAGCTCGAAGTATTAAGTCAGGCGGTTGCTGAGAACAGCCGCCCAGCGCTTAACTTCTGTCGTACGGTTAGGGGTCGCTAGTCGACCCCTTTTCTTCCTCGGCGATTTTTTTCCTATTATTTGTGGTACCAATTCATTTAAGCGGTAACTCCTAGCCGCTTTTATGATGCTTGTTTTAATTCCTCATTCTAAATGGAATTTTCTTTGCTATTCCCGCAACAAAAACTGCCAAAAGTTTGACAAATACGCTACTCTTAATTGTGTAGCACCTCTATGTTATTAATTTTAAAACGATTTGTATGTTTTTTGCACGATTCAAAGAGATTGAAAACAAGGTTTAGTCAAATTTATGAATGCTCCGTTACACTTTTTCGTCGTTGAAGACTCAGCAGAAATTAGAGATGCCATCTCAGCAGTCATTTCATTTATGGGAATGACAAGTGAAGCGGTTACGTCTCAGCAATGGATTAATAATTCAGTCCAAAATAGTTCAATCCAAACGGGTTCAAAAAGTAGTCATTCAGTTCAAGACAATCAATTTCAAATCTTGATATTAGGAACATTCAATTCATTAGACTTTGAGCCCTTAAATAATCACCTGTCTGACCAAGCTCCCAATCGACCAATTATTTTACTCAACAACGCCGCAACAAAAGAGCATCTTTTTCAACATCATGCTTCTGTTATTGGTGAGTTATGCTGGCCATTTAGTTCCGAAGAGCTTTCAAGTGTTTTATATATTTGTCAGGCGTATAACCAAAACGCATCTGTTTCCACAGAAAACGGACGAATGAGTCAATTGAGTGCCAAAATGGTTGGAGCTAGTCCCGCTATGGAACAAGTTAAGCGATTAATTCTTCAGGTTGCTACAAGCAATGCGAGCGTATTAATTCTAGGTGAATCGGGAACAGGTAAGGAAGTGGCGGCAAGAAATTTACATGACTTGTCCGAACGGTGTAATAAACCTTTTGTCCCCATCAATTGCGGTGCAATTCCGAGCGAGTTGTTGGAAAGTGAGTTGTTTGGCCATGAAAAAGGAGCATTCACTGGTGCATTAACTGCTCGTAAAGGTCGTTTTGAATTAGCCGAAGGAGGCACTATTTTCTTGGATGAAATCGGTGACATGCCAATGCCAATGCAAGTTAAGTTGCTACGAGTTTTGCAGGAAAGAACCTTTGAAAAGGTAGGAAGTAGCACGCCTATTGTTGCAAACGTTAGGATTATCGCAGCAACCCATCGTAAATTAGCAGAAGAAGTTAAAGAAGCGAGATTTCGAGAAGATTTATTCTATCGACTCAATGTTTTCCCGATTGAGATGCCTGCGCTCAGGGAACGTGTCGAAGACATGACCCAACTTGTGAGTGTTCTAGTTGCCCGTATGGAACGTGAAAACCGGGGCTCAGTCCGGCTAAGTCCAGCTGCTGTTCAGTCGCTGATGCAATGTCGCTGGCCTGGTAATGTAAGAGAGTTGGCTAATCTAATTGAAAGGTTATGTATCTTACATCCCTACGGAGTGGTTGACCTAAAAGAGTTGCCAGAAGAATATCGTGACTCCCAAATGAGCAATAGTTACCAAGAGCCAGAGTTGAGTGTAATAACTGATAGATTAGACGAATCTACGACAATGTTAAATTCTGCGGGACATGATATTCCTGCCGACGGTCTCGATCTAAAAGAATTCATTAAACAAACTGAAATAAGTTATATCCAAAAAGCGCTCGAAGAAGAAAATTGGGTGGTGGCGCGTTCAGCAAAAAGACTCAAGATGCAACGTACTACGTTAGTAGAGAAAATGAGAAAGTATCATCTTCAGAAACCTGATTAAATCCTTGTTTATCAATGGCAATTAATTGACACACACATTTACCCTTTAGCTAGAAATATAGCTAACCGATTGTAATCTTTACGTATTTTTATTCCGGCACGCAAGTTGCACTATTCATTGTTGATTGTTAAAGCTGTAAATACTTTGGCACTTTTACATTGATTCTAGTGAGGATTCTATGCCACAAAATGCTCAAATTATTTCGTCTGTTGCTGTCAATGAACAAGAACTTGGTGTGAATGCAAAGCCTTCTAATTACTCTGCCCCAGAAGGTTCGCAAAAAAATTCACAGCTTCGTTCGGTTATGTCAGATCTCAACCGACTTTCTAGGTCTTTTGTTGATTCCTATCAAAATCTAGAAGGCCAAGTTGAGCAGCTTAGCGGTCAATTGTTAAACGCAAGTGAACAACGCAGTGAAGCCATCGAAGAAAAACAAAAACTAATCGATGAAAAGCACACGATAACTAATCGACTGCATGACTTACTTGCTATCCTACCTTCTGGGGTTGTTGTTTTAGACGGAAAGGGGGTTGTAAGCGATTGCAACGCCGTCGCAACCGACATCCTTGGAAGGCCTCTTTTAGGAGCTGCATGGTTAGACGTGATTAGCCGAAGTTTCATGCCTCAAGCTGATGACGGTCATCAAATATCACTAAAAGACGGAAGAAAAGTTCACATTGAAACGCGAGCGTTAGATTCAGAACCCGGTCAGTTAATCGTACTGACAGACATGACTAAAACAAGACAACTTCAAGCAGAATTAAGTCAGCAACAAAAATTATCCAGTATCGGCAATATGGTAGCGTCTTTGGCGCATCAAATTAGAACGCCTTTATCGGCGGCTATTTTGTACGGTTCACACTTGGCTGGCAATAAATTGGCTGATGAAAAGAAACAAGAGTTTAGTGGTTTGTTGTTAGAACGCCTAAATTTCATGGAAAGGCAAATTAGTGACATGCTTAATTTTGTCAAAGGTGAACGTAAAGTAAAAGATTCAATCCAGTTGAATAATTTAATCGAGCGTATTGAGTCCGGCTGTGCTCATTTAAATCATTTAGTTAGTTTTGACAAAAAAGAAATCATTCATGATTCCTACCGTTTAAATGTTGATGCTGATGCACTCATCGGCGCAGTTGCTAATCTCATTGATAACGCCATCGATGCTAGCAATAACACCAGTTCTGAAAGCGGCAATATTGGTGCGTTCGATACAAATAAATCAGCTTCTATACATAGCGATAAAAAAGTTCAAGTCAATTTTTCTGTGGGAGGAGATTCACGTTTCATCGTGGAAGTGGTTGATCAAGGAACGGGTATAAGAAAAGATAAATTTAAGGACCTTTTTGAGCCTTTCTATAGTACTAAAAGCCACGGGAACGGATTGGGTTTGTCTATCGTTCATGGCGTTGTTATCGATCATAAGGGCGATATTTCGGTTGAATCAGAACTTGGTGAAGGCAGCTCTTTTATCATTGAATTACCGCTTGAGACGAAGAAGGATTGGCAACAAAAGCCGGAGCAGAATATCCAGCGGCATTCTCTAAAAGTTGACCAAGGAGTTGCCTGTGGTCACTAAGGTTTTAGTCGTAGAAGATGACTTTGCACTTCGAAGTGCGTTGATAGCCAGTTTAGAAGTCTCCGGTTATAAAATTCTGTCCAGTGAAAACGCAGAATCAGCGATAGCGCAGCTGGCTAAATCGCCGATGCCAGATATGGTCATTACTGATATTCAAATGGGAGAGATGAGTGGGATTGAACTGCTCAAATTTATTCGCAAAAATAACCAGCAACTCCCAGTTATTCTAATGACCGCCTATGGCGACGTCAGTGACGCTGTAGAAGCAATGAAGCTGGGAGCATGCGACTACTTACAAAAGCCATTTGACCCAGACACACTAACGGATTTGATCGAACAATATTTACCGGATCTAGGGGAAAAAGAAATCATTATTGTAGACCCCGCGAGTATTAAAATTTATGAATATGCACAGAAAATAGCTCAGACGTTATCGAACGTTTTATTGTCTGGACCTAGTGGCGCAGGCAAAGAAGTGTTGGCAAAGTTTATTCATCAAAACTCACACCGCAAAGAACAAAAGTTTGTAGCTATAAATTGTGCCGCAATTCCTGAGAATATGTTGGAATCAACGCTTTTTGGATATGAAAAAGGTGCATTCACGGGCGCGCATCAAGCAAGCCCAGGTAAGTTTGAGCAAGCACAAGGTGGGACGCTTCTACTGGATGAAATTTCCGAAATGCCACTTGCATTGCAAGCGAAAATTTTAAGAGTTATCCAAGAGAAAGAAGTTGAACGACTCGGTGGAAAAAAAGAAATTAAGTTGGATGTAAGGATTATTGCGACAACCAATAGAGATTTAAAAAGTGAAGTAGAACAAAAACGTTTTCGAGAAGACCTCTATTACCGATTGAATGTTTTCCCGATTCATTGTTTAAGTTTGCAACAGCGTCCCAACGATATATTGCCATTGGCTTCCTCGCTTCTGGCTAAATACGAATCAGCCAATGGAAGAAAACCGTTGGCCTTTTCTTCTGAAGCGAAGGCAAAGTTAATTAGTTATTCTTGGCCAGGTAATGTTAGAGAACTTGATAATTTGATCCAGCGAGTATCCGTTCTTGCAAATAGCGAGATTATTGAAGCCGAAGAATTGGTTTTCGAAAATAGTGGCGCGTTAGAAAATAACGCATCAATATCGTCAGTATTAAGTCAAAATATCGATGAAGCTGAAGAGGTAGGTGTTACTGATAAGCAACTTGGCAACGATATGCGTAATCACGAGTATCAACTGATTATAGATTCTTTAGCCAAGTGTAATGGCAAGAAAAAGGCGGTTGCTGAGCGGCTCGGTATTAGTGCAAGAACGCTTCGATATAAATTAGCAAAAATGAGGGAAGCAGGTTATTGCATTCCTGACAAAAGGTCATTGGCTTAGGGAAACATGAGATGAAGACTTCATTTGATAACAATCAATTAATGGCGCAATTACAGCAACTGAGTAAAGTCGCACAAGCCGGAGCCGGTGCTCCTGTTGAAGGAACGCCCGCAGCGGGAGCTGAGTTTGGAAATCTGTTAACTAAAGCCATCGATAATGTGAATCAACAGCAAATGGAATCGGGGCGTTTAGCGAATCAAATAGAAACAGGCGATGGGGGTGTTAGTTTGGTCAAAGCAATGATCGCATCGCAAAAAGCCGGTGTTGCTTTTCAAGCGACAGTACAAGTTAGAAATAGAGTGGTGTCAGCATATCAAGATATTATGAATATGCCGATATAAGTATAACGAGAATGTAACAATAAGTTGATTAAATCCCTTTCGGAAAAAATCGAAAAAATATGAATCTATTGGAGAGTTAGAAGTGGCCGAAGCAGCAACTTCAGAATTAGTGCAAGTCAACGCTAATACCGCGGGATTATTGCCCGGTATGGGAAGTTTGGCGCCATTGAAGCAAGTTGGGATTCTCATCGCTATTGCAGGGAGTATCGCTATGGGCGTCATGATAGCTCTGTGGTCGAGTGAACCTCCTATGAGGCCTTTGGCTAATCTTGAGCCTGAAGCATCGATGGACGTAATAAATTATTTAGAGCAACAACAAATCCCTTATCAAGTCGCGACGAGCGGACGGATACTGATCCCCCAGGCTAATTTTAAACGAATTCAAATGGAATTAGGCGCTCAAGGTGTTAATCTCGAAGACAGTAGTAGTCGATCCTATCTCGATAAAGACAGCGGGTTTGGTGTATCACAACGAATGGAGAAGGCACGTTTACTTCGCAGTCAAGAGAATCAACTAAAACAAACTCTTGAACAGTTTAACGGGGTGCGTGCTGTAAAGGTCCACCTTGCCATCCCTAAAGAATCATCTTTTATAAAAAATAGAAAACAACCCAGTGCCTCTATTTTGTTAAATCTTTATTCTAGAGGTTCTATTTCTGAAGAACAAAGTAACGCGATGGTCGATTTAATTGCAGGAAGTATTCCGAATATGCAACGTAATCAGGTGAGTATTACTGATCAATACGGAAGACTTTATCACTCAGGTTCGATGAGCAACTCTCAACAATCAACTTCTCGAGAACTTAATATTGTGCGTGATCGCCAAGAAGAAATTCGAAATCGAATCGAGCAAATATTAACACCGATTGTCGGAGCGGCCGCATACACCGTTCAAGTTAATCTCGATATGGATTTTAGTAAAAAAGAACAAACGTCTCAAACGTTTAATCCAGACCTTCCAGCGATCAGAAGTGAAAGAACGATTGAAGACAACCGCAATTCCGGTACCGCTGGAGGTGTTCCAGGCGCATTATCTAATCAACCGCCGGCTAACTCTGCAATTCCTACGGATAGCACCGCTGGAGCTGCGGGAGATAACGAGTCATTGAGCAGTGCTAATCGCCGTGTTGAAGCCGAACGAAATTTCGATCTGGATACAACGATTAGCCATATATTACCGCAAGTAGGAGTGGTCGAAAGATTGAGTATTTCGATAGGATTGGATTATGTTGACGACATTGCGAATGCCGGTCAAAAGATTGCAAGAACAGCAACTGAATTAGATCGCATTAGTCGACTGATACAAGCGGCTGTTGGTTTTAGTGTACAGCGGGGTGATCTTGTCAGTGTTGAGTCTTTTCCATTTGTTGCAGGGGAAACTCTACCGGCTCCCGCGCCTCCGGAATTCTATGAAGGTGAATTATTTCAGACACTTTTGAAACCATCAATAGCGCTTATTTTAGGTTTAGCTTTAATATTTGTTGTTCTAAAACCGCTGTTTAGTAAACTTTCGACAGTGCCGGCTATTGCCGCTTCATCTTCCGGTGATGTAGAAAATGAGTTTGGCGATTTGGGAGGAGGTTTAGCAGATGATTCCGGATTAGCGAGTGATCAAATTACGCTCGCTGGTCATGAAAATTTGGAATTACCTCCGCCAACCGTTGGTGAAGTCGAAAAATTAGAACAAGCTAAAGGTGTTGTGAGTAACAACCCAACATTAGTGGCTCAGTTAGTTAAAGGTTGGATTGAAGAAGATGGCTGAAAGTAAGGAGGAAAAAGTCAGTGGCGTTGAAAAGGCAGCTGTTTTGTTGCTGTCTTTAGGCGAAGATACTGCTGCAGAAGTATTAAAACACATGGGCCCCAAAGAAGTACAAGTTTTGGGAATGAGTATGGCATCGCTGAAAAATGTGGGTAAAGGAACCGTTGAAGCGGTAGTGAGTGAATTTTTAGAGAAAGTAGAAGAACAAACCGGAATTGGAATAGGCACCGAAGATTATATTCGTAACACTTTAAAAACCGCGCTCGGTGATGAAAAAGCCGGTGGAATAATTGATCGCATTTTGGCCGGTGCTAATACCAAAGGCCTTGATACACTGAAATGGATGGACGCTCGCTCGGTTGCGGACGTGGTTCGTTTTGAACACCCTCAGATACAATCAATTATTTTATCCTATTTGGATCCTGATCAAGCCGCAGAAGTTTTGAAATTATTACCGGATAAAGTACGAATAGATTTGACCATGAGAATTGCAGCGTTGGAAGCGGTACAACCAGACGCATTGCAAGAACTTAACGATATCATGGAAAAACAATTTACTGGTAGTGGATCAACTCAAGCACATGAAATTGGTGGGGTTAAGAAGGTAGCTGACATTATGAACTTTATGGACGGTTCCAACGAAGCACTTATTATGGATTCTATTAAAGAAACTGATGAAGATCTTGCACAACAAATTCAAGATTTAATGTTTGTCTTTGATAACCTAGAGCAAGTCGATGATCGCGGTATCCAAGCACTACTAAGGGAAATTTCGACAGACACATTAATTGTCGCATTGAAAGCTTGTGAAGAAGCTATTAAAGAAAAAATTCTCAAGAATATGTCAAAACGTGCCGCAGAACTTATGCGCGATGATTTAGAAGCGATGGGACCGGTGAAGCTAAGCGAAGTTGAAGCTGCTCAAAAAGAAATTTTAACAATTGCAAGACGAATGGCTGAATCTGGAGAAATTGCTCTCGGTGGCAGCGGCGAAGAAATGGTATAAATGATTCTAAGAGTTTGTAATGGTCACTAAAAGTAAATCACACCAGCCTGCTAAACCACTTCGAAATGTCACTGGGTTCGCAAAGTGGGAAATGCCAGCAATCGACGCGCCAGCAGAAAAGATATTTCGTCAACCCGTTGAAGAGCCGGTAGAAGAAGAAATAATTAGTGTCGAAAAAATATCAGAAGACGCCTTGAATCAAATCAAAGAACAAGCCTACAAAGAAGGTTTCGAAAAAGGTAAACGTGAAGGGTTAGCATCTGCTGAATCTGAAATTAAAGAAAAAACTGATTTGCTAGAAGGAATGTTGTCCCAGCTTATTGAGCCAGTACAAGCCTGTGGGGAAAAAACCCAGCAAGAATTGTTGGAACTAGCGTTTGCCGTTTCTCGCCAAATCGTTAGGCGAGAATTAAAACAAGATCCCACCCAATTAATAGCGATCATACGAGACGCTTTAAAACTACTACCCATTGGTTCAAAAAATATACAGGTGTTACTTCATCCTGACGATGCCACAATTGTTCGGCAGCTATTGTCAATCCACTCCGACTCACCTGATTCACGATGGCAACTAGTCGAAGAACCATCCATGGAGCGTGGCGGTTGTTTACTTAAAACGGATAATTCGAATGTTGATGCGTCCGTCGATAGACAAATTGCCGTTTTATTTAGCCGGATCGCTGGTGGTCAAAGAGCAGGCGAAGATGATGCAAACGGATGAATCTTTTCGTGACTTTCTAGCGGGTTATCGTTCTAAGCTGGATAATGTCTCGTCCATTGTGGTCGAAGGCAGATTAACACGAATGATTGGAATGACACTCGAGGCCGTCGGTTGTAACGTCAATATCGGCGAGCGATGCCAAATTGAAACAATCTCCGGCGCACTTGAAGATGCTGAGGTGGTCGGATTTTCCGACGACAAAATATTTCTGATGCCGATTGGCAGTATTCAAGGACTGGGGCCCGGGGCCAGAGTGATTCCCACAGGTAGAGCGCCAGAAATTCCTGTTGGTGATGCCCTGCTAGGCCGAGTGCTTAATGGTCAAGGTCAACCTATCGATGATAAAGGCCCCATTCATTGCGCGCAGACCAGACCGCTAGTGGCAGAAACCATTAATCCGCTTAAACGCAAGCCAGTTGCAGAACCACTCGATGTAGGTGTACGTTCGATAAACTCGGTATTAACTGTTGGTCGTGGTCAAAGAATGGGGTTGATGGCCGGAAGTGGTGTCGGAAAGAGTGTGTTGCTAGGAATGATGACACGATTCACTGAAGCAGAGATAATCGTTGTAGGATTAATCGGCGAAAGAGGAAGGGAAGTAAAAGAATTTATAGAACAAATCCTGGGAGAAGAAAGTCTCCGTCGAGCGGTTGTTGTTGCGGTGCCCGCGGATAACTCACCCTTAATGCGAATTCAAGGAGCGATGGCAGCAACAACTATCGCCGAGTATTTTAGAGATACGGGCAAAAATGTTTTGCTGTTAATGGACTCTCTTACTCGTTTTTGTCAAGCACAGCGAGAAGTCGCTTTGGCAATTGGTGAGCCTCCGGCAACTAAAGGATATCCACCCTCAGTGTTCGCGAAAATGCCACAGCTGGTAGAACGAGCGGGTAATGGTGATCACGATACCGGTTCTATTACGGCCTTTTATACGGTACTGGCAGAAGGCGATGATCAACAAGATCCTATCGTAGATGCAGCGAGAGCTATTTTAGACGGTCATGTTGTTCTCTCCAGAGAACTGGCAGATTCTGGGCATTATCCAGCTATCGATATTGAAGGGTCTGTGAGCCGAGTTATTAATCAAATAACGGACGACAGTCATCGAGATGCCATTTCTCAGCTAAAATATCTCTATTCGAGCTATCAGCAAAATAAAGATTTGATCACTGTCGGGGCCTATCAAAAAGGAAGTGATAAGGTGATCGATGATGCAATCAACAGCATGCCTTCTATTCGCTCCTTTCTTTGTCAAAAGATTAATGAGAAAGTCGAAATGGAAGCAAGCATCGACGAACTCCAACAAATGATGACGCAATGACCGTAAGTATTGGTTATACTTACTATTAGGTTGTTTGGTTTTCTCTATTTTTTGATTTCTAATTTGAAATACGTGGTAACTACCTAAATGAATTCTTCTAAACGGCTACAGCCGATCAAGAAACTTGCTGACAATAAAGAAAAAGAGGCGGCGCAAAACCTCGGTAAATCGCTAGAGCTCCGTAAAATGCAGCTCAACAAGCTGGCGCAGTTAAGAAACTATCGCACGGAGTATGTTAACTCTATGTCGATGAAAACCCAGCAAGGCATGTATGGTGATCAACTACAGCAGTATCACTTATTTTTGACTAAGCTGGATACTGCCATAGGGCAGCAGCAATTGGTCGTTAATGAAAGCGAACAAAACCTTAGCAAGAGCCAAGACAATTGGCGAAGCGATAGTAGCCGAGCCAATGCCATCACTCACGCAATTGATAAAATGAAAATCAAAGAAAATAGCGATAAGAACAAGATTGAAAGCTCGCAAAATGACGAAATGTCCACTCAGGCGTTCCTACGCCAAAAACAATTCTAACTCGATATAAAAATATCATTTATAAGATTTTACGGTTATATCCAACTATTTGAGCCCCTACATGTAAGTTACTGTCGTTTAAGGAATAAAATTCGAACTATTTTTTAGTATCTTTTCGAAATTCTGCTATACCTTAAGTTAGTCTTTTATATATCGTCAAATTTCACTCTATCCATTTGATGGCTCATTGAAGACTGTTTGACAGTTTTATTAGAGGGGATATAGCTGGTGAGCGACAAAACAACAGTTAGTTTAGGAACGGCTCTAGATATCATGCATGCAGCAGGTCTAAAAGAGCGTCTTCAATCCGCGTTGGCAAAAAAGCCTCATATAGTACTCATCTCCGATAAAGTAGAGCGGGCAGACACTGCCGGACTGCAACTTATCTATGCTTTTAAACAAGAAGTTGAAAAACAAAATAAACAATTGAGTTGGCAAAAGCCGACCAATGGACTCATTGAGGCAAGCAAGTCTTTAGGACTTTATGAGCACCTCGGATTATAAGAACGTATAAATGGAACGCAATACGCTTTAAATTAATTGAACTACCTGGAGACAGCCTGAATGACAAAGATACTAGCAGTTGATGACTCAGCATCAATGCGACAAATGGTCGCGTTTACACTGAAGAGTGCTGGATTTGAAGTGACTGATGCGGCAGACGGTGCTCTTGCCCTAGAGATTGCTAAAAAGCAGAGCTTTGATGTCGTTATTACTGATGTAAATATGCCAAACATGGACGGAATAACGCTGTGCAAGGAACTGAGAGCGCTTCCCGCCTTTAAATTTACTCCAATACTAATGCTCACGACAGAGTCATCTTCTGACAAAAAGCAGGCAGGTCGCGGTGCTGGTGCGACTGGATGGATTGTTAAACCCTTCAACCCAGATCAATTGCTCGCCACCGTAAATAAGGTCGTTGGCTAATCATTATTACTGCCAGACCAGATTTACCCGCTTTGAGCTGATTAGGAATCTAAAATGGAAATCGATCTAAGCCAATTTCATGAAGTCTTTTTCGAAGAGAGTTTCGAAGGGCTTGATGTAATGGAACAAGAATTGCTCGACCTAGAAGAAGATACAGATCTAGAAAACGTTAATACAATTTTTCGAGCGGCTCATTCTATCAAGGGCGGCAGTGCTACTTTTAACTTCAATCAAGTGGCTGAATTTACTCATGTCCTAGAAACTTTGCTCGACGAAATGCGAGATGGTAGCCGACAGATAACAAGAGAAATAATTGACCTATTACTAAAGTCTGTCGACTGCTTAAGAGGAATGTTGCACAAACTACAGGATGGAGAAGAAGTGAGTAATGATTACCAAGAATTAGTCGCCTATTTTAATGAACTTCTCACCGGCTCGCCAGACAATAAAAACAATGAATCGTCTAGTGGGGCTGTCGCAGAAGGACAAACCGCTGCAACACTTGGGTCAAATAGCTGGAAATTAAGTTTCGAACCAGAGAGTTATATTCTCCAAACAGGGAATGAACCCTTAAGAATGTTTAAGGAGTTGACTGGGCTCGGTGGACTACGTCCAATGGTTGATGTCAGTAAAGTACCAAGCTTCGAAGACCTCGACCCGGAGAATTGTTATCTCTCTTGGCAATTAGAATTAGATACCGAAGAATCCGAACATGCCATTCGAGAAGTTTTTGAATGGGTTGAAGACGATTGCAAATTAAGTTTGCAAAAACTAGGCGCTGAAAACGCCGGTGTTTCCCAAAGTTCAAATGAGGTTGAACCCGCGAGTTCAACAGTGGAACAAGCTGCTAAAGTAGAGAGCGCACCGCAAGCTATATCGCCAGAAGCGGCTGTTGACAAAGCGACCGATAAAAAACTGGTTGCTATTCCTAAAGCAAAAACTCCACCACCGAAGAAGTCAAACACCACTGCATCTATTCGAGTTGGTATCGACAAAGTAGATACCCTGATTGATTTAGTCGGAGAGCTTGTCATTACCCAATCAATGCTCGGAGAACTCGGCGATAATTTTGACATGACTAAAGTTGAACAATTAATCAGCGGATTGAGAGAGCTGGAGGCGAATACCCGAGAACTTCAAGAAAGTGTTATGAGAATTAGAATGCTACCGATTGGATTTGTATTCAATCGGTTACCTAGAATGGTTAGAGATTTGTCGGCGCAGCTAAGCAAGAAAATAGATCTAATTATCAAAGGTGAAGACACAGAACTGGATAAAACCGTGATGGAACAAATTGGTGATCCGTTAACTCACCTTGTTCGAAATGCATTAGACCATGGTGTTGAATCCGTTGAGAAAAGACTTGCTGCTGGTAAGTCTGAAACTGGAACGGTGACACTTGAAGCCTATCATCAGGGTGGCAACATCATCATTGAAATTAAAGACGACGGTGCTGGAATTGATCCCGATATTATTAAAGCGAAAGCGGTTGAGAAGGGATTAATCTCCGAAGGTGTCGATGTTCCTAGAGAGCAAATTATCGGTATGATCATGGAACCTGGATTCTCTACTGCGGCTGTTGTTAGTGACGTTTCAGGTCGAGGGGTCGGTATGGACGTGGTTAAACGAAATATTAATAACCTGGGCGGTACTGTAGACATCTCCTCAGAGTTGGGAAAAGGAACCACTTTTACTATTCGTCTTCCTTTAACCTTAGCAATTTTAGACGGTCAATTAGTGAGAGCGGCAGACCAAATTTATGTCATTCCTTTAGCATCGATTGTAGAGTCCATTCCTTTGTCTGGAATTCAGTTAACTCGAATAGCAGGCGACATGCCAGTATATAAGAATGATGGTGAATATATACCCATTGTCGACCTATGCGAAGAGTTTGAAATCGAGACAGAAAGACAGACCGTGAATGAAGGACTTATCGCTATAGTAGAAGGTGAGAATAGAAAAATTGCAGTCAAAATAGACGAACTTCTCGGACAACAACAAGTGGTTATTAAAAGTTTAGAAAGCCATTACAAATCACTGCAAGGGCTTTCCGGAGCGACTATTTTAGGTGATGGCAGAGTCTCGCTGATACTCGATATTGTCGGTTTGTCTAGGCGTTCCAGCGAGCGGGCAAACAAGTTAAGAAATGAAGTAGCTTAAATGAGCATTCCAATTAATTTTGGCGAAGCCAAAAAAGTAAACCGCTAGGAATCATAGAATGACTTCAGAACTAGAAGGTGTTTTTGCCGAACAAAATCAGAATCTTACGGCGCTTAATATGGACGTTGGGGATGAAGACAAAGGCACTCAATTTTTGAGCTTTGATGTTGGTGGCGAAGAGTTCGCAGTTAATATTTTGAGTGTTCAAGAAATAAGAGGGTGGGAGAATCCCACTTTTTTACCGAACTCACCCTTTTTTATAAAAGGTGTGCTAAATCTTCGCGGAACAATAGTACCTGTGATGGATTTAAGGACTCGTTTTAAATTTAAAAAGGCCAGCTATTTAGATACAACTGTAATCATTATTCTCAAGGTTATCGAATCTGAAAAAGAACGTTTAATGGGATGTGTTGTCGATGGTGTTTCGGATGTCTTTAATATGGAAGAATCTGAAATTTCTGAAGTGCCAGAGTATGGTAGCGGAGTCGATTCTCGATTTACAGCCGGTGTAATGACGGTTGATGATAATGCAGTGACTTTACTCGAACTTTCCAAGTTACTAAGTCTCGATTTAATCGAACACCCATACACCGGAGTGAGCAATGGTTGAATTAGAGAAAAAAGAAGCACTCATAAACGACAATATCGAGAGTCAATATCTCACTTTTATGATGGGTAAAGATGAGTACGGTGTTGATATTTTGGCGGTTCAAGAAATTCACTGCTGGATAGAGCCTCGGCCAATGCCTAATACACCAGAATATATTAGAGGTGTCATTGATTGGCGTGGAACGATTGTTCCGATTATCGATTTAAGAGTTCGCTTTCAATATCCAGACGTCACTTATACCAGTACCACCGTTGTCATTATTCTTAAAACTGAACTTGCGGATGGAATAGAAGGGATCATCGGAGTAGTGGTAGACGCCGTTGCTGATGTCTATGATGTTAAAGCCATTGATTTGAAAAAAGCGCCGCGGTTAGGTAGTAATATAGATACAAAGTTCATAAAAGGTATTACTAAAATCGAGCAGTCAATGATCATTATTTTAGAAATTTGTAAACTCATTGATCTCGACGAGTTATCTGTATAGTACGTCAGGTTTTGATAGAAGAGTTTTGTTGAGATTCATCTTCTATCAACGTGATAGTTGGGATAACTCATCAGTCTGTAACTAACGACTAAATATTTTGGATGGGTATTTAATCATTAAGACAAACAGCATCGATTGGAGAGGGGGATGGTATCAGCTATTGACTTGGTACCCAAAATTAATTACCCAAAAGTTAATTGCAATGTAACAGCAATGAAAGTGCTTAAGACCGAGTTAACCAACACAATTGAACGATGTCATAGTTTCGTGCTGAGTGCGGTTGTGAGCGTATTTAACGTAGAAAGTCAGCGGGTAAAGAAGGCTCTAAAGTTAACTTGGAATGTAAATCCCCAAGTTTATAAAATGTATCAAAACAAAACGAGCTCTCGACGAAAAAGATTTTAGAAAGCTCTAATTTAAATGATTGGAGTGAACTTACGAGTTGATGATTACTTTTGTAATCAAAACGACTAAACCTAAGTAATATTGATAATTACATATAACGAATCGTAAATTGAACTATCTAGGATATAGCCATGAGTGAATTAAATATTAACAATGATTTGGAACAGTTAGCTGGTCAAGTTGAAGCGATTCGACGCTCGCAAGCCGTCATTGAATTTGATATGCAAGGGACGATATTAGATGCCAATGATTTATTCTTACAAGCGATGGGCTATGAACTTTCTGAAATCAAAGGAAAGCACCATAGTATGTTTGTGGAACCAGAATATAGAAATAGCCGCGAATATGAGGCTTTCTGGACGGACTTGAGACAGGGTGATTTTAGGACCGACGAGTATAAAAGAATAGGGAATCATGGCAAAGAAATATGGATTCAGGCGTCTTATAACCCAATCCTAGATAAGAATGGAAAGCCTTATAAAGTCATAAAATTTGCGACTGACGTGACAGAGCAAAAACAGGTTAATGCCGATTTTAATGGACAAGTCAGCGCAATTAGTAAATCTCAAGCCGTTATTGAATTTAATTTGGACGGTATTGTCTTGACTGCTAATGATAATTTCCTAAATGCGATGGGATACAAGTTAGATGAAATAAAAGGAAAACATCATAGTCTTTTTGTTGACGAGGAATTTAAAGCAAGTGATGAATATAAATCATTTTGGAAGTCATTAAATAACGGCGAATACCACGCCGGAGAGTATAAACGTATTGCGAAAGATGGTAGTGAGGTATGGATTCAGGCGTCCTACAACCCGATTATGGATTTGAATAACAAGCCTACAAAAATCGTAAAATATGCAACTGATATCACTGAGCAAACAAAGTTATTTCATGCGGCTTCACAAATGCAAGGAGCAATGAGCGGATCGGCTACAGCTATGATGATGGTTGATCGTGAATTACTCATTACTTACTTAAATGGCTCGAGTCTTACTTTGTTAAAGTCACTTGAATCAGTTTTACAAAATATATGGCCAGGATTTCATGCAACTGAAGAATTTATGATGGGAAAATGTATCGATGATTTCCATAAAGATCCAGCTCATCAACGGAAATTATTGGCAGACCCAACAAACCTCCCTTTCGAAACGAAAATTGAATTAGGCGAAGAAACAATACAATTAAATGTAGCGGCAATTAATGACAACCAGGGAAAGTATGTAGGCTCAAGTCTAGAGTGGTCTAATATCACCGTACAAGTGAAAGCAGAGATAGAAATTGGACGGCTTGTATCGGCAACGCAAGGCATGACCGTTAATTTAATGATGGCCGATCCTGATGGCAATATTAACTACATGAACCCAGCCATTGAAGCAATGTTACGCAAACGAGAAGCTGAGATTAAAACCGTGCTACCGGCTTTCTCGGTGGATAAACTTATCGGTACTAACTATGACAGTTTTCACGCTAATCCTGCGCATCAACAGAACTTGTTGAAACCCGAGAATCTTCCTTACACTTCCAAAATTAAGGTGGCTAGTCTTCATTTTCAATTAACAGCGATTCCTCTGTTTGACGAAAGTGGGAATCATCTTGGAGCAGCTGTTGAGTGGACAGATAATACTGAACAAGTCAATGCTCAAACTCAAGTTGAAACATTAATTAGTAATGCAGTCCAAGGGAAGCTAACAGAGCGGATTGATGCCGAAGAGTTTGATGGATTTATGAAAAACTTAGCAAGTTCAATTAACACCATGTTAGATACAGTCGGAGAGCCGCTTGATAACTGTAAGGGTGTTTTAACTGAAATGGCGAATGGTAATTTACAAAAATCGATGGATGGTGAATACAAAGGATCTTTCGGTGAACTGCAAAGCGCTGTTAACACGACAATAGAGAACTTGAGAAATATGGTGGGTGAAATCATGGAGTCGTCAAGTCATGTGTCGACCTCATCTCGCGAGATTTCACAAGGTAATACAGACCTTAGTCAAAGAACCGAGGAGCAAGCGTCTAGTTTAGAAGAAACCGCTTCCAGTATGGAGGAGTTAACCGCAACGGTGAAAGAGAATTCAACGGCGGCTAGCAAAGCGAACAGTTTGAGTGAACAAACTATGAAGCAGGCCGAAAGTGGCGGGAAGGTGGTAGAAGATGCTGTAGTAGCAATGAAGGAAATTAACAATGCTTCACGAGAAATCTCTGACATCATTGGTGTAATCGATGAGATAGCTTTCCAAACTAACCTATTGGCATTAAATGCTGCCGTTGAAGCCGCGAGAGCCGGTGATCAAGGTCGCGGGTTTGCGGTGGTAGCGGCAGAAGTTAGAAACTTAGCGCAACGAAGTGCCAGCGCGGCGAAAGACATTAAATCGTTAATCAGTAACAGTGTGGACAAAGTGAATCAAGGTACCGAGCTGGTTAATGATTCCGGACAGAAACTGTCGGAAATTGTTGATTCTGTTAGAAACGTGTCATCGTTAGTGAGTGAAATTGCCAACGCCAGTGAAGAGCAAGCAAACGGCATTGAAGAGGTTAATCAAGCCATTACTCAAATGGATAGCATGACTCAGCAAAACTCGGCGCTGGTTGAAGAAGCTGCAGCGGCTGCCGAAGCATTAACAGAACAAGCGGGCAATATGTTAGAGCTCATGAGCTTCTTTAAAACGGGCGATGAAAGTGGTGCTAAAGGTGAAGCGATAGTTTCTCCTGCTAAAAAACGAACTGCTTCCATGAAAACAACAAAGTCTACTGATGACGATTGGCAAGAGTTTTAATAGGGCGTTTAAGCTAGGTAGCTAATGATGCTATAAGTTTGTACAAGGATAATAGGAGTGTCTTAGGTAGTGGCTACCAATTTGAATAAACACCGAGAGTTTGAGTATTGTCGAGAGGATTTTGAGCGTGTTGTTAAAATAATTTACCGAGTGTCGGGTATCAGTCTTTCTGAACGTAAAGAGGACATGGTTTATTCACGCTTAGCAAGACGACTCAGAAAACATGGCATTCAGCGGTTTGGTGAATATCTAGATTTTGTTGTCCAAGACACGGATGAACAAAAAGCATTTGTGAATGCGCTCACCACTAATTTAACGCACTTTTTTAGAGAAGAGCACCACTTTGACCATCTGGAGGATGTGTTCTTTCCAAAATTATTCAGTACAAACCACCGGAGAATAAGGATTTGGTCTGCAGGCTGTTCTACCGGAGAGGAACCCTATACTCTCTCGATGGTTTGGCATAATTTAAAAAACAAACCAAAAGGAATCGATTTCAAAATTCTGGCGACTGACCTTGATACTAATGTGTTAGATACTGGAAGAGCGGGCATTTATTCAGATGAAAAATTGGCACCTATCTCGTCTGAATATACTAAGTGGTTCAGTCGAGATACGCAATGCCGTAGTAATCAAAAAATTGTATCTGACGTGCTCAAAAAGGACGTTCACTTTAAGCAGTTAAACTTAATGCAAGATTGGCCAATGAAAGGGCCCTTTCAACTGATTATTTGTCGTAACGTACTCATTTATTTTGATAGACACACCCAAGAAAAACTAATTGCACGATACAGTGAAATGTTAGAAGTTGGAGGTTACTTAATATTGGGACACTCTGAGAGTTTAGGGAAGCACAAACTTAATTACGAAAATTTAGGCAAAACCATCTTTAGGAAAATTCATTAATGAGCGTTGGTTATCAAAGGGAAAATCTACCTTCTTGTTGGCAAGAATTCAATCACATTAATCGTTACTGGGATAAGACTACGGGACTTTCTACGGCAAAAATCCTCCCTGGAGAATTTTATGTCACTGCTCATAATGAAGCGATTACGACTGTTCTAGGTTCCTGTATTTCTGCTTGTGTAAGAGACCCCGTTGCCGGTCTTGGGGGGATGAATCATTTTATGCTTCCTATCGGTAACTCAGCCTCAAGTTCACAACAAGAAGATGCTGCGCGTTACGGTAACTTTGCGATGGAGCAGATGATTAACGATATTCTTCGTAACGGTGGAAATCGAGATAATTTGGAAATAAAAATATTTGGTGGCGGTCGTGTGATGAAAGGTGTGACGGATGTGGGTAAAAAGAATATCAATTTTGTTAAAGAATATATCATCTTAGAGCAACTGAATCTTCTTGCTGAAGATGTTGGCGGTAACTATCCACGTAAAGTAATGTACCTACCTAAAACGGGTAAAGTAAAGATGAAGAAATTAATTAGTAAGCACAATTCTACTGTAGAAACGAGAGACGAAACCTACTTTGAACGTATTACTCACCAGAAAACTGAAGGTGAAATTGAGTTGTTTGATTAATCTGTTTAGTAATTTTTATAGGGATTAGATTAAGAAGTTTATGAATAAAGTAAGAGTGTTAATTGTTGATGATTCAGCGTTTATTCGCGTTTTATTGACTGAAATTTTACAAAGCAGCGAGCACATCGAAGTCGTTGCTACGGCGATAGATCCTATTGATGCCAGAGAGAAAATCAAAAAATACTCACCCGATGTTTTAACGCTTGATGTAGAAATGCCAAAAATGGATGGCATTACATTCTTAAAGAATCTGATGCGATTACGGCCAATGCCGGTCGTCATGGTCTCGACCTTAACTCAAGCGGGAGCCGATACAACCATTGAAGCGTTGGAAGTCGGAGCGTTTGACTTTGTCGGCAAACCCAGTACAGACGTGAAAGGTAAACTAACTGAGTTATCGTCTGAGTTAATTGGTAAAGTAATCGCGGCTTCTAAGTGTAATACCACCGCGCTTGAAAAAAACCAGAGTAAACAACGAGAAATACATAAAGTGACTAATGCGACAGGCCAGTTTGACCTGATTGCAATAGGCGCTTCCACTGGAGGGACAGAAGCAATCAGAGAATTGATAACGACTTTGCCAGCGAACTTGCCACCGATCGTTATGGCACAGCATATTCCGCCGTCATTTTCTTCCTCTTTTGCCAAGCGGCTTAATCTCCAAACAGAGATAAAAGTGCAAGAGGTGCTTGCAACGACAAAACTTCAAAATGGTCATGCTTACTTGGCGCCCGGCGGCGCGCATATGAAGATTAAACGTGAAGGTGGTGGGTATTGGGCAACCATTGATCATGGAGAGAAGGTGAATCGGCACAGACCGTCGGTTGATGTGTTGTACGATTCAATTGTGCAATTAAAACCTGCAAAATGTTTAGCGATAATATTAACGGGTATGGGAAAAGATGGCGCTAATGGTCTTAAGAGGCTAAGCGACCTTGGCGCTAAAACCGTGGCACAAGATGAAGAATCGAGTGTTGTATGGGGAATGCCTGGCTCTGCAGTAGCCATCGGTGGTGCAAAGCATGTGATACCACTGAAAGGCATATCTAAATTTATCGTGCAAAATCAATAGAATAGTCAGATTCTAATCTGCTATTTTCAGAAAATAATAGTTACTAATTAAATTCGTTAAAAATTTAAATCTGGACTATGCTTAGAGCAATATGAGTCACTATTATCGCTTGATAGTCGTTCAGCGAAATAGTTAATTTCCCAAAGAATCGAGAGAGGTGAGAAAATGGCAGTTACTTCTGCTACTTCAACTGACGGGACGTCATTAACCATATCCATTGAAGGGCGCTTCGATTTTAGTGCTCATCAGGCATTTAGAGGGGCGTATGAAAAAGTGTCTCCTGTACCTGGTCATATATCAGTCGATATGAGTGATACCACTTATTTGGACAGCTCTGCGTTAGGGATGTTATTACTTTTGCGAGATCATTCAGGCGGAGACTCTTCGAACATTAGACTGACAGGATGCAACGAAGACATACGGAAAATACTCACTATTTCCAACTTCGAACAGCTCTTTGAAATTGTTTGATTAATACGGTGAGTTATTTTGAAAATACTCATCGCAGACGATAATACTACCGATAGAATAATCCTCTCACGCGTTCTTGAGAACTTGGGCCACGAAGTTATTCAGGCCCTTGATGGCGCTCTTGCAGTTTCACAATTCACTGAACATGATCCCGACCTCGTTTTACTCGATGTTTTAATGCCGGGTTATGACGGTTACGAAGTTGCCGAGATTATTAAAGAACAATCAAACCGAGCATGGTTCCCCATTATTTTTCTTACCTCACTGACTGAGGCAAGTGACCTGGCGAGATGTATTGATGCCGGTGGTGATGACTTTGTCTCTAAACCCATTAACAAAATTATAATAAAAGCAAAAATTGACGCGTTTGAAAGGATCATTAATCTCTATCGAACTGTTGCCGAACAGCAAGAAAAAATAGCCTTTCATAATGAACATTTAATCCAAGAGCAAGAGGCTGCAAAACGGATATTTAATAACATCGCACATCGTGGATGTTTAGAGTCAGAAAATATCAATTATCATTTGTCGCCGATGTCTATTTTTAATGGTGATTTAATGCTAGCAGCAGAACGCCCGATGGGTGGAATGCGATTATTACTGGCTGACTTTACTGGACATGGATTACCTGCGGCAATTGGGGCAATGCCCGCATCAGAAATCTTTTATGGTATGACCCTCAAAGGATTCTCAATCCCAGATCTTATGGTCGAAATGAACAAACGATTGTATGGCGTGCTCCCAAGAGGTATCTTTTGTTGTGTGATTGTTATTGATATTGATACGCGTGATCAAACTCTGACAATTTGGAACGCTGGCGCACCAGATTCCTATTTGATTAATACAGAAACCGGTACCTTTGAGTCCATTAGTTCGACCCATTTACCGCTCGGTATTCAATCACCTGAAAAGTTTGAAGTCTTATGCAAAGGGTATGAATTTACGCCTTCGCATAAATTAATTGCGGTAACCGATGGCATCATTGAAGCAGAAGATGCAAACGGGCAAATGTTTGGTGAAGATAGGCTTTTACAAATCATTAAAAAGGAGCTTTGTGAAGAGAATATTTGTGAGGCCTTGATCAAAGATGTTGACGAGTTTTGTGGGCGTAAAGAACAAACTGATGATGTTAGCCTGTTAGAAGTCAGTTTGCCGAGCATCACCGCGGAAGAAGGTGTATCAAATTCAAGTCAAGGCAATCAACTTTCCGGTACGTCTGACTCAGCGCTTTGTTTACGCTTGCGTGGTCCGTCACTTGCAAATTTCGACCCTATTCCTATGGTGATGCAGACATTGTTGACCTGCAGCAATCTCCAGCCGCATAGAGCACGGGTATTTACCGTACTGTCTGAGCTTTACAATAACGCGCTTGACCATGGAGTGCTTGGTTTAGACTCACAAATGAAGAGCAGCACTTCTGGCTTTGCTAATTATTACAAAAAAAGAGCGCAGGACTTAGAGTCTCTTGAGGGTGGCTTTGTTGATGTTTCAGTCGACCATCAGCCCACCGAAACTGGTGGCAAGCTGACATTTGAGTTGACTGATAGCGGAAGCGGTTTTGACGTAGAAAGATTGTTAAAAGAAGGAATTAAGGACTATAGTGGTAGAGGGCTACCTTTACTTTTGAATCTCTGCGATTCCATTGATTATTTAGACGGTGGTTCGCGAGTAATCGCTTGTTATATCTGGTCTTTCGATGAAGAACTGGATTGATGTCGGTTTAGGTAAGGATTTTCTATTTTATTCTAAGCAATGCAATCTGAATTAGTTTGATAAATAGAGGCTAATTTTTTGCACCGGTAGCAAAGGTGAAACGCAGTGGAAAAAATTGTCGACGACAATATGTTAGACGAACTATGTGAAATCATGGGAGATGACATTAATATGCTCATCGAATCCTATATCTCGGATAGTAAAGCTAAACTTATCCAAATTGCCGAGCTAGATCCGAGTAGCGATCAAGAAAATATCTTTCGATTAGCGCATAGTTTAAAGGGCAGTAGTAGAAATATAGGTGTCCTTGCTTTTTCTAATTATTGCGACACGATAGAAAATAATGCTCGGGATAATTGCTTGAATAACGAGAATTACGACCTAGAGAAGTTAAATGGATTTTTTAATGAGGCCGTTGCATTAATCGGTCAGCGATTTAAGTTAGACCAATAAATGATTTATCTATAGCAAAGCTCTCTTCCAAATCTAGCTCTTAGATACACCCTTCAATGCCTTTTTATTCCGTACCTCTTTTTCCTACAAAGTATTCACTTGCAGTGATACGGCTAACCCAATTGAAAGAATAGCAATTGTCGTTGAGAGTTTGGCATTGGAATTGCTACGTATAGGCTAAATACAATTATCCTGTTATAGGGCTCTTAGTTCATGCCAATATCATTTTTGAATCTGGTTTTCTCTGGTGAGTCATCGTCTAACGGTGGTGTAGGGAACGGAGAGAGCGCCGAGTCTAGCGGGGTTAACGGACAAAATAGCGCTAGTAACACCAGTTCTTGGCAGAGCAGTTTCGCTCGTCAGATAGAGCTTTATCAGCAGAAAAATCAACAACAAAATAATTCACAGCAGAAGCTTGCAAGCCCTGAGTATCGGCAATCTATCATTCGATTCGAAGCGAATAATGGCAACAACTTGCCGCCTTTTACCGTTTCGAATTCAGGAAATATGGACAATTCCGTAGCGGTCAAAACTTTGGAGCAATTTCTGAGTGCAGAGCCTGGGGGGATGTCGACGATCTGGCAGGGTATGACTCCGGGTGATAGGGATGCCTATATAAACGATTTAGCATCAACAATGTTGGATGGGTTCCCGGGAGATACCGCTAAACCAGACACGGCGGAGCTACTTAGTTTTCTTCAAAGTCGTGGATTTATATCCGAGACCGATAGTATTGAACTTGCTGCTAAGGGATTAGAAGGTATATCGTCAGTGTTAGACGGTCTTTCTATACAAGAAGTCGCTCAATATCTCGTTCAAAATGCGACTGGTGCTAATCGTGCTGGGTCTAATAACGCGGGAGCCGTCGAAGGATCTACAGGGGGTGTCAATGGCAATGAACGATTGCAACCCGTTAATAAAAACGTTCAAAATCCAGCAAACCAATCTGAAGTTACCAAGGCTACACTTTCTTTAACCACTGAAACGGATGGTTTAGTGAATGTTGTGGCTAGTGCGGCTGAATCAGCAGGTAAGCAAACCTCTTCTATTGAGAACGAATCGTCGAATACGATAAAAGATCTTAATAAATCAAGTTTATTAGGCGATAATTTGACCAACAAGGCTTCGTCAGATTTAGAAGATGAATCAGCTCAAAAGCTTTCTGACTTTGAAAAGCTGGTGACAGGTAAAACCAAAATTGGTAAAGAAGGTGTAGGTTCACTAGCTGGAGAAGAAGCTTTGAAAGAAGCTAAATTGCAGGCGCTTGCTGAAAGGGCTAAAATCTCCCCTGATGGTGTTCAAAAACAAGCATCACTCAATGGTCAGGTTAATTCTCTAGCATCGAAGCTGCAAGGCGCAAGTGGTCTAAATTCGAATGCTCAAACTGTCGACCCGACTACTCTGGTAACTTCGAATTCGGCTGAGACTCTAGCATCACGTTTAGTTGGCGCAACCGACTTAAATCAAGCGGTCCAATCGACATCAGCCAGCTTGTCTGCAAGCTCTAATATCAATCAAGGTTTATCCCTGCGATCGAATTTCTCTCCCAATTTAGCCATGAGAATCCAATGGATATATCAGCAGGCAGTTTCGAGTGCAGAAATTCTGATGGACCCACCAGAGTTGGGACCTATGACAGTCAAACTGCAGAACACGGGGACAGAGACAAACGTAGTTTTTCAAGTCAATAACGCACAAACCAAAGATATGATTGAAGAAAATCTAGCCAAGCTCAAAGAATTGTTAGCCGAGCAGGGTATCGCGTTAGGCGATGCTCAGGTCCAGCAAAACCAAACTGGCGCTGAGCAAGATGAACAATCAGCTCAAAGTGCGCAAACCGGTGACTCGTTTGATGAAGAGCACCTACCAGGCGAAGAGAGACAAACCGTTGGATTGTTAGATACCTACATCTAAAACTAATACACCGACAATTCTGCCACAACTTCGTGAGTATACAGCGCCAATTTATTGGCGTGCGCTTTAGTTCCAAATTTAACCTCCAACTTATCTCCTTGATAAATAACGAAAACAATGAAAATATTTCTTGTGGTATAAGTATTGCATTATTGCCTATAGTAGATTTTATTTGATGTTTATTTGGCGTTACTTGGATATTTCCTTCTCTGCAAATAATGTAAAACTTAGCCATACTTAAGAGTGATAAAATCACTCTTATAAACTTACTCAAAGGCGGAACAAGTCAATGGCTCAAGATGACCAAGATTTAGAACTCGATGTTGAAGAAGGTGGCGCTGAAGGCGGTAAAGACAGCAAGAAGATGATCATCATTATTGCTGCCGCAGTATTGCTACTTGGTGGCGGTGCAGCCGCTTTCTTTTTGATGGGGGACGATAGCGCCCCAGTAGAGGAAGAAACTGCAAGCGATGAAGTCGTGGAAGAAAAGGCACCGGCGATTTATGTGGGTGTTCCTAATGCCATTACCGCAAATTTACCAGGCGCGAAAAAAAGCAGAACAGTACAAATTAAATTGTCATTTCTGGTTCGAAGTACTGAAGCAAAAGACAACGTTAAACTTCATATGCCTCAACTCAAAAATGACGTATTGATGTTACTGAGTCAAAAAAGCGCTGATGAACTCAAAACCCCAGAAGGGTTTGAAAAACTAAAAGAAGAGACGCTTATAACAGTTCAAGAGTCGTTGACTAAGATGGTCGATGACCCAACAGTAGAGCAAGTACTATTTGTTAGTTTTGTATTGCAGTAAGAAAATTTGAAACGCTTAAATATGTTGTTGAATTAAAGAGAAATTATGTCGGATTTATTAAGCCAAGACGAAATTGATGCGCTGCTCCATGGCGTTGACGATGGCGATGTTGAAGTCGAAGACGAGTCACTCGATCCGGGGGAGGCTCGAGCTTATGATTTTTCGTCGCAAGATCGAATCGTTCGCGGACGAATGCCATCGTTAGAGATGGTCAACGAACGATTTGCCCGACATATGCGTATTAGCTTATTTAATATGATGAGACGAAGTGCAGAAATTTCTGTCAATGGTATTCAAATGATTAAGTTCAGTGAATACATTCACAGTTTGTTTGTACCGACTAGTTTAAACATGGTGAGGATTCGACCTCTGCGCGGAACGGCATTATTTACACTAGAAGCAAAACTGGTTTTTATTTTGGTCGACAATTTTTTCGGTGGTGATGGTCGATTCCATACCAAGATTGAAGGTCGAGAATTTACCCCTACCGAAAGGCGAATAATTCAACTGCTACTCGATCAAGCTTTTATTGACTTAAAAGAAGCTTGGGCACCGGTGATGAAAGTTGATTTCGAATACATGGACTCTGAGGTAAACCCTGCATTAGCCACTATTGTTAGCCCTAGCGAGGTTGTTTGTGTTTGTAGTTTTAATATTGAATTAGACGGAGGCGGTGGTAACTTTCATGTGACCATGCCTTATTCTATGTTGGAACCTATTCGCGAGAAATTAGACGCTGGAATTCAAAGCGACCGTGATGAAGGGGATGACCGCTGGACCGACGCTTTGAAAGAAGAAATTCTCACTGCCGAAGTAGAGCTTACGACCTCTTTAGGTGAAGCAGAAGTCAGTCTAAAAGACGTATTAGAATTTAAGGAAGGCGACATTGTTCCTTTTGAAATGCCGGATAATATTGTTGTTAAAGCTCAGGGGATGCCTTGTTTTAGGGCAAACTACGGTAAGTCGAGCGGATATAAGTCGGTTAAAATTATTGAAGAAATTTCGCGCGAACATATAATGCGCTCAATGTTAGAGGATTAATAATAATGTCTGATGAAAACGATCAAAATGACGACGTCACTGATGATTGGGCGGATGCTATGAATGAACAAACCGACTCAGAAGCACAGGCGGTTACACCGGATAATTTACAGGAAACCGCAATGGAGGGAACGATAGAAAACGAAAAGCTCGATGTTATATTAGATATACCAGTTTCTCTTTCTATGGAAGTAGGTAGGACACAAATTCCTATTCGAAACCTGTTGCAGTTAACTCAAGGTTCTGTCGTAGAACTAGACCGGTTAGCCGGTGAACCATTAGACGTTATGGTCAATGGCACATTGATAGCCCACGGCGAAGTGGTTGTTATCAATGAAAAGTACGGTATTAGACTCACCGATGTGATGAGTCCTCACGAACGTATTCAAAAACTTAAATAGTCGTTATTGTGAATACACTATCGCTCAAAAAAATCTTCGTTAATAGCTCAATCTTATTGTTGTTTTGGCATGATATTGCTCTGTCAGAAGATAAGGCTAGTAAACTAACGCCGGTGGAAAGTTTGCTGCCGATGTTAGGAGGCCTTCTTTTCGTTTTGCTACTTATATTCGTATTGGCCTATATTTTTAAACGATTCACGAACTTTACGCCCAACAGTAAAAGTATAAAAATTGTTGAGTCTCAAATGATTGGCAGTAAAGAGAAATTGATGATTGTAAAAGTTAATGGGCAGAGCTTTCTTTTGGGGGTGACGGCCAACTCAATCAATCAATTGGGTGAGCTTACCTGCGAGGAAGACTTGAGTGTTTCATCTCAAGCTCTAGAATCGATTGACGAAAGTCCAGACAATCAATCGGCTAATGTTCAACCCTCTTTCAAGTCTGTTCTTTCTAACGTTGTCAGAGGCTCTCTTGGAATGAAGGTACTATCTTCTAACCAATCAGCACCTAACGATCCAACCTTGGCTAATTGAAATGAAAAAAGTTGTGTCTCTCTTCGCTAGCTTTACCGTTTTATCCATAGTTATGTTTTTTAGCCAGTCCTTAGCCGCGGATACTGGAATACCGATCTTATCTGTAGAGACCAACGAATCAGGTAACCAAGAGTACAGCGTAACCTTACAAATATTAGGCCTGATGACATTGCTGACATTCATACCAGCGATTGTCATGATGATGACATCTTTTATTCGAGTAACGGTAGTTTTTGCGATATTAAGACAAGCACTAGGAATGCAGCAGACTCCTTCAAATCAAATTCTAATTGGGCTTAGTCTATTCTTAAGTTTCTTTATCATGTCGCCTGTGATTGAGCAAGTCAATAACAACGCAATACAACCCTATCTAGAAGAGTCGATCACATCGACTCAAGCCATAGAAGCTGCCCAAAAACCTTTTTCAGAATTTATGTATGGTCAAATTAGGGAAAGTGATTTAGTTCTTTTTATGGACTTATCAGGTACTCAATCACTCGAGGAGGGAGAGCTGCCTCCAATCAAAGTTCTAGTGCCTGCTTTTATTATTAGCGAATTGAAAACAGCCTTTCAAATCGGATTTTTATTATTTATTCCATTTCTTATCATCGATTTGGTGATTGCCAGTATCTTAATGGCAATGGGTATGATGATGTTATCACCATTGATAATTTCATTGCCTTTTAAACTTCTTCTATTTGTTCTTATCGATGGTTGGGCATTAGTAGTGGGAACACTCGCTAATAGCTTTACATAAACAGACGGAGATAAATAAAATGACTCCAGAAGTCGCGATAGAAGTTTTCAGAAGTGCACTCTACCTCATTATACTTTTGGTAGCCGCGATCGTCGTGCCGGGTTTATTAGTTGGTTTGGTTGTGGCCATTTTTCAAGCAGCCACTAGTATCAACGAACAAACATTATCATTTCTTCCTCGACTGCTAGTAACTTTGACGGCAATGATGTTTCTAGCCAACTGGATATTTTCAACACTTATTGGGTTTACCACTGAGCTCTATTTGTCGATCCCAGAATTAATAGGTTAGCGAGCTCGACATGTCGATAGACGCCGAACAAATTCTTAACCTTATGGCGATGTATATTTTGCCCTTTGGTCGATTGTCTGGTTTTCTTATGGCTTTAAGTGTGATTGGCTCACGTAATTTCCCAGCGCGATTTAGATTGTTACTCGCATTGTCTATCACTGTTGTTGTGGTCCCAACAATTCCAGTGTCAGAGCCCGTTGCACTTTTTGGCTTAGAGGGTTCTCTCCTCATTATTGAACAAACGCTTATTGGCGTAGCGCTAGGATTCGTTAGTCGACTTTTACTTGAAACTTTTGTTGTTGGTGCACAAATTATTGCCATGCAGTCGGGATTAGGTTTTGCTTCCTTAGTTGATCCCGCTAACGGAAATAGTGTGCCCGCATTAGGTCAATTCTTTTTGATGTTGACGACATTGCTTTTTATTTCTTTCGACGGGCATCTCATTATGATTCGTCTAGTCGTTGAAAGTTTTACATCATTTCCAATTGGTTCCTCTCAGGATATTTCAGTGATGTTTTTCCAATTAATTAGCTGGACTAAGTGGATGTTTGCCGCTGCATTACTAATGGCGCTTGTATCAATCGCTTCGTTGTTGATCGTCAACCTTTCATTTGGTGTGATGACGCGAGCTGCACCGCAAATTAATGTATTTGCAGTGGGGTTTCCACTAACCATGGTGACTGGACTGATATTGGTCTGGTTGACATTGTCGTATTTTTTACCGCATTTTGAGCAGCAATTATTTCGGGCAAATAGTTTGATTTGCGAAATGATTCACGTCGAATGTTAGTGAAAGGGTGAGGCGGGTAAATGGCTGATAGTGATGCGGGTGAACGTGAGGAACAAGCAACACCCAAGCGTCTGCAAGAGGCGCGCGATAAAGGGCAAGTAGCTCGTTCGAAAGAACTTACAACTGCATTACTTCTAATGGCTGCGGCAACGGCGTTATACAGTTTCTCAAATTCAATTGCCTCAGATATCGGTATGATTGCGCGAAAAGCCTTTACGCCTGATAGGCGTTATATTTTTAATCCAAAACAAATGCTATCGGCACTTTACGAACTGATGAGCGAAGCTGCTGTTTCTGTTGCACCATTTTTTATTGTTCTTTTTATTATAGGATTATTCTCTTCAGCGGCCCTTGGCGGTTTTTCATTTAGTACAAAAGCGTTAGCACCCAAGGCCAATAGGATGTCTATAGGTAAGGGCCTAAAACGGATGTTTGGAATGCATGCGCTGGTTGAACTAATCAAAGCGCTGGCAAAAATATCGGTTGTTTTCTTGGTGGGGTATCTTGTAATGTTGAACACCTTTCCGACACTCACTGAGCTAGGGCAAGGTTCAATAGAATCTGGAATTGCTGAAGCGATGGACATAGTGGCGCAAAGTTTTTTCTTATTGTCGCTTTCGTTAATTGTTATCGCGTTTATTGATGTTCCTTATCAAATTTGGAATCATGCAAAACAATTGAAAATGTCTAAGCAAGAGATCAAAGATGAGTATAAAGAAACGGAAGGTCGCCCCGAAGTAAAAGGTAAGCTTAGGCAAAAACAGAGAGAGTTATCTCAACAGCGGATGATGGACGCAGTACCTGAAGCTGATGTGGTGGTCACTAATCCGGAGCATTTTTCGGTCGCATTAAAATACGATTTGATGAAATCTGGGGCGCCTATTGTTGTTGCGAAAGGTGCTGATTTAATTGCCTTACAGATTAGAAAGGTTGCCGCAGCAAATGATGTGCATATCCTTCCAATGCCAGCACTCGCACGAGCGCTGTTTTATACCACAGAAATTGACGAAGAAGTCCCTCAAGGGCTTTACATGTCCGTCGCTCAAATCTTGGCGTTTGTTTTTCAGCTAAAAAGTTTTAACGACGGGAAAGGTCCTCGACCAGATGAGCCTAAGAAAATAGACATCCCACCTGAATATCGATTTTAAGCGATAGCGAATTATATCGATTGATTCATCCAGTGAGTTTATTTCAGGCGCGATTCTTGCAAATCCAGTTATTGATAGATTTTATGTTGGTTTTTTGACACTGTTTTATGCGTTTGAAAGCCTGCAAATAATTACATATAGCTGAGTTGTTAATGGCCGAAAACATTGCGCAAAAACTAAGTTCAAGCAGAATTCCTGCTCTAGGCACCCCTATTTTGCTGTTATCGCTTCTCGCGATGATGACCTTACCGATCCCGACGTTTTTGTTGGATATGTTGTTTACTTTTAATATTTCCCTTGCCTTGATAGTCGTACTTGCGACGGTCTATTCTCAACGACCTTTAGATTTTGCAGTATTTCCTACAATTTTATTAGTGGCAACGCTTATGCGTTTGGCGATGAATGTCGCTTCAACTCGAGTGGTGTTGATCAATGGTCATACTGGTCCAGGAGCGGCCGGGGATGTCATTGAATCATTTGGTTCGGTAGTGATTGGCGGAAATTATGCCGTTGGGTTGGTTGTATTTGCTATTTTGGTCATTATAAATTTTGTTGTGGTTACTAAAGGGGCAGGGCGTATTTCAGAAGTTAGTGCTCGCTTCACTCTGGATGCAATGCCGGGAAAACAAATGGCTATCGATGCTGATCTTAACGCCGGTCTATTGACGCAAGAAGAAGCAAGGGAGCGACGCAAAGAAGTCGGTGATGAAGCAGACTTTTATGGTTCGATGGATGGTGCGTCAAAATTTGTTCGAGGTGATGCTGTCGCGGGTTTATTGATTTTGTTCATTAACATGATCGGTGGCGTGTCCGTGGGAATGGCACAGCATGGACTCGATTTTTCCACCGCTATGCAATATTACGCGTTGCTAACGATTGGTGATGGACTTGTTGCACAAGTACCTGCTCTATTGCTATCTACGTCTGCTGCAATCATGGTGACACGGCAAAATAGTGCTCATAATATGGGGGAGATGTTAGTCACCCAATTAGTTATGAACCCTCTCGTTTTATACGTAACCGGTGGAGTGTTGTTTGTGATGGGCATTATTCCAGGTATGCCCCATATTCCCTTTTTGATACTGAGTTCTATGTGTATTGGTGGGGGGTATTTAGTAAAGCAAAAGAATGAAAATACTCAAGTTGAAATAGCAGAAGCGGCAAACCAACAACCTGTTCAAGAACCTGTGGTTAAGGAATTGAGCTGGGATGATGTGCCCCCAGTTGATCAGGTTGGTTTAGAAGTGGGGTACCGACTGATTCCTATGGTGGACCCCGCGCAAGATGGCAAGTTGATGGGGCGAATCAAAGGTGTTAGAAAGAAAGTTTCTCAGGAACTTGGTTTTCTGGTTTCTTCAGTTCACATCAGAGATAACTTAGATCTTTCTCCCAATACCTATCGAATCGCGATTCAAGGTGCAACTGTCGGTGATGCTGAAGTTTATCCAGACAAAGAGCTCGCGATTAATCCAGGTCAAGTTTTTGGAAAGTTAGAGGGCATTGAAGCTAAAGATCCTGCCTTCGGATTAGAGGCAGTTTGGATTGACGGTACTCAACGAGACAATGCTCAGGCTTTAGGTTATACGGTTGTTGATGCAAGTACCGTTATTGCGACTCACCTCAGTCATTTATTGCAATCTCATGCCGCTGATTTATTCGGTCATGAAGAAGCCGAACAAATGCTCAAAGCGCTCGCAAAAACGGCTCCTAAACTAGCTGAAACTCTGATTCCCGATGTCGTTTCTCTCGGTACTCTTGTTAAAGTTCTGCAAAATTTACTCATTGAACAAGTGCCCGTACGTGATTTAAGAACTATCGCCGAAACTTTGGCGGAGTATTCTAGTAGAAGTCAAGATCCTGCCATCTTAACGGCAGCGGTAAGAGTTTCTTTGAGTCGCCTAATTATTCAGAATATCAATGGCTTACAGGACGAAATACCCGTGGTGACCTTAGCGCCAGAGCTGGAACAAATTTTGCAGCAGTCAGTAACAGGTAGTGCCGATGACGTTGTGGGAATTGAGCCTGGTTTAGCGGAACGAATTCAAATGTCATTGAAGCAATTGGTTTCACAACAGGAAGCCGCTGGTCAAGCCGCGATTTTATTAGTCGCACCCGCACTTAGACCATCATTAGCAAAATTCGCACGGTTTGGAATTAAAGGGCTGCATGTATTGAGTTACCAGGAAATTCCAGACAATAAACAGATTAAAGTAATCGCCAATGTTGGGAATTGAGAAAACTACCATTGAATGCATCGATATAATCAAGGTTTGATATGAAGATAAGACGTTTCTACAGTAAGAATATGCGCACCGCGCTTCGACAAATTACAGAAGAGTTTGGTGAGGACGCTGCTATCTTGTCCAATAAAAAGACAGCGACCGGGGTTGAGGTGATCGCCGCTCTCGATTATGACGCTGATTTGTTACCTGAGAGTTTAGAGCAACTACCTCACACTACCGATGAATCGACTAGCCTTACGACCCCTCAGGATGACAGTCGCCAGTATGTTGAATCAGTCGATGTATTGGGTAATTCGCCTTCGCATTTAAGTGGTTTAGGTGCGATAAGTCAGACGAGTGAGATGAATCAGCAATCCGCCAGCAAATCACCAAAAGAGAAGCAATCCAACATAGCCAACTTACAATGGTCAACGGACCCTGGTATTGCGGCCATGAAGGAAGAACTTAGCATGATGCGGGAGATGATGTCTGAACAGCTGCGAGGGATTGGTTGGGAAAGATTTGCGGAAACTGAACCGACCAAAGCGATGTTGACTCGAAAGTTGAGCAGCTTAGGTGTTAGCCCTGCGGTTGCTGAGAAATTAATTCCTCAAGTACAGTCACACCAAGATGCAGAATGTAGCTGGCAGAATTTACTAGCCTTGTTCGCTAAGACGATTAATGTAAATTGTCAAAATATTATTAGTCATGGCGGAGTCTTTGCATTTATGGGCCCATCTGGAGCGGGCAAGACGACAACAATCGCTAAAATAGCAGCCCGATTTGTCATTAAACACGGCCCTGACTCTGTGGCACTGATTTCAACTGACAACTACCGGATATCGGCACAAAATCAATTGGCTAGTTTCTCCCGTTTATTGGCGGTACCTATGGCCAGCGTGACTGCAAATCGGCCTCTTGATGACCTGTTGGAACAATTTAAAAATAAGAAGCTTGTGCTCATAGATACTGCGGGAATGTCAGCCAAAGACACTGCTATTTTGGAACAGCTCGAGAGCATAAAGAATTCTACCAAAGGAATTAAACGATTCTTAATGATGCCAGCGACGAATCAATTGGCGGTATTAAGACAATCGATTGAATTATTTCGTCAGTTCTCTCCATTTAGCGTAATTATCACTAAACTTGATGAGTCAGCAAGTTTGGGAGAGGTGCTCAGTTTGTTAGTCGAACAACAGCTGCCGGTTGCTTTCACAACTGATGGCCAGCGAGTACCAGAAGACATCCGGTTGGCCAAGAGCCATCAATTAGTTTCGAAAGCAGTTTGGTTGGCTAATAAGTTTGGCGCCACCACTCAAGACTGGCGACTAGCTCAAGAGCAACAACACGCAAATTCGGTAAAATACGGCTAGTTTTGCTGCTCGATAATTGCACCGAAAGAAAGGCAAATCAATCAAATTTAGACTATGCTTACAACAAGATAAGGCATAGAATCTACAAAAAGTATTACCATGGGGAGAAGCTCGATTGAGCGAATTAAGTGATATTGTTCAGGTGGGTAAATCCAAACCTGTTAAAGTCATTGCAGTAACCGGTGGAAAAGGTGGAGTTGGCAAGAGTAATGTTTCCGTTAATTTGGCGGTGTCACTCAGTCAGCTTGGTCACAAAGTCATGCTTTTGGATGCTGATTTGGGACTGGCTAACGTCGACATAATGTTAGGTGTTAAGGTCAAGAAAAATCTTTCAAATGTCCTAAACGGTGAGTGCGAATTACAAGATATCGTTGTTGAAGGGCCACACGGCATACAAATTGTTCCCGCAGCGTCAGGAACTAAAAGCATGGCTGAGTTATCTTCAATTCAGCACGCGGGAATTATCCAGGCTTTTAGTGATATTGGTCGAAACCTCGATTATTTAATTATCGATACCGCGGCTGGAATAACTGACATGGTGATAAATTTTGTCCAGGCTGCTCAGGATATAATTGCGGTTGTTTGTGACGAACCGACTTCAATTACTGATGCATACGCCCTAATGAAGGTTTTAAACCGTGACCATCAAGTCGTTAGGTTTAACGTTTTGGCGAATATGGTACAAACTAGTCAAGAAGGTCGGAACTTATTTGCAAAATTAAGTACAGTATGTAACCGCTTCTTAGATGTGACTCTCAACTATCTTGGCTCCATCCCGTTTGATGATAATATTCGTAAATCGGTTAGGAAACAAAAGCCCTTGGTAGACGCTTTTCCCCGAACCCCAGCGTCGATTGCAATTAAGAGTCTTGCCAAAAAAGTAGAACAGTGGCCTATACCGCGTGATGCGAGCGGCAATATCGAGTTTTTTATGGAAAGACTAGTTTCATAAAATAACGAGTGTATTTTAGATAACAATAATAGATAAATTAAGGCTGTGGACGTGACCGGAGCAGATACTTACAAACAGATACAAGATGACGATTTCGCTGTGCGATATGCGCCTTTGGTGAAACGTATTGCTCATCACTTGATGGCTCGATTGCCATCGAGCGTACAGCTAGAAGATATGTTACAAGCAGGAATGTTAGGGTTATTGGAAGCTCGTGGTAATTTCGATGCGAGCAAAGGTGCAAGTTTCGAAACGTTTGCAGGAATCCGAATACGTGGCTCTATGATCGACGAAATACGTCGAGGCGATTGGGTACCGCGTTCAGTCCATAAGAATGCTCGAAGCATCGCCGCAGTGATCAAAGAAATTGAACAAACCACTGGTCGAGATGCAAGAGATACTGAAGTGGCAATGAAACTGGGCGTTGAAGTTTCTGAGTACCGTCAGATGCTAATGGATGTCAATAACGGGCACATGATGGACTTTGAAGCCATGGGAGTGACCGAAGACTATTTCTCCCAAGGTTTATCTGATAGCAGTCAAACGCCTTTAGAACGTATACAAAAAGAAGATTTCAGGAATTCTCTAGCGGAAGCTATCTCATCTCTTCCTGAGCGGGAAAAACTTGTTCTCGCCCTTTATTATGACGAAGAGCTTAATCTCAAGGAAATTGGTGAAGTAATAGGCGTAAGTGAGTCTAGAATTAGCCAAATCAACAGTCAAGCGATGCTGCGGCTTCAATCTCGATTAAAAGATTGGAAGAAATAGCTTTTATAGACTAGATTAATTGTAGGCGATTTGATGTTGTTTAACAGATTCGCAGGACGATAAATTAGTCTTCTAATACAATCATTTATTTAAAAAGACCATATAGAATCCAGACGGAGATTTACTTTGGACAAGAACATGAAAATCCTGGTTGTTGACGATTTCTCTACCATGAGAAGAATTATCAAAAATCTACTAAGAGATCTTGGCTTCACGAACACACAAGAAGCTGATGATGGCAATACTGCTTTACCTATGCTGCAATCTGGAAATTTCGATTTCTTAGTCACTGATTGGAATATGCCGGGTATGCAGGGTATAGATTTGTTGAAAGCCGTAAGAGCTGACGACAAGTTAAAGTCGATACCTGTTTTGATGGTAACAGCTGAATCAAAACGAGAGCAAATCATTGAAGCGGCCCAAGCTGGCGTAAATGGCTATATAGTTAAGCCATTTACAGCGGCTACTTTGAATGAAAAGCTGCAGAAAATATTTGAGCGTATTGATGGGTAGTCTATTCGCCCAAATCACTCTTAAGGAATCGATATAAAATGAATCTATCCGATAAAGACAAGCTTTCGCAAACGATTAATCAGACACGCGATTTGCTTTCTCATTTAGAAAAAAATGAAATAGAAGATGCTCAAGAGCTAATTGACAATCTTGCGACTGATGGTGATGAAGACCTTTTTATTGAAATTGGTAAGCTAACCCGTAATTTACATGAAGCGTTAACTAATTTTCAAATGGACTCCCGAATTACTGACATTGCGGCCTCTGAGATCCCTGATGCAAAAGAGCGTCTCAATTATGTCATCGAAAAAACTGAGGAGGCTGCCAACAAGACGATGGATAAAGTGGAAAGCTGTACTGAGCGCTCTAATACTATGGCTAAGGATTCGGAAGAATTGTTGATTGAGTGGAAAAAACTCTACAACAGAGAGTTAGCACCGGGTGATTTTAGAAAACTATGTAAAAAAATCGAATCTCACTTAGAAAAAAATAAAGATGATGCCGATGAATTGCACAGTGAATTAAACGAAGTATTGTTAGCTCAAGATTATCAAGATTTGACCGGTCAAGTTATCCGACAGGTTATAACTCTGGTGCATGATGTTGAAGAAAGCATGGTTCACATCATTAAAATGTTCGGCAGCATGGACGGATACGATTCTGCGAAAAATAAGACCGTTGTAAAAGAGGGTGTTGAAGGCCCCGTCGTTAATGTTGAGAAACGAGATGACGTAGTTAAAGGTCAGGACGAAGTCGATGACTTGCTATCAAGTCTTGGATTTTAAGGGAGCCATTAATGTCATTTGAAGCAGATGAAGAAATCCTGCAAGACTTCTTAATTGAGGCTGGAGAAATACTAGAGGAAATGTCTGAGCAGTTGGTCGCGTTGGAAAATGACCCACAAAATATGGATCTGCTCAATGGTATCTTTCGAGGATTTCATACAGTTAAAGGTGGTGCAGGATTCTTAAATCTCACGCCATTAGTTGATATTTGCCATATCACCGAAAATATATTTGATATTCTCCGAAATGGTGATCGGGTGGCAGACGCCGATCTGATGGATAATATTCTTCAGTCGCTTGATCTTGTCAACGAAATGTTTGATTCAGTGAGAAGAGGAGAGGAACCAGAGGAGGCATCGCAAGAGTTTCTTGCGCATTTAGGAACATATGCGAAACCTATTGGTGAAGATACTGAAGTCGAGGCCATTCCCGCACATTCAGAAACTAATGACCTCATAGAGCCTGCAGATGAGCAGGGTGCCGAAAATGAAGAAATAACGGACGACGAATTTGATACACTTTTAGATGAACTGCACAGCGTTAACTCAGATGCTACAGTAAACGACGCGACTAAAGCATTGGTTGATGACAAAGTTATTGCTAGTGGCGATATAAGTGATTCAGAATTCGAAGCTTTGTTAGATGAATTACACGGAGATGGGCAGTTTGATTCGGCCAAAGTTAACGAATCCGATAATGCTACTAAAGCGTCGGCTGCAATGGGTGAACCCCCTGCACAAGTCCCTGCTGGTGATGAGATCACTGACGATGAGTTTGAAGCTTTACTCGATGAGCTACATGGAAAAGATGGCAAAATTGAGAGTAAAGAGCCCGACATTGTTGACTCTACATTAAAGCAGAAAAGCTCGGTTGAAGTAACCAACAAGGCTAGTAATGAAGCGATCGATGATTCCGAATTTGAAGCGCTTTTAGATGAACTCCATGGCTCTGGCAAAGGGCCAAGCGTTGATGGAAGTGAAGCTAAACCTGCCAAAGAAAGTAAGCCGCATGTTAGTAAACCGGAAGCCATAAAACCCAAGGCCGCTTCCACTCCTAAAGTGACGGCAAGTTCGAAAGAAAATAAAGTACCGAAACAAAAAAACAAACCTGTAAGTACCAAAACAGCAAAGCCTGTGGCGGCAAAGTCAGCACCCGAAAAGAAGACTTCTGCATCGGCCAAAAAACCTACTGCAGTTGTTACCGAAGCCACGGTTCGAGTCGATACTAAGCGTCTTGATGATATTATGAATATGGTTGGCGAGTTGGTGCTTGCAAGAAATCGTTTAAAGACTGTCTCAGCTTCACTGGATAGTAACGAAGATTTGAGTAAGGCAGTCGCAAATTTAGATATAGTCACCGGCGATTTACAAGGCGCAGTGATGAAAACCCGAATGCAACCGATTAAGAAAGTCTTCGGTCGTTTTCCTCGAGTGGTTAGAGATTTGGCGCGAAGCCTCAAGAAAGAAATTAGTTTAAACATGATCGGAGAGGATACTGATCTTGATAAAAATTTAGTTGAAGCTTTAGCCGACCCATTGGTTCATTTAGTTCGTAATTCAGTCGACCATGGCATCGAAATGCCGGATGTTCGAGTTGAGGCTGGTAAGTCTCGTTCTGGAACCATTACTCTTTCTGCCGCGCAAGAAGGTGATCACATCATGTTGATCATTAAAGATGATGGAAAGGGAATGGACGCAGATATTCTCCGCGGCATTGCGGTTGAAAAAGGCTTGATGGATAAAGAGCAAGCCGATCGGTTAACTGATAACGAGTGTTATAACTTAATTTTCCACGCGGGTTTTTCGACCAAGAAAGAAATTTCTGACATATCAGGCCGCGGCGTGGGAATGGATGTAGTTAAAACGAAAATCACTCAGTTAAATGGATCCCTCGATATTGAATCCGAACTAGGCACGGGCACTAAAATATTAATTAAAGTGCCACTTACATTAGCAATACTGCCCACACTAATGGTCAAATTAAAAGATCAAGCATTCGCATTTCCATTAACGGCGGTCAATGAAATATTCCACTTAGATTTAACAAAGACCAACACTGTTGATGGTCAACTCATGATCGTAGTTCGAGAAAAGGCACTGCCGTTATTTTTCTTGAATGATATGTTGAGTGGTAGTCCTCCAGGTACAATGCGTGATAAAGAAGGTCATGTGGTGCTTGCTCAAATTGGTACTCAAACTGTCGGATTTGTTGTTGACTCGTTAGTGGGCCAAGAAGAAGTTGTTATCAAGCCATTAGGCAAGTCATTGCAGGGCACACCTGGAATGGCTGGGGCAACGATTACGAGTGACGGCAAAATAGCATTGATCTTGGATATTCCTAGCTTGCTTAAACATTATGTCAGCTAACCCCTTATCTGCTGAATTAAATTAGGAATTTATTAGATGGCAATAACGGTTCTTATTGTTGATGATTCGCAATTTTTCTGTCGACGTGTTGGTTCTATTTTAGGTAGTGCCGATGACATTAAAGTCATTGGAATCGCTAACAACGGTCAAGAAGCGATAGATAAAGCTAACAAATTAAAACCCGATGTCATTACCTTAGATGTTGAAATGCCGGTAATGGACGGCGTGACGGCACTTAAGCAGATTGTTAAGGTGTGTGACGCGAAAATCTTGATGTTATCGTCGTTAACCTATGACAATGCCAAGATCACGCTTGATGCGCTTGATGCCGGAGCGACGGATTTCTTGCTTAAGTCTTACGAGTCGCTGTCGAATGACTCCGATGGTATGGTTAACCAACTACGCGACAAGATTCGTGAATTAGGCTCGACTAAAACTAGACGTAGTTACGCCATTAGTCCGAAAGCAACGGCTTCAAAACCTAAACCTTTTCCTACTTATAAGGCGACCTCATCTTCAGGCTCCACTAAATATGATCTGGTTGCCATTGGAGCCTCGACCGGAGGTCCAGTTGCACTGCAAAAATTGTTGATACCACTTCCGTCTAATTTTCCTTGCCCTATCACCATTACTCAGCACATGCCGGGTACATTTACAGGTGCCTTTGCAACAAGATTAAATAATTTGTGTCAATTACAGGTGTGTGAAGCAGAAGATGGGATGGCATTAAAACCCGGTCATGTGTATATTGCTCCGGGTGGTAAACAAATGATCTTCGAAGGACGAGGAAAGTCTGCTAGAGTAAGAATTCGACCTACCGATGCGAGAATGCAATTTTCGCCCAGCGTTGATATTTCTTTTGGTTCCGCTTCGAAAGTATTTGCCGGTAAAGTTTTGGCTCTAGTGCTTACAGGAATGGGGTCCGATGGGACTGACGGCAGTAAATTAATAAAAGCCAGTGGTGGCAAAATTTGGACTCAAAACGAAGCCTCGTGCGTCGTCTATGGGATGCCGATGTCAGTCGCCAAAGCTGGATTATCAGAGAGAGAGCTTTCAATCGATCAGTTTGGGAGTGCACTCATTCAGGAGGTTTGATGGATCGCTTAACTATTGTTGGTTTGTTGGTTGCAATCGCAGCAATTTTTGGCGGACAAGTTTTAGAAGGCGGAAGCATCACAGCATTGATGAATCCAGCGGCCTTCGTCATCGTGGTAGGCGGTTCATTTGGTGCGGTTATGATCCAAACCCACCTTAGAACATTCTTGAAAGCTTTAAAAATACTTGTTTGGGTCTTTAAGCCGCCCGTGCAGCCGGTTGCAGAAGGTATACTAAAAGTAACCGCTTGGAGCCACTTAGCAAGACGCGAAGGGTTGTTGGGGTTGGAAAAAAGTATCGACCAAACTCTCGACCCTTATGTATTGAAAGGGTTAAACATGCTCGTTGACGGTAACGAGCCTGATGCCATCCGAAATGCTATGTACATTGAATTGGATGTTTCATCTAAAGAATTTTTAGCAGCGTCACGAGTGTATGAATCCTTGGGTGGATATTCTCCGACCATTGGAATCGTAGGAGCTGTTCTAGGTTTGATTCAAGTTATGGGGAATTTAACCAACCCAGAATTATTAGGACAAGGTATTGCTACCGCTTTTGTAGCGACTATATATGGTATTGGGTTTGCCAATTTATTGTACTTGCCTGTCTACCATAAGTTGAGAGCAATAATATCCGAACGATCACACTACATGGAAATGATACTGGAAGGTATCGCTTGTATTGCTGAAGGTGAAAATCCCAGAGTGATCGAAATGAAGCTCGAGGGTTATGCAGGAAGTCGTTAGATATTAGATATTTGAACTTATTAGCGAAACCAGAATAATGCGACGTATCAGAAATAATATTGATGTAGATGAGCAAGAAGTTGGCCGATGGCTGATTTCTTACGCCGATTTTATTACGCTATTAGTTGCGTTCTTTGTTGTTCTATATTCGATTTCTCAAGTGAATGTAAGCAAATACAAGGAACTTTCTAAGTCTTTAGAAGGTGTATTTGACAGTCTTCCTAAAAGTTCTGAAATTATTCCCATCGGTGAGCCTGCAAAGAGTTTACAGCCCATCACTGGTGATGAAGCTGAGCTTCCTGAAATTGACTCCCAAGACCAATTAGATTCTGGTATTGATTCTGAGAATTTCGCAACGACGGAAGAGTTTAAAGATCTCGAAACAGGGCTAAAAGCAAGCTTAGGTGATTTGATTGATCAAGAATTGGCTGAAATAAAATCCGATGCTAACTGGATCAATATCGTTTTAAAAAGTGCATTGCTATTTCCCTCAGGAAGCGACTTACTTAATTCAGAATCAGATCCTTTGATGGACGAATTAGTAAAACATCTCAACACCAATCTACAATTAATTTTGGTTCACGGACACACTGATAATATTCCAATCAATACCCTTAAGTTTCCCTCTAATTGGGAGTTATCAAGTGCTCGTGGCGTTGCAGTCGTACGTAAATTGCAGGATTTATCGGTGCAACCTAATCGGTTGAGTGTCGAAGGCCACGGGGAATATCAGCCGATCGCAGATAATTCCAGCATAGAAGGTCGACAACAAAATAGACGAGTGGTTATATCTATTTCACGAAAGCAAAGTGTGGCACCCGACGGGGACGCAGGAACGAGTGCAGATGATACTGAATCCTCGACTGTGATCTCAGCTTCGACCGAAGATAATTTGACTAAAGAACAAGAGAAGCAGTATGAAATTATAAAGCTCCCCGGTGGCGGTATTCTTATACGTGGTAAAGAATCACAAGAAAACGAGGATCAAACCGAACAGCAACAATAATCGACTAACCGATTTGAAAACATACTACCCTTAACATCATAATGAGTAGCGTTAAAGCTTTAACTAGATTAAAGTATCCACTGAGAGGGCTAAGTTTCTCGTAAGACTTTGAAATATCTCGATTTAACGTCGTAAATGAAATCATTTCCAATTAATCATACAATGAGGAGTTTCTTTTGAAAGTCTGGACTGTCGCAAACCAAAAGGGAGGTGTGGGTAAAACAACTTCTGTGGCTGCGCTCGGCGGCATTCTCGCTTCCAGGGGATCTAGGGTTTTGTTGCTGGATTGTGATCCCCATGCATCTTTGACGTCTTATTTCGGTTACGACAGTGAGCGGTTAAATTATAGTCTGTTCGATTGGTTTTCCCAATTACCAAAATCCGAGAAACAAGCAAGAAATACCATTATTAAGCTCGAGAACGAAAATCTCTCTTTAATGCCAGCATCATTGAGCTTGGCCACTCTTGATAAAAAGTTCAGTAGTCGAGAGGGTATGGGGCTAGTAGTGACCAAGGTGCTATCGCTAATCAAAGATGACTATGATTATGTGTTGATCGATTGTCCGCCCATTCTTGGTATTTTAATGATTAATGCACTAGCTGCTTGTCAGTTTCTTCTCGTCCCGGTTCAAACTGAGTATTTGGCAATTAAAGGCTTGGAAAGAATGATGGAAACTTTGAATATGGTCATTAAAGCGCAGCATCATACTATTGATTATAAAATAGTGCCGACCATGTTTGATCGTCGGACCAAAGCATCAATTACAGCCTTGAGAAATATGCGAGATGAGTTTGGTGGACATTTATGGGACAGAGTGATCCCTGTTGACACCAAATTTAGGGATGCGTCTCGATTACATTATACCCCAAGTACACTCTATCCAGATACACACGGCGTTAAAGCCTACCAAAAATTGGCCGATACCTTATTAGCCATGTCTTCGCAATCCAAGGTCGCGTAGTAATACTACTGTTTTCTAATCATTATGAAACTTAATAAGCCTGATGTCACTAATACTCAAACAGAGCTGGAGAGCTATGTTACTGATTTGTTGACGGATTCTTCCCAAAACAGCGAAGCAAATGGTTATGACAGCAAAGTTACTCCACTGAGAAAAACAGTTTTAAAGAAAGTGGAAGGTTTACCGGTCCAATCTAAAAATGAACCAGCATCGAAACTTAAACAAGAGATTGCACCAGTCGCTCCCGATAATATCGATTCTCGTCAAAAAGCTAATCAAAAAGCATCTTCCGATAAAGATTCTACCGGCTCGCAACATGAAGTTAGCGAAAGTAGTCCTATTGCAGCCAAGCAGGACTGGCGCGAAGTTGAAGTGGAGAAACAGATTCAGCCAGTTATGGAGCAGGACGATGGAAAGCTCGATTTAGTTGCTGAAACTGAAGCGCGAACTAAAGGGCAATCCAACTTATCAACAAAAAATCCGAATAAAATCGGAACTTCGATTCATTCAAACCCCGTTAACCATGTGCAAACAATGAATCACCAACGGAAAATAGCCGAAGAGATTAAAGGCTATAAGGAAAGTCCACATCATCAAGATGAACCTGACGATCCTAGACTAAAAAGCGTTGAAAAACTGTTATCAAGAATAGCGATTGCAAGTGCTGTGACATCACAACAAACCATTTCTGAAGAAATTGCTATTCCAAAAGACTCTATCCAGAGTCTTACTTCAACTGAATCGTTAGTGCCAGAATTGCAAATTGATATTGAAAGTTCAGAGGCGGCGGAATCTCGTCAATTAGTGGTTGAAGATGAAAGTAGTCTGCAAGAGTCGGCGGTTGCTTCGTTTTCTCAACGAGAGAATAAACCCTTACAAGAAGTATTAGGGAGTGTTTTTCAAACACTGGTTTTTGAAGTTGATAATTTACCCTTGGCAGTTCCTCTGGTTAAGTTGGGAGGGATTGTGAATTTAGATCAAGAATGTATTACTCCGTTAGTAGGGACACCCGATTGGTTTATGGGTTTAGTTCCAAATGAGCGTGGGAACTTGATGGTAGTCGATACACTAAAATTCATTATGCCCGAAAGAAACGCTAATGCAGCTGCAGAATATCAATACCTCATTGTTTTGGATAACTCTCGCTGGGCTTTGGCTTGTCATTCTGTAGGAGACGCTAAAAATCTTTCACCTGACGATATTCGGTGGTCTTCCCGTTCCTCTAATCGACCTTGGTTTGCTGGAATGGTAGTTGAATATATGAGTGCCTTAGTCGAAGTCGATGAACTAATTAATATGCTAGCCAATCAAGTTGTTGATTAATTTAATCTCGACTCGGAAAAGTGTCTTAACATCTTTTATTATCCACTGTTATTCATTCAAACCAATCGATAACCCAATAAAAAACAACTAATGACTATATTAAATCAAGACGTATTTCTATTTGCTCACGGCGCAGGTGCCGGTAACGATAGCGAGTTTATTCGCGATATTTCACGGGGGTTAGAGCAACGTGGCGTCGAAGTTATTAGCTTTGATTTTCCATATATGCAAAAAATGAAGGAGGCAAATAAGCGGCGACCGCCAGATAGAATGCCGAAATTGATTGAGTCATTTGAACAACAAATTCAAAACCTGCTGAATAGAGATGATTTTCGCCACAAGAATCTGTTTATCGGCGGTAAATCGATGGGCGGCAGAGTCGCCAGTCTTATCTGTGCAAAATCGGAGTTGTCTTCAAGTATTTTAGGATGTATCTGTTTAGGGTTTCCTTTTCACCCGCCAAAGTCTGTCGAAAAATATCGAGGAGAGCATCTTGCCGATATCAATAAACCGGTGTTGGTTTTACAAGGCAATCGAGACCCCTTTGGTACCAAGAGCGAAGTAGAAACATTTGAGTTTTCAAAACAAGTCGACCTAGCGTTCGTACCCGATGGGGACCACTCATTCAAACCAAGGGTAAAATCAGGACACACACTTGAAAGCAACTATCAATTTGTGATTGATAGAATGGTGAGCTATATGAAAAGCCGTGCTCTACAATAGCTAATTAATATTTGATTCTGTCGTTAAACACTCTAGTATGATGAGCCACTGTGCAGCTGGGCATCATTCTTGTGAACCAACCTCTCGAAACAAACAAATCCTTTACAGTTAATCATACTGGCCGAATATCATTGAGACACCGTATAAGTGTTGAGTGGTCGACGTGGGCGAGTCTGGCGTTTGTGGGCGCGTTACTAGAAGGAGGGGTATTGGGGGTCATCATTAAGAATGGTTTTGTTAATCAGGTGAATGATTGGACTCTTAATTTGTCCGTAGCGATTGCAACGGGAGCACCCTATTTCTCCAATCTACTAAGCTTTTATTGGGTTAAATGGAGTCGTGGCCGCAGTAAAGCTCGAATGGTCTCAAACTTAGCAGTGCTTTTTTGCTTGTGTACATTGTCAATGTCAGTTGTTCCATTTAATGAAATGGGCTTGATCATATTCTTAGCGGTCACTATTGTCGCTCGCGTTGCATGGTCAGGTATCTTGACGGTTCGTTCGAATATCTGGAGAGCCAATTATCCAAGGCATATTCGAGGTAAGGTAACCGCCAAGTTAGCGACATTAGCCTCGTTAGTCATGGCTATATCCGGAATATTGGTCGGTTTGATCCTCGACTGGAAATTCGATGCGTTTCGGTGGTTATTCGTTGTTTTCTCGTTCATATCTGTGATTGGCGCCTATAGATATCGATATCTAGCAGTTAGAAACCAGCAAAAGGAAATCGTTCGCGAATCAAAAAGCGATAGTGGTCCTTCCTTCGCCAGTATGTTTGGGTTGCTCCGTCGAAATAGAGCGTTTGGCAAATACATGCTGGCAATGTTTATTCTGGGCAGCGGTAATCTAATGTTTACCGCACCATTAATAGTGTTTCTTAATGAACATACTGGTTTGCAGCAGTTACAGCAAATACTCATCACCACCGCGATCCCATTGGCGCTTATTCCGCTAGCGGTTCGATGGTGGGCAAAGCTGTTAGATGGCAATCATATTTTTCATTTTCGGAGCATCCACAGCTGGGGATTTGTATTCGCTTTAGCTACTTTTTTATTAGCTCAAATAACGGGTTACACTTTCCTCTTTTATATTGGGTCCGTTATATATGGGATTGCAATTTCTGGTGGTGTGATTGGTTGGAATCTAGGCCACAACGATTTTGTAAGTAATAACAGTGATGGTCAGTCAGAAAATCAGAACCCTATGGATTACATGGCTGTACATGTCACTTTGACGGGGTTACGCGGACTCATAATGCCATTAGTAGGAATAGCTCTCTATCAGTGGCTTGAACAACAGGAACTGGGGCTGGGCAAATATGCTCTGGCGCTGCCACTGACCATGACGACAATCGGTGGAAGTTTATTTGTTTTATTTAACCGGCAACATCGTCAATCGCAGTGATACAAACTTAACTGAGATCCTTAAAGACTATTGATTGATCAAAAGTGGGAGCGTCAAATAACTCTTCTTTGTCCATGTTTTCATTCGAAGCTAACGTGCTAAAAGGAAATAGCGAATTATCCATCAGATGAGAAGGTGTTACATTTGAAAGTGACGAAAAAATACTCTTCAGTCTCCCTGGGTATTGTCGTTCCCATCCGGCTAACATCGATTTTATCTGTTTGCGTTGCAGGTTTTCTTGAGAGCCACACAAATTACACGGAATGATTGGGAATTCTTTTAAATCCGAATAAGATTGAATATCGGATTCTTTGGCATAGGCAAGGGGTCTAATAATAGTGTTCTTGCCGTCGTCGCTCCGTAATTTCGGGGGCATCGATTTTAATTTTCCACCAAAAAACATATTTAAAAATAAAGTTTCGATAATATCATCACGGTGATGACCCAGTGCGATTTTGGTAATTTGATGGTTATTGGCCCAAGAATAGATGATTCCACGACGTAATCGAGAGCATAGCGAACAGGTCGTTTTTCCTTCCGGTATTTTGTCAGTGACGATGCTATAAGTGTCTTCTTCGATGATGTGGTGTTCAATCCCAATCGATTCCAAGTAGCTGGGAAGAACATCTTCAGGAAATCCCGGCTGTTTTTGATCTAAATTAACCGCTACTATTTCGAAATTTATAGGTGCTCGTTTTTGTAAATTGCGCAAGATTTCGAGCATGGTGTAGCTATCTTTACCGCCGGAAAGGCAGACCATAATCTTGTCGCCATCTTCAATCATATTGAAATCATGGATGGCCTTTCCTACATTTCTGCGTAGATTTCTCTCTATTTTAGCGAGTTTTTGTTGAGGAGCAATATTGGGTAACTTTTCGGTGCTTGTCATGACGGCTTAATTTTGGGGCTAAGGGTAAGCGATTTGGTGGGGCATTATACATGCTCTTTGCCAACTCAGGCTGCAAACATGAATTTTTGTTGAAAATAGCAATGCATTATTGAATTAAAGTTGATAAGATCCTGATTGCTCATCGGACCATATGATGAGCTCCAGTCAAGTATGTCCGACAAGTTCGTAGATAAAGGTTTATCGAGAGAACTATCGGCGCCGTTTACTTCTAATTATTAAAAAAATACGCGTAGGCTAATGAAAGCACTGAGCGTGTGAATTCATATTTTGTAAAAATTGGGGAATGATTATGCAAAACTTCACAAAATTAGCAGTGATGCTAATGGCTTTAACGATCTGTAATGTTAATGCAGAAGAGGAAACAAACGGAGTTTATATCTCTGCTGGTTACAACTGGTTCAACTTTGATGATGATAGAGCCTTACTCGACGATGAGGACGATTTATTTGTGGGGTTGGGCTATCAAATTAATGATAATGTTGCGCTTGAACTAAAATATTCAGACTTTGGCTCAGATTTCTACTCACTTAACTCTGTCTATCGTTTCGAACCTCGAAGTGAAAATTCTTTTTTCTGGAAACTTGGAATCACCCGTTATGACGATTTTGTTGACGACAGAGGTGGTTTGAATCTTGGGGCTGGCTACGAAGCACATTTTAATGAAAAATTGTCTATGACTCTTGGTGTGGACTCCGTACTAATGTTTAATGATGACTATACCGATTGGGTTCCATACATTGGATTCAACTATTTCTTCGGCGACGTAAATTCAAAACCCGCACCGGCTCCTAAGCCTGTTGCACCAGTCGTTAAGGATTCGGACAAGGATGGTGTGAGAGATGAGCTTGACCAATGTCCTAATTCAGCAACCGGAGTGAGTGTAGACGCGAACGGCTGTGAACTGGATTCAGATAACGATGGGGTTGTTGATAGTATGGACAAATGTCCTAATACACCTGCTGGTGCCAAGGTCGACGCAACGGGTTGTCGAGTCATGTTGACTGAAGACGTATCGATCAAACTGAACGTACAATTTGCTAACAACAGTAATGTCATTTCTGATGAGTACCGTCAAGAAATTAAGCGAGTAGCGGATTTCATGAGTTCGTATCCTGATACGTTAGTTGTCATCGAAGGACATACAGATTCTAGGGGCGCTGCCAGTTACAACCAAAGTCTATCCGAAAAACGCGCAATAGCAGTCATGCAGTATCTAGTCGCTGAATTTAGTATTGACCAAGCGCGCGTTTCTGCTGACGGTAAAGGAGAAATATCACCAATCGCTGATAATGAAACAGCTGAAGGACGGGCGACTAACCGACGTGTTCAAGCGGAAATCAAAACCAGTGTAACCAAAGCACAATAGTCGAAATCAAGCCTTCGTTTAATGCGCAAGGCTTGGCTTTTATTTACAACAATTAAAATAGGAATTTAATAATGGAATTTTCGGAAGAGTCAATTCGCAATATATTTGAAAGCTATGTACTGGTTTATGGCCTTAATTTAGTATTCGCCATCGCTATTTTTATTATCGGTAAATGGATCGTTAATATTATTTCCAGAGTTGTTGAAAAATTACTGGTTAAAGGAAATGTCGATCAAGTTTTAGTCGACTTCATTGGCGGTATGGCAAAAAGCATCCTTGTGCTATTTGTAATCATAGCGTCGTTAGGGCAGTTAGGCGTTGATACGACCTCACTGGTCGCGTTAATCGGTGCTGCTGGTTTAGCCATTGGCCTGTCGTTGCAAAGTTCATTACAAAACTTCGCTGCCGGTGTCATGTTAATCATGTTTAGACCTTTTACGTCGGGTGATTTTGTCGAAGCTGCTGGTGTTTCTGGGGTCGTTGAAAAAATCAGTATTTTCAATACCATTATAAGAACAGGTGACAACAAAGAAATGATTGTTCCTAATGGTGCGATATACGGTGGTGTCATCGTTAATTATTCAGCCAAAGATACTCGCCGTGTCGACATGGTATTTGGCATTGGCTACGATGATGATATAAAGAAAGCAAAAGATATTATGCTCGATATAATGGCAAAGGATGTGCGTATTCTAGAAGAACCAGCGCCATTGGTGGCGGTATCTGAATTAGCGGACTCTTCAGTTAATTTCGTTGTTCGACCATGGGTTAAAAGTGCTGATTACTGGGGTGTTTTGTTTGACCTAAATGAAGGAATCAAAATTGCGTTTGATCAAGCTTCAATTTCGATCCCATATCCTCAAATGGATGTTCATATGAATAAAATCGAATCTTAGTCATTGTTTTATATTCCAGACTGACGCAACACTAGATTTAGGCTGGAATCTTAAGCACTCAGTCCTTGAGTGCTTAACGACTTTCAATTTCAGCCATTTCCCTCTCTGCTGTGATTTCGGTAAATTTACAACCATTCGCTTGTCAACCATTGACCACCGGTGGCATTTCAGTCATTTTTTCGAGCACTAAATGATAGAAATATAGGGTTCGCTAATTGAGCTGCCGAATCATTGAAATGACGAGCTGTCAATAAGAATCCACAGTAAGAATCAATATAATTTATTGCGCTCTGCACAAGAATTATCCAACCTTGCTAACTTACTGATTTAACTAAATAATAAAATAAGTCATTGATTTCAAAGAGGAAATAATTAGCTGTACAAAAAACAACCAATTCAAAGAAGAGGCTTGTTTCTTGGGGGATTGAGGTAGTTTTGAGAACTTTTTCCCCAAAGTTATCCACAGAATTTGTGGACTACTTTTTGTTGAAAAAACGCGTTATTTTTACTTGAAATTTAGTCCTTAGTTGTGGCAGATATGGTGTACGCATTTCCCTGTTTGATTTTTTTGTAATTTCCAAAAACTTCTTTAAAGGTCCTTTTGCAGAAATGGCGCAATCCATTGACGGTAACGACTACAAATTTACCACCGGGCTTAAGATGGTGATAAGCGTCATAGAGGAATAAATACAGCATTTCGTTTCCAACTTTGGCTGGAATATTCGATACAATCAAATCAAACTTTTCATCCGACAGAGCCGAAAAACCGTTGCTTAGTTTTGCTTCAGCGTTCTTTAGGTTATTTTTAGATACATTACGGTTAGCGAAATCGACCGCAACAAAATCTTTATCAAGCATAATGACTCGGCCCGCTGGCGCATTTTTAGCCATCCATATTCCGACGGGACCATAACCGCACCCAAGATCGAGGCAGTTAAAATCAGACTCAACGTCTAAATAGCGGAGGAGCAATTTTGTTCCGTCATCTATTTCTTTAGGGGAGAAAATTCCGTAAGTCGTTGCGAACGACAAAGATTGGCCTTGTAACTCGGCATTTATTTCAAGCGGTTTACGTATTTCGACCGCTTGTTTTATCGGGGAAGGGCACATAATGAGATTTCGTTTCCATCAGTCAATTTATTAACCCTATTATAAGCTTAAAACAGGTGTGATAAAATCTCATTGTTGTTTTCCAATCAGAATTGAGACTGAAATTAATTGTTTTTCTTGTGTTGGTAACGTAGTTAAAATTGATGAGGCTGATTAAATGAGTGACAATCCTGTGTATCGAGTGGTGTTTGTGAACAATGGAAATACCTACGAGATCTTTGCGGAAAACGTTGAGCAAGGTGCCTTATACGGATTTGTTGAAGTACAAGGACTGTTGTTTAATAACCGCTCTGGTATTTTAGTCGATCCGAGTGAAGAAAAATTAAAGGCTGAATTCGAAGGAGTGTCTAAAACACAGATTCCACATCATTCGATTGTAAGAATTGATCAAGTAGAGAAACAGGGCGTTTGTAAAATAACAGATTCGACAGGTGGTGTTGTGACTCCCTTTCCTATGCCCATTTCACCTGATAAAGGGTAAATCACATTGAGTAAGCAAATAGATCCTCAGAACCCATTAGGTAAGTCCGTAGAATACCCTATCTCGTATCAACCAGAATTACTGTTTCCAATCCATCGAAGCGAAAAACGAGAAGAGTTAGGTCTAACGGGTAAGTTACCTTTTAATGGTGAAGATATTTGGAATGCATACGAGCTCAGCTGGCTGAATCTTGACGGTTTACCACAAGTTGGAATTGGAGTGTTTCGCTTTAGCTCCAATTCGCCTTGTATCGTAGAATCTAAATCTCTAAAGCTGTATTTAAATTCGTTTAACCAGTCTAACTTTGAATCAAGAGCATTCGTATGTTCAGCGATTGAACATGATTTATCGAAGGCCTCAGGCAAACCTGTTAGTGTTTTAATTTCGGCGGTCGATGAACAAGGTTCTCATCAGGTGGATGTATTGGATGCGGTTTGCATTGATCACCAATCTATCGAGATTAGTCGCTACGACTACGATGTCAATTTACTGACTTTGGATGAGCCTGATGCTGAATTAGAGTCCCAATTAATCGTTCATGAAAAATTGTGTTCGCATTTGTTAAAAAGTAATTGTTTGATAACTAACCAACCTGACTGGGGCTCTGTCGCTATCGAGTATAAGGGAGCTAAAATCTGTCACAAAGGCCTGTTGCGTTACTTAGTTTCATTTAGAACTCACAACGAATTTCACGAACAGTGTGTAGAACGAATTTTTACAGATATCATGAAGAGTTGCCAACCGGAAGAATTAACCGTTTATGCACGTTATACAAGAAGAGGAGGTCTAGATATTAACCCTTGGCGAAGTAATGTATTAAACTGTATGAAAAACACTCGACTCGTTCGTCAGTAAAGAACCAACTAATGTCGAGTATGAATTAGTTTTTTTGCATGTCGGTTATGCTTCGAGTTTAAACTCTCTGACCGCCAATTTAATAAAATCCTTTGAAGTAATGATTCCTACGACCTTGTCATTCTTTGTAATGGTGACGCAGCCCGTTTTTTGTTCCAATAGCTCGTTTGCTACGACCAAAAGTTTGTCCTCTACACTAAAACGAGAGGGAGTAGTATTCATCACAGATGCTATTTCGATTGATTTTTCTTCATGCTCCAGTCTATCAAAACCTCGTTGATCGATAATTTTGATGGCATTGGCCAATACCACTTTCTGACTAATAATCCCAACCAGTTTGTTGTTATCTGGGTCAACAATTGGAATGTGTCTAATTAACTTGTCAGCCATTATCATTCTTGCTTTGTGAAGATTGGCATGTTTTGACAAGCAAATTGGTTGTGGGGTCATTATGTCTATTATTTTGCCCATGGGATGTTTACCTCTTAACGAATAATTACTGACTACTTAATTATAATGAGTATAGCTTAGATACAAAAAAACCGGCAAAAGCCGGTTTTTCGTTTTATTCATGTTGCTTAGTGTACGCCGTGCATACCTTTCTTGAGAAGTGGAGATATTACAATCATAAACACACCCGCTCCGATTCCTAGCCACATAAGAAAACTATATAGCTCTGTATAACTTGCTAGCTGTTCCGCTACTGTTGCAGTTGCAGAACCACCACTGGAGTCAATAGCAGCCATCTTAGCAATTCTGGTAGCAACTGTTTCAGCTAAAGCGGTAGCGAGGAACCAAGTTCCCATGCTAACGCCAACAACGCTCTTAATTGATAACTTAGTCACGGCTGACAGGCCAACAGGTGACAAACATAATTCGCCCGTTGTGTGCAGAAGATAAGCGAGAATAAGCCAAATCATAGCGACTTTGCCTGCTGCATCAGGAGTTGCAGCACCTAACACTAAAGCACCAAATCCTAATCCGACCTGCAAGATACCAAGACCAAATTTGACCGGTGTACTAGGCTCGAAATTTCTCTTACTTAACCATATCCATAACCAAGCAAAGAAAGGTGCTAGTAGAATGATAAAGAATGCATTTAAAGAGCCAAACATAGAGGCTTTCACTTCACCGCCAAATAAATCTCTATTTAACACGCGATCGGCATAAAGCGTCATGCTACCTGCTGACTGTTCAAACAACGCCCAGAAAATGATAGTAGAAACGATCAGTATCATCAATACAATCATTCGGTGCATTTCTTCTCGGCTGCCTTTAATAACAGAGAATACAATTAACCCTATAATGGTGATAGTTAACATACTGTTTTGTAGGTAATGCACCCAAGGTTCACGTTGAACGATGCTCCAAATTACAGCTAGACTAAGGATTGCACAAAGGTAAATAAATACCTCTCTGTTTATCAAACCAAATACTTTTTCTTTTAACAAAGAAGGGTTGGTCGGCTCAGCTAATCCATAGAGGAATTTTTGCCCCCAATTAAAAGTAAACAAACCGAATAGCATGCCAATACCAGCCGCACCAAAACCATAACCCCAACCATAAGTTTCGCCTAACCAACCACAAAGTAGCGTGGCGACAAAAGAACCTAAATTGATTCCCATATAAAATATGGTAAACCCTGAATCTCTTCTGGGATCTTCGTCACTGTAGAGCTGACCTACAATGGTAGAAATATTCGGTTTTAAAAATCCAACCCCAACAACAATTAGTGATATAGCCAAATAAAATACATCGAGTGCGGCTGTATCTCTAATTTTAATTGTATCGGTTAAAACGGTTCCGGCCTTTAATACTTCGCCAGTGGCAAGGGCAAGATCGTTATTAAGAACGGTGCCTTTTATATATTCAACCGCCTGATGGCCTTCATAGGCCATCAATAGATGTCCAAGTACAAGTAATATTCCGCCAAACATCACGGCTTTTCTCATACCCAAGTATCGATCGGCTAATAAGCCACCTATTACAGGAAGCGCATATACCAAACCTGCGTATGCACCTAGGACATCGAGCCCTTCACCATCTGAAAATAAATGGTACTTTGTCAAATAAAGAAGAAGTAAGTATTTCATCCCATAGAATGAAAAACGCTCCCACAATTCGGTCGCAAAGCAAACATAAAGCCCTTTTGGATGGCCCCAAAGTTCATGTTTTGCTTCGTCTGATAAATTTTCATTATCAACAGCTGTCGTATCAACTGACATCGGCAAAATTCTCCTTATTGTTAAGTGGTTAATTATTACTCTGAAGTTAGAATGAAAGACCTAAAAGTTCTAACCAAAGTTGAACAGTCTAACGACTACTATCAAAGATGCAAGTGAAATAATCCCCATTAAACCTCGCGGTAGTGGCCAATCGTTTGAATGTAGAAGATGATTCAGTCGTAATATTTAATCAAGTAAGGTCTATTTTCCGTTACAATAGCCGCAATTATATGATTGCTTTGTACTGATTGAGGAGCTGCGGTGAAATTTTTGGCCTGTAGGATATATAAAGATGAAGAAACAGTAAGTCATCGGCTGCAACAAATGGATATGGATGAGCTCAGTGAAGGCGAGGTTGTCGTTCGGGTTCATTACTCTGGAGTCAATTACAAAGATGCATTGGCAGCGACAGGTAAAGGAGCTATTCTCAAGAAATTCCCTTTAAATGGGGGGATTGATCTCTCGGGAATAGTGGAAAGCTCCTCAAGTGAACGTTTTACCAAAGGCCAAGAGGTTATTGTTAACGGATGCGGTTTGGGTGAAATTCATGATGGAGGTCTCGCTGAGTACGCTAGGGTGCCAGCAGACTGGGTAATGGAATTGCCTAGAGGGCTTTCAATGAAAGAAGCAATGGTTCTCGGAACGGCAGGGTTTACCGCCGCACTTGCTATACATAGAATGTTGGTCAACGGACAAGAACCAACAAAAGGTCCCATTGTTGTAACGGGCGCAAGTGGTGGAGTCGGGTCCAACGCTATTAATATGTTGAGTGGGCTTGGTTTTGAAACCATCGCGGTCAGCGGGCGCACAATGTTTAAAAACTATCTACGTGAATTGGGAGCCAGCAAAGTTTGTTCCGTTGATGAATTAAACCTAAGTGAACGACCCTTGGATAAGGGGGTTTTTGGTGGAGCTATTGATAATGTCGGTGGTCAATTACTGAATCAAATACTTGCGCACACCAATTTATGGGGAAATGTGGCTAGTATCGGATTAGCAGATACCCATAAGTTCTCCGCAACAGTATTTCCATTTATTTTGAGAGGAATAAGCCTATTGGGAGTAAGTTCCACCAATTGCCCTATGAGTCTTCGCAAAGAAATATGGGGGCGACTAGGTGGCGATTTGAAACCTAACAAATTGAACAAAATACTGACCGAGGAAGTTGCTCTTAAGGATGTCTCCCAAGTATTCGAAGAATTGTTGGAGCGTAAGCGCTACGGCAGAACAATTGTTAATTGCCTATAATCTTGGTGATTAGTAGAGAACATTAACATCTAACGTTTGGTATTTGAAATGAAAAATCAATTGGCTAAAATCGTCGATAAGCTTCAAAAGAAACCTCGCTGGCTTCGATATCGATTGTTAAGTTTTGCCTTAGGTAAGACTGTGAAATTTGTAGGAACTGCTGGTGTTAAATGCGTAGAGCTTTCCCAGCAAAAATCCGTGTTCAGAATAGAAAATAAAAAGAAAGTTCGGAATCATATTGGTACTTTGCATGCAGCTGCATCAGCACTGGTTGCAGAAACGGCGACAGGTATGGCTCTAGGGATGCACATTCCAGATGATAAAGTACCGGTTATTAAGTCTATGCAGGTCGACTATGTAAAGAGAACGACCGGAGGGCTAACAGCGGTAGCTCAGTTAACCGAAGAGCAGATTTCTCAAATTCATGAGCTAGATAAAGGAACGGTTGAAATTGCTTGCGTTGTCTTAGATGATAATCAAGTCGAGCCTGTGTTATGTAAGATGGTTTGGGCTTGGACGCCTCGACGATCAACCAAATAGAATAGAAAATAGATCCCATCATGAACGTATTTTTAACCTCACTTGGCTGCCGACTAAATGAAGCAGAACTTCAGACATGGTCGAGTGACTTTTCAGAATTTGGTATCCAAACAACTTCGAGCCAGGAAGACGCAGATTTAATTGTTATTAATACCTGTGCAGTAACTGGCGAAGCATCGAGAAAGTCTCGACAGACTATCCGCCGTTTTCACAGGAAGAACCCGACGGCCAAGATTATTATTACAGGTTGTTATGCTACTTTGGAAAAAAGCGAAGCAGAAGCAATTCTCGGCGTTGATTTAGTCGTTAATAATAAAAATAAAGCACAGCTTCCACAACTCGCGAAAGAGTTACTTGAATGGTCATCGATGCCTTATGCGGCAACTGAGCCTGCAGAGTCAGCAATATTTAGTCGAAATAGAGAACGGGCATTCATCAAAATTCAGGATGGTTGTCGTTATCGCTGTACTTATTGTATTGTAACAATTGCTCGAGGTGAGGAAGAGTCAAGAACTACTCCTAGCATCGTTGATGAAATAAATGCGCTTTCCGATCAAGGTGTCCAAGAAATTGTTTTGACGGGAGTGCACGTCGGAGGATATGGTACGGATATTGATACCAACTTATACGATTTAGTGGTCGCAATTTTAGAAAAAACTAATGTTCCTCGTATTCGTTTTGCATCAGTTGAACCGTGGGACTTACCTGATGATTTCTTTGATTTGTTTAAAAATACTCGCTTAATGCCGCATATGCATTTGCCCATTCAAAGCGGCAGTAACCGAATATTGAAGAAGATGTCTCGCAGATGTAAATCAGAAACATTTCTTGAATTAGTTAAATTGGCACGCAGTGTCGTACCGTCTTTTAATATTACTTCGGACATCATTGTCGGATTTCCAGGAGAAGAAGACGAAGATTTTTCGCTTTCTAAGAAAATTGTTGAATTAGCCCAGTTTGGTCATGTGCACACTTTTTCTTACTCGAAAAGAGAGGGAACAAAGGCTGCTGGTTTACCCAATCAAATCAATGATACAATTAAAAAAGCTCGAAGCATAGAAATGCATCAGCTTTCTAAAGTAACTCGAAATGATGTGGTCAGTGAAATGGTTGGAACTGTCTGTTCTGTTCTTTGGGAAGGGCAAGGAAAACGAATGGGAAACGGTGGGGTTCGCTACTATGGTTATACTCCAAATTATCACAAGGTCTTTGTAGAGACAGACCAAACTTTATCTCTTACTAATCAGCTCTTGGAATGTAAAATTAATTCAGTGACTGATTCAGGAATGCTCTCCGCGAGCTTGCTTTCTATACCGCTAGAAATTAACGGTAGCCTATTTGTTAAGCAGATTTATTAGTCAAAACCGATCACAGTATTTATTTCAATAACTCTTAGAGTAATATGGATTCAGAGTCTTGGGTAATATTCACTAGCTCTTTTAAAAATACTTGTTGTACCTGTTTTGTATTCTCAGTGATGCCAGAATTCTTAAGTTCACTTTCAAATTTGTTCGCCAAGTACTTGAGTTGAGGTACACCACAGTAAGCAGTTGCCCCATGTAGTTTATGAACTTCAGCTATGAGATTCTCAAGATCATCATTTTTTATATGTAAATCGATTTTCGATTTAGCCTCATCGAAGCTTTTTATTAGCATTGAGAGCATCTCCTTTGCTAAGTCTTCTCTACCCGCAGCATTTTTTAGACTGAGCTGCCAATCAATTGATAAGTTGGTTGGCTGAGCTGAATTAGTTTGAATAGACAAAGCTGCGTCGACTTTGAATAGGACCGTCGTTTCTGTCCATTGCTCTATACTAGCCTGAAGCTGAGTTTGACTGATCGGTTTAGTGAGGTAGTCATCCATGCCTTCATTAAGCAGTCGTTCTTTTTCGCCTTTCATCGCGTGTGCTGTGAGTGCTATAACCGGAATACGTCGATTGTGTTCGCTGAGTTGCCTTATTTTCTTAGTTGCTTCTAATCCATCCATTTCGGGCATTTGCATGTCCATAAAAATAATATCGAATTCGGTATTTCGGCATTGCTCAACAGCTTTTGATCCACTGTCGACCACTGTCTTCTTGAGTTCGAAATCAGAAAGAAATGCATCGATTAATTTTAAATTAGCTTCATTATCATCAACAGAAAGAACATTAAGTTCAGAGTTCTTATCGTCAGAAGCGGTTGATGTTCTACCTGACGTTTGCTCCAAAATAACAAACCATTTTGCTAAAGCATCATGAAATGGTTTTCTGATGATCGGTTTGGTAAATAACTTGTTGATGCCGATATCAGAATACTCTTGTAATTGCCGCTCCTCTTTAGAATTGACTAATACTGCCATGGGGGAACCGAGTTTTTTGGCGGCTCGCTGTAATCTTAATAATTTAGTTTGGGATTTTGTTGGTCCGTAACCACCAACCAAAACCAGATGGACATCTTTTTTCTGTTCTCTAAACTGTTCGGCTTTTTCTATAAGCTCTTCTAAAGTTTCAGCATTTTCAACAATTGTTCCCCACCGGCCTAACAGGTAATTAGTTGCAAGTTGTGAGGTGTTGTTAGCATCGTGAAATAGAATTCTTCGTCCCGGAAATCCTAACTCAGTTTCGGCATGATATTCTGATTCTTTATCCAACTTAAGTGTGAACCAAAATGTAGAACCGATATTTTCTTTACTTTCAATTCCTATTTTCCCATGCATCGACTCAACTAATTTTTTCGAAATGACGAGTCCTAACCCTGTTCCTCCAAACCGTCTAGTCGTCGTAGTATCAGCCTGAGTAAACGCTTGGAAAAGGATTTTCTTTTGTTTCTCAGATAGACCAACACCTGTATCGGTTATATTAAACTTTAGCTTAACCGAATTTTCGTTGTCTTCTTCAAGCATGACTCTAATTTGGATAGTGCCTTTTTCAGTGAATTTAATCGCATTATTACAAAGATTATTTAATATTTGTCCAATTCGCCCGGAGTCACCTTTTAGTCGAGTTGGAACATCTTGGTAGATAATACCTAGAATTTCTATGTTCTTTGCTTGTGCCGCTGGAGCAAGCAAGTTGAGGGTTGCATCGACACATTCATTGATGGAAAAACTAAGATTTTCCATCTCCATTTTACCGGCTTCAATCTTAGAGAAATCTAATATGTCGTCGATAATAGCCAATAACCCATTCGCAGACTTTCTGATTGTACCTAGGTAGTCATTTTGCTGATCGGTCAACTTAGAGCGCAATAGTAAATTGGTGAACCCAATAACACCATTCATAGGTGTTCTTATTTCATGACTCATATTGGCAAGGAATTCCGATTTAACTCTACTCGCTTCAATCGCCTCTTTCCGGGCCATATTTAGTTCAACATTTTGTTCTTCAAGGGCAGTGTTAGTCGCATTGATATCTGCGGTAGCTTGTTCAATGGCTAATTGCATTTCTTCTCTCGCTTCGTACAAGGAATCGCTCATGTCGTTGAATCCATCGACTAATGTTTTTAGTTCCCCAGTGCCACTCGAGTTGATTGCAACTTTAAGTTGACCTTCCTTAATTCGTTTTACTGCGTTGGCAAGTTGAATAATCGGAATGGTGATATTCCTCGCCATATTATGTGCTAGTAGCCCGCCCAAAATGAGTCCTATAAGCAAAATAATAACCGCAGTCACCATGGTTTGATATTGGCGTAATTGATTGTTTTTGTCCGTAATCATGACACTTACATGGCCAATGATAGGTAATTGTGAAGGGGGGCGGTATTCTTCTCGTTCTACTTGAATTGGTTGGCTGAATATAGGCGCCCTAATAATTAAGCCCGATTCAATTTGTTGAATATTGGCCTGTTGAAAACTAACATTTTCAGATGAGGCGGGGAGTTTTTTTATTAGTTCCTGCGCACCCGAACTCGCCAGTAAAAAGTGACTCTTAGAGTATATTGCGACAGCCATAATGTCAGCATCTCCGTCTCGAGCTGCGGAAACTAACCGCGCTAGAGTTTTTTTATTTCCAGAGAGAAGACTGTACTCAGCAGTCTGAGCGACATAATTGGCGATGGTTAATCCTCGATCTCGAACACTTACATCGAGATCTTGGACTCTAGATGCAACAAAATAGCTTCCCATCACGATGGCGACTAGTCCGGTTGGCACTATGGCAAGCAAGATAACTCGCGCTCTTATTCCCCAATCATTCATGTGTGATATCTTGCTCCTGAGTACTTATTTGCCTGGCTAGAACTTCTTCAGAAAGCGATTCGTATCCAAGTGTCTTGGCTATATTGTCATTGACTTTCACTTTGAACTTATTGCTGAAAGTCGGTGCTGGCAAATTAGAACCGCTGCAGATAAGGCCGATTTTTTCAGCAGCTTGTTTTGCCAATTCCTCAACTGGTGTGTAAACACTAGCCAAAGCGGCAATTTTTGAGTCATTCAACTTGCTTCCAATTAGAGGGATTCTTTTTCTTTGGCTTGCTAAAAGTAGCGACTGTAAATCGTTATTTGAATAGTGTCGTTCATCATTTAAGATCATTAAAAAACCACCGTTGATAGGTAACCTTTCTAGATAGTTTTGAGCGGATACATGATGTTTTAAAATAAAATATTGGAGAGAAATAGCCTGCTTTTTTGCCAGAGATTGGTAATACGGCTGAGAATATCGAGTCTTGTTACCAAAAAATACACCCACACTACTTATGTCAGCGCTAATTGCTTTACTAAGAAATAATTGACGCAGAAATGGTTGTTCTTGATATATACCTGTGAGTGAAATTCCAAACCTTTGATAGCTGTTGATGAGGGAATCTAAATTCGTCTTGGATACCTGAGTCGAAAAGATTGGGGCCGATTGCCGAGTTGTTAAAATTTTCTTCAATGCAAAATCGCCGACACTGATGATACAGCTCTTTTCTACGGAAATTTCGTTTTCTATTTGCGCCAGTGTTAGCTCTTTGGTATTGAGCTGTTTAATTGTATGTCCATCTGGCTTGGTTTTTTGTAGTCGTTCAAGCAAATCAAGGATATAAGTTCGGTTGCTCTCATTGATACCGGCATGTGCGACAAACAGTGATGAAGTTGACTTTGCCGCAACTGATCCAGATAACTGCGCTGTTGCTATTAGGCAAATTATCGATAATATGATTAGATATTTTATTTTTATAAGAGTGGAAACCATGTTATTCCATAAACGGGTCCAACTGAGCGCTGGTTATTACCAAACGTATTGATTAGAGTATATCTTAATCTAACAAGCCTTCACAGACCAATCGTTAAGCGATGTTTTTGCAATCTTAAGATTCTTAAATTATCGAGGATTTTCATTATCAACGAGAATAATCGCTTTTAACCGTGTAAAATCCACTCGAATACAGATAACCCTTTTCACGCTACAGCAATCACTCGGATTTTAGATTCTTAGCTTGTAATGCGGCGATTTAACTACAGTTAAAAAATATTAAAGAAGATTTTCATGGCAAAACGAAGACAACGAAGAGGTAAACCTCTTCCGACAGAGCCGGTTACGGTAAAAATTGAGAGCTTATCCCACGAAGGCAGAGGGGTTGGCAGAATCGATGGAAAAACAGTTTTTGTTGACGGCGCATTGCCAGACGAAACTGTTCAAATGAAATATACGTTTCAAAGAAGTAAATTTGATGAGGGACAATGTTTATCTGTTGAAAATCCCCATACCGATAGAGTAACTCCACCCTGCCAGCATTTTGGAGTGTGTGGCGGTTGTAGTATGCAGCATCTATCCACTGACGCACAAATCACCCACAAACAATCGATTCTGAAAGAACAATTCAGTCATTTTGCTAATACACAGCCGGATGAATGGCTACCGCCGCTACAAGCCGATTTGGTGTCATACCGGCGAAAGGCTCGATTAGGCGTGCGATATGTTGCCAAGAAACAGAAGACTTTAATCGGCTTCCGGGAAAAATACTCAAATTTTTTGGCGGACATCGATTATTGTGAAATACTAGTAAAAGAGGTTGCAGATTTACTGGCACCCATGAGCCAACTGATTGATGGGTTAGATACAAGATTGCACATCCCTCAAATTGAAGTCGCTTGCGGTGATAAATCGGTTTGCCTAATTGTTCGCCATCTTCACCCCTTAACAACCAAGGATTTGACCGCTTGGGTCGAATTTGCTCAGCAACATGAATTAATTGTTTATTTACAACCAAAGGGACCTAAAACAGTGCATCGTATTTGGCCTTTGGACGACGAAGATGGACGGTTAAGTTACCGTCTCGAACATTTTGGATTGGAAATGTTAGTGGAGCCACTCGATTTCACCCAAGTGAATGCCAGTATTAACCAAAAGATGATTCCGATGGCGCTCGATTTATTAGAAATTAATTCGGATGATAACTTACTCGATCTCTTTTGTGGTTTAGGAAACTTTACCTTGCCTATGGCAACTAAAGCAAAACATGTGGTTGGAGTCGAAGGGGTACAAGAAATGGTCGATAGAGGGACCCATAATGCCAACCATAATAATCTCGATAATGTCGAATTCTATCAGGCGGACCTTGCGGGCGACCTTTCCAAGGTTCCATGGCTCGACCGTACTTATAATAAAGTGCTTATAGACCCAGCGCGAAGTGGAGCTATAGAAGTCATTGCCAATATCGTAAAATTAAATCCTGAAAAGATTGTCTACGTGTCGTGCAATCCTTCTACATTGGCGAGAGACACTGGGGAACTTGTTAGGGCTGGATATAGACTAACAAAAGCAGGAGTCATGGATATGTTTCCTCACACGACACACGTAGAATCTATCGCGCTGTTTGAAAAATAATCTCACAAGCTAAGTTTGACAAGCGGGCGTTATGTCTATTTGTCTTAGTTGAGCTGATTAGCTAAAGCATGGAGAGATAGAAGAATGGTACAAGTAGCGACAATCAAACCACCTGCTAGCATGGATGAATCTTCATTTCTAAGCTGGTGCGAGCAGTTGGTTTATGATCAAAGACAATTTGATCAAGAGGTATTCAAGAAAGCGGCACATCTAGTAGCGGGTAAACTCCCAGACAATCAACTGAGTGATGTAAGTACTTTTACTTGTTCGTTTGAACTTGCGGTAATCCTGAGTGATCTGCGTGTTGATTGCGATACATTAGTTGCAGCGATGTTATACCCCTTTATCAACCAAAACTACTTGTCTATAGAAGAAGTTAAAGACCAATGTTCTGTATCAGTCGCCGCCAAAATCAATGGTGTCATTACATTAGATGGTGTCCGCGGTTTACAAAATAATCAATCGGTTGGTAACGATTCGGTTCAAATCGAAAATTTACGCAAAATGCTGTTGGTCATGGTTGACGATGTCTCAGTCGTTCTCATAAAGCTTGCTGAACGACTATTTCAATTAAGAACCGCAAAATTCAAACCACAGAGCGAACGAAAACAAATTGCTCAGGAAGTGAACGAAATGTTTGCACCGTTAGCAAATCGACTTGGCGTAGGACAAATTAAATGGGAAATGGAAGATCTGGCCTTTCGCTATTTACACGAAGATGAATACATGCGAATTGCTAAACATTTGGCTGAAAAAAGAGGTGCCAGAGAAATTTATGTTAATCAAGTCTTAGACTCTATTAATCGATCTCTGGTTGAAATAAATGTTAAAGCTGAGCTGATGGGACGCGCTAAGCATATTTACAGCATTTGGAAAAAAATGCACCGTAAACAGGTTGGATTCGAAGAGATTTATGATGTGAGGGCAGTGCGTGTTTTAGTTCCAAGATTACAGGATTGTTACTCGGTATTAGGGGTTGTTCACGGACTATGGAAACATATTCCCAAGGAATTTGACGATTACATAGCCACCCCAAAAGAAAATGGTTATCGCTCCTTACACACCGCCGTAATTGGACCTGATGGAAAAACATTGGAAATTCAGATTCGTACTCATGGCATGCATCAAGAATCAGAACTTGGCGTGGCGGCTCATTGGAAATATAAAGAAGGTGGTGCGAATCCAAGCGGAGGTTACGAAGCCAAAATGGCTTGGTTAAGACAATTATTAGATTGGCAAGATGAAGTTGTTGATTCGAAACAGCTAGCGGATGAATTTAAGAGTCAGGTGTTCGAAGAAAGAATTTATGTCTTTACTCCTCAAGGTAAACTCATTGATCTGCCGTCGGGTTCAACGGCTTTAGATTTCGCTTATCGTGTACATACAGACGTGGGGCACCGTTGTAGAGGAGCTAAGTCTAACGGCCGAATTGTTCAGTTGACACAAGCATTAGAGACAGGGCAAAAAATCGAGATTTTAACCTCTAAAACAGGCGGGCCTAGTCGAGATTGGTTAAGTGAGCAACGAGGATACCTTAAATCGTCTCGTGCTCGTCACAAAGTTCAGCAATGGTTTAAACATCAAGATAAAGACAAGAACTCTACTGCAGGTCGTTTGTTAATCGAAAAAGAAATCAAGAAAAATGGTTTTGATTTTAGTGATTACCTTAAGTTAGCCAAACACTTTAATTATAATTCGATAGAGGAATTATATGCAGGGGTGGGTGCAGGAGATAAAGGCATTCATCAAGTAATGAATGCAGTAAGGCAATTACAAACCAACGTTCATACTATCACCAGAGAGTCAGTCATAAAACGTAATAGTTCTGTTAAGAAGAGAACTAAGTCGAGCGATATTTTAGTTGAAGGGGTGGGGAATTTACTGACACGAATGGCTGGCTGCTGTAAACCGATACCCGGAGATGATATTTCTGGTTTCGTTACGTTAAGTCGAGGAATTATGATTCATCGGAGCGACTGTCGCTATTTGCTTGCTAGCAGAGATAAAGCTCCCGAAAAGATTCTAGAGGTCAGTTGGACTCATGAGGTAAATAAACACTATCTAATTGATTTGGTGATAGGTGCTTACGATCGCAAAGGTTTATTGAGTGATATCACATTATTAATGAGCAATGAAAAAGTGAGCGTGACATCTCTTAATACACGAGTGAACCATAAAGAATTAGAAGTTAGAATTGATGTTCAAGTGGAGTTAGATAATCTATCCAATGTCTCGCGACTAATCAATCTGGTAGAACAATTGCCGAACATTATTAGCGTTAATAGAAGTAGTCACTAATGAGCAAAACAAATTCAAACTTGAAGACATCATTAAATTCAAGTCTAGAACAACTGCAACAAATCATGGTTCAACTTAGAAATCCAGGTACTGGTTGCCCGTGGGATATAAAACAATCTTATGAATCTATTGTTCCTTATACAATAGAAGAAGTTTATGAGGTGGTTGATGCCATCGAAAAACGAGATTTCAACGAACTTAAAAATGAGCTTGGTGATTTGCTTTTTCAAGTGGTCTTTTATTCACAGATGGCAAGCGAGGACCAGTACTTTGATTTGACGGAGGTGATTGATGGAATATGTGAAAAGCTAACTCGCCGTCATCCCCATGTCTTTGCCAATAAAAGTTATGACAATGAAGGACAAGTTCATCGAGCATGGGAAGATCTTAAACAGCAAGAAAGAGAGGATAAATCGGTCAATCAATCGGCTAGTTTACTAGACGATATTCCGGCAGTGTTACCAGAGTTGAAACGTGCTCAAAAAATACAAAATAGAGTCTCACAGCAAGGTTTTGACTGGACTAATGTCGATCAGGTGTGGGAGAAATTAGACGAAGAGGCCTGTGAAATTAAAGACGCAGTTAAGAGTGACGATCAATCGCATATAGAAGAAGAAGTAGGAGATTTACTATTTGTATGTGTTAATTTAGCTCGACATTATAATGTCGATGCTGATACTGCATTAAGAAAAGCAAATAAGAAATTTGAGTCTCGATTTAGACAAATTGAAGGATTGGCTGACAAGCCGATATCAGAATATTCGGCAGACCAATTGGAAGTATTCTGGCAACAAGCAAAAAAACAGGAACGGAATAAATAACATTCTTTTGAAAGCCTTTTTTTATTAGAACCGTTTTGACGAACTGTCAACTAATTACTTAGTGATTCTAACCACCCACACAATCCCTGTATTCCTTCTTTGATTCTATCAAACTCTAATTCACTTTGTTCGGTGATTTTCGAGTCAATCTCGAGTTGCTTTCCGTCAAAATCAACAAATGCTAATCGCGCGGTTAAGCTCGACTCAGGCATACCAAAAGAGGAACCCGGAAGGAGTGCAACGCCCGTTTCATTAAGAATGTTAGTCGTTAATTGTTGGCTATTAACGATTCCTATTCGACTTAACGCCAATTTGAATTTAGAGAAATCGGGGAACAGATAGAAAGCACCTTGAGGGTTACATACTTTAACTCCGGATTCCGAAAGCCTTTCTGCACAGTATTTACCGATTATGTTAAGGATTTCAATTTGGCGTTGGATAAATATCCTGGCAGATTCTTTATTTTGATAGGCGAACTGTGCTGCGTATTGGATTGGGCTTGGGGCGCAAGAATAAGTTTCAGAAGCGACACCAATTATAGAAGCTTTCAGTTTACTTCCAAGCGCCTTAGGTATGTGAGCAAACCCTAAACGCCAACCTCCGGCTCCACACCACTTAGAGAGTCCCGAAGTCACTATGCAGCCTTCAGGGAAGTAGTTTTCTAATGAGTCATTTTTACCGTTGAAATTTAATAGGGAATATATTTCGTCCGCTATTACAATGACATTGTATTTTCTTAGCACGGTTGCTAACAACGTTAGTTCTTGCTTGTTATAAGTGTGTCCTGTCGGATTATTTGGAGAATTAAATATCAACATTAACGGGTGGCGTTCTTTTCTTTCAGAACAATATTGCTCGAGAGCTTTTGCAGTTAATTTCCAGCCCTCGTCACTGCAAGTAACTATTTGATCGTAGGCATGTCCTGTTAGTTTCGCCTGAGGTTTATAGGAAACCCAGCTCGGCGCTGGGGCTACCACGGTTAATTCGTTAAATGCAGCCATAATGCAAAAAAGCAATATTTTGCTTCCCGAGCCAACAATAATATCTTCTTTATGCCATTGTTTATTTTCCAGTGTTTTGTGCAAGTGACAAATCGATTCTCTTAGTTTTAAATCCCCTTCGACTGCCATATACTGTTTTTCGTGTGCATGTGCCGCCAAAGAGTTAACAATCGCTTGCGGCACTGCAAAAGGGCTTTGACCAAAGCCGAAATGATAGATTGGTAAGTTGTTCTGCTCACGTAGTTTTGATGCTTGATTGATTAACAACGTCGCGGAGTATTCTTGCGAACGAAGATAGGGAGCCAATGTAGAATCTGACATGTTGATGCCTCAGTAGTTAGCTTAAGAAATTAACTTAAGAAATTAGCTTAAGAAGGCAGCTTAGAACTGTATTGGAGGATAGGCAAATGTTAGACACTAATTAAAATATCTTTTAATTTTTGTTTGTGCAGACAGGAGTTCTTAAACGAATACTCCAAATGATTGTCGTCATGATTAGAGCCCTGTTTAACTAAAAATCAAGCAAACGAGCTGTGGCTTAATGAAATTAAAAACTATCCTTTCTCAGCGAGAGATAATAGTATCTCTCCATCATCAGTATTATTGTTTTCGATATGAAAATTCTGTTTTAATATGCTCAAAAGCCCGCTAATATCACCTGTTTTGAACATTCCAGCTACTTTTATTTTCCGCAAATCAGGGTTGTCATCTAGTAAAAAATTGACATCACTGTATCGACTTATTTCTACCATTACTTCTTCCAGGGATTCTCCTCTGAAAATGAGGTTTCCGTTTCGCCATGATAGACTTGCAGCAATTTCTACGGGCTCAACTTTTATAGCCTCTTGGTTATTTTCTCCTTCAAAAGAAAGGTCAACTTTTTCTCCCTTTCTAACTGCCATTGATGCATCGGCCTGCTGATAAATCGTATAATCTGAGATATCTTCTAAAGCAAAACGCTCGTCAAGAGGAACCACTAAAACTTTACCATCAGTGACAATAAGTTCTATTGAGTCGTTTTGCACTTCAACATTAAAGGCCGTGCCGACTGCTTGAATGACCTTTTTGCCGACTACTACGCTTAATGGGCGGCTAGTATCATGTGCAACGTCGATATGAATCTCGCCTTTTGTTAACACAATAATACGCTTGAATTTGGAGTATTTAATATTAACCTTGGTGTTGGTATTTAACACCAATTTACTTCCGTCACTCAGTAGGTTTGTGGTGCTTTCACCTATACTCGTTTCAAGTTGGTTTGGATAAGTTATTTCATGATGATAGGCATCGTTTGAGGATCGTTTATTTTCTTCAAATGAAAATAAACCTAATGTGGCAACCAATAGTACACTGGCTGCTATTCCTGCAACCCATCGCTTTGAATGACTCACAGTGTTTCTATTCTGGGGAAATAAATCAGACAAACGGTTGAGCTCACTCATTTTATCCCAAATAAGTGCAACATCTAGGAATGCATCCATATTACTGGGTTCTAGAGATAACCAAGCTCGTAAATTATTTCTTTCAACTCGGCTAAGTCCTCGATCCAGTTTCGCAATCCAGCCTGACGCTTCTTCTATTTGAGACTCAATTGAGGTGGATAAAGCCAGTTCACTTTCTTGTTTCGATTTTAACTGAATTATATTGCTCATAATTTAGCCCCTCACCATCGTGTTATTATGATGAGGTCTACTGACTGAATCCGTGGCATGCTGTTGTTTCATATAAAGCGTACATTGTTTCATTCCCTTAGCAATGTGTTTTTCGACAGTGCTTTCGCTAACCGATAATTGAGTAGCAATTTCTTTTTGGGTGCATCCGTACACTTTTCTTAAGACGAATACGCGGCGGCATTGAGTAGGGAGCTGCCTCACTGCATCACAAAAATGAGAGAACTCACTCTGGATAAGTGCTTGCTCATACATTTCGTCGAGCTCATCATCCGCTAATAATGATTCAAGGATATTTGGGTTGTTAACACGATCAACTAGTTGGTTATTAGAGTGTTTAAGATAATCTAGGGCCAGGTTTCTAGCCGTCTTATACATAAAAGACTTTGGGGACTCAATTCTATCCTTATTGTCAATTTGGCAGATTTTCACATATGTTTCTTGCACAATATCTTCGACCTCATGGGGAGGGACCATTCGAGATATAACTCGGCTGATACCTGCTCTAGAAGCAAAATAGATTTTGTGGAATAAACTCTCTTGGCTCATTGTTTTCTCACGGGCTTACAACAATTAGACTTTATAACTTACTATGGGAAGACGACTGGACAGTTATTTTCCTCCATCCAGTCACTGAATTATTTATAAAATGGCAATGTTATACAATTCAATATTCTAAATAGAGATATTAAACAGCTTTTGGGCTAGCTTCAAGTTCAAAGCAGAGATATCTTTACTCGTTAACCGCAATAATTTAATTTTTTTAGTTGATTACCTTCGTGATATCATCGTCCTCAAGAGTAACTTCTTGAAAATCAACGAGTAGTACAAGTAGCGATATCCAAACTAAATGCATCGAGTTCTTCATCACATAAACAGTTATAAAAAATTCTTTCAATTTGGATGGAGGAAAAATCAAACTCGGTCGTCATCTCCCTATGCGTCCGAAAAGAAGGCGCTGTGGAATAATGAATTCTTAAAATTGATAATGAGCGTTGTGCTTGTTTTGTGCGGAAACATATCCAATTTCGTGCTCGCAAGTGAAAACTCTAAAAATAAGCTTGAAATTCAACTCTTCGAATTCGACATTCCAGCACAACGAGCCGACTTATCGCTAATTTCCTTTGCTGAACAAGCAAATATTACGTTGTTATTTCCTTTTGATGAAGTGAAACGAGTGAGTGCCAATAAATTGTTAGGGAAATTCACAATAATGAGTGGATTGAAGACGTTGTTAGAGCAAACGGAGTTGCAAGTAGAGGTCAATAAAGTCGGGCAGTTATCTATCCTAAGAAAAATAAGGAATGAGGAAAAGCAGCCTATGAATAAATTACAGAAAAAAAGTCTGATTGCGACGCTGATCGCAGCAATATTTTATCCTTCAGTTTACGCCGCCGATGAACCTGCAGATGAGGGAGTTGATGAAGGGCAAATTGTAATGATCGTTGGCTCTCGAAGTCAAAAAAACCGAACAATTGCGGATTCTCCCGTACCAGTCGATATATTAGATGCCAGTGATTTGACCGCAATGGGTGGAACCGCTGATTTAACCGATAATCTAAAAGCCTTAATTCCAAGCTATACCGCTACGCCAGCTACAGGAGATGGCAGTGCTTTTGTTCGCACTACTTCATTACGCGGAACTGCACCCGATCAGACCCTAGTTCTGATAGACGGTAAACGTCGACATCGTTCGGCTTTGATACAATTGTTTGCACCTGCTGCCGGTCAAGGGGCTCATGGAGCTGATGTAGGAATGATTCCTGCTATTGCGTTAAAGAGAGTTGAAGTGCTACGAGATGGAGCGGCATCTCAATACGGTTCAGATGCTATTGCAGGTGTTATTAATTTCGTGACAAAGGACGCGTCAGATGGGGGCAAAGTAGAACTTCAATATGGTCAACATTACGAAGGTGAATCGAGCTTAAAATTCGCTTTTAATAAAGGGGTTGAATTAGGAGCTGACGGTTTTGCTAATTTTAGTATGGAGTATGTCGATAATGATGCGCTCTCTCGGGGAGTTATTCGGCCCGATGCACAAGCGCTGATAGACGCAGGCGTTCAAGGGGTTGGTGCTGATTCTCCCTACGATGATGCGCCTTTTACCCAAACATGGGGACGTCCTGAAACAAGTGGTTTAAGGATGTTTCTAAATACCGGTGTTGATTTAGGTAACGGAATGAGCTGGTACGGACGCGTTGGTTACGGAAGTACTGAAGGTCGTTATCGTTTTTTCTATAGAAATCCAGGACACTCAACTTTGACAACTCCACTCCTAAACGGTGAAGGAGACCCTAATCCATACCCTGGTTTAGTTACTCTGGGTTATACCGGAGTGCAACGAGACGTCGGTTTTACACCATTTCTTGATGGCGAACAGACTGACATCAGCATAATTACCGGATTAAAGGGTGAATTTGCAGGTGGGACTTACTATGATTTCAGTATCAGCAGTGGTTCGAATGAGTTGGATTATTTTTTGAACAATAGTGTTAATCATGGACTCGGTTTAACAGCAGACCTGCAAATACCTCAAATGGGTTTTGATACAGGTGGCTTAAAGCAAGAAGAGATAAATTTAAATGCCGACTTTTCTACCCCAGTCGGCGATAATTTTAACATCGCTTACGGCTTTGAATGGCGCGAAGAAACTTACACTACCATTGAAGGAGAACCCAATTCTTATACTGGGCCCGGAGTCAGTGGAATGAAAGGGATCACTCCAGACGATGCGGGAGAGTTTGATCGAGACAACTATGCGGTTTATGGCGATGTCGAGCATGATGTTAGTAGTGATTTATTTATGCAATATGCACTTAGATACGAAGACTTTTCTGATTTTGGCAGCACGGTTAATTGGAAAATTGCTTCTCGCTATACACTCAATGAATCGACTTCATTAAGAGGTGCGGTATCCACCGGTTTCCACGCGCCCACACCAGGACAAGCCAATTACCGAGCTACTATCACCACTTTTGATACGACTGGAGCACAAGTCGAAGAAGGAGTCGTACCAACAACAGATCCAAGAGCTATTGCTGCTGGTGGCCGCGAATTAAAAGAAGAGGAATCTACAAGCTTTAGTTTTGGTATCACCTCTGATGTCGGTCAGAGTTCGACCTTAACTTTCGATTTGTATCAAATTGCAGTTGATGATCGTATCTATAGGACTGGTGGTTTGATTGCCCAGGACGGTAGTGCATTTTCGTTCTACACGAACGCACTGGATGTTGAGCATTTTGGAGCGGATTTGGTTTTTACCACTGAAATCGATTGGTCGGAAATGACGTCTACTGATGTCTCATTTGCTTATGGCTACAATGAAATAGATATTGTCGGTCAATCAAGTGTAGAAACTCTAAATACTGATGACGAAACTGTTTTAGTTGACCCTGTTTCACAAGGAAGCATCGATAACATCGAAAACAATTTCCCGAACCACCGATTTGTTCTGACAACCAATACGTCTGTCGGTGATGACTGGAACGTCATGATAAGAGCTAATTTCTATGGCGAGCATCATGATGAACGAGGTTCATTTGATGACGGTACAAAAGCGAAAGTGGATTCAATCGTTTACTTTGATGCCGAAGTTGGATATCAGGTGAATGAAGCGCTTAAACTAAAGTTCGGATTCGCCAACATATTTGATTCATATATTAATAAAATTGACGAACCCTTCAGTAATCGCCAAAGTGTTGGATTGGAGTATCCTCGACGTAGCGCTGCAAACTATGAAGGAGGTTCGTGGTATTTGAGTGCTTCCTACGAATTGTAAGATTTACTAATGCCGGCCAAATAGTTTTATCTGACCGGCTCTGCTAGTTTGCCGCGTTTTCGAAACGTGGCTTTTTTCTTCTTACAAATAGAGAGTCACAAATGAATATTCCTCCAGCAGATTTTGAAGAACTGCGGAATTACTCTATCGAACTTAAGAGTGGAACCGTTCAAATAGGTTTAGGCAAGAAAAGTATAGCGGCATTGACAGAAATGGTCGACAAGCCCGATGCCGTTGCTACTCGAAATATCGTTAGATTATCGAGACGTTTGGGAATCAGTTGCGCGTCACTTTCGAGAATGTCTAGGTTGCTCGGCTATAACAACTTTCCGCAATTTCAAGATGTTTTCACCAATCGAACAGCCTTGGCTAAGAATTTCTACAGCTTGAAGGCTCTTAAATTGTGTCAATCAAGTGGTAAAGCTAACAAACAAATGATTCAGGGGCAGCTGAGTTCGGCGACTTCAAATATTGGTCAATGTGTCAATAATTTGGACGAAGCACAACTCGATTTTACTGTTCGGCTGCTCGCCCGAGCAAACAGTGTCTATATTTTTGGGCACAAGCAGTCTTCAGCGGTGGCACAAATCCTGAAATATGGCTTAAGACTAGTCCGTAAGAGGGTACATGGATTTGCGGCTGACGAACAAGGCGTTGCAATTGCCGTTGGTCAACTCGAAGCGAATGATCTCGTGGTAATCGTCAGCTCGTCTCCCTATTCAGCTTTAACCCTAGATGTAGTTTCCGAATTAAAGGCTATGTCGTGTCAGGTGTTAGCAATCACGGATGCACAAAACTCTCCTGTTAGCCAACAAGCAACAGAAACTATAGTCGTACCCACTGCGGGCGATTTTTATTCAAACAGCCTTGGCGCTAATGTTATTGTTGTTGAAAGCCTATTAAGTTTAGTGGCTATTGAGCTTGGGCAAAGTGCAGTCGTAAAACTAGAAAATCATGAGAATTTAGTTCGAAAATTTAAGGTAAGCTAAATTGAATCAATAATTGACACTCGTTAGCTTAATTAAACTTAAAACGACTTAATTTAGATTTTGCGGACACTCTGTGTCTGTCGAAGGTTGAAAATACTAGCTCAATCCCCGTCTTTCTCCGTGCTTCCATAAGAAAGTTTTGATACAATACTTTCCCGTCCTAATGACACCTCTGTATTCCAGCAATAAAAGTAAATCTAACGGTTTAAAGCCTTAAATAAAGAGTTTATTTAGTTAGTTTTTGCTTGCTCAAATTGTTCGTGAATAATTGAAGGCGTTTCTCTATTTGATTGATTTTTATACTATTTTTGGCGAATTTTAATGACTAAGTACATATTTGTAACGGGCGGTGTTGTTTCATCTTTGGGTAAAGGAATAGCCGCGGGTTCGCTGGCAGCTCTGTTAGAATCCAGGGGGCTAAAAGTCACTCTACTAAAACTAGATCCGTATATTAATGTTGACCCAGGAACTATGAGTCCATTTCAGCACGGTGAAGTCTATGTAACGCATGATGGTGCGGAGACTGATCTTGATTTAGGTCATTATGAGCGATTTATACGAACAAGAATGAGTCAATCTAATAACTTTACTACCGGTAGAGTTTACGCTGATGTACTGAGAAAAGAACGTAAAGGAGAGTATCTCGGTGGTACTGTTCAGGTCATTCCACATATCACCGACGAGATAAAACGAAAAGTACGCCTAGGGGCGGGAGATGCGGATATTGCTCTTGTCGAAATTGGTGGCACCGTGGGCGATATCGAATCGTTACCTTTCTTAGAAGCCATTCGACAAATGGGATTTGAACTGGGCCGCGAAAGAGCTTTGTTCATGCATTTGACGCTTCTACCTTATATCGCTGTCGCTGGCGAACTCAAAACCAAACCTACTCAGCATTCGGTAAAAGAACTACGTTCAATCGGTATTCAGCCAGATATTCTGATTTGCCGTTCTGATCGAAGCTTGCCTGCCTCGGAAAAAGCGAAAATAGCATTGTTTACCAATGTGGATGAGAAGGCCGTTATTTCACTCATGGATGTAGATAGTATCTATAAAATTCCCGCTATTTTAAATGCCCAAGGCATGGAACGATTAGTCGCTGAACGGTTTAAACTCCCAGAGCGAGAAGTCGATTTAACTGAGTGGGAGCAGGTGTTATATGCAGAAGCAAATCCGAATGGTGAAGTAAAAATAGCCATGGTTGGAAAATACATGGATTTAACGGAAGCCTACAAGTCGCTAATTGAGTCGCTAAAACATGCCGGGTTACAAAACAGATTAACCGTCAAAATCGATTTTATCGATGCACAAGATATCGAAAAGAAAGGAACTGGCTTGCTTGAAGATTCCGACGCAATTTTGGTTCCTGGTGGATTTGGCGAACGTGGTGTTGAAGGTAAGATACTAACGGCTGAATACGCTCGAATCAATAATGTGCCTTATCTCGGAATATGTTTAGGTATGCAAGTTGCGGTGATTGAATTCGCTCGAAATTGTGCCGATATAGAAAAGGCGCATAGTTCAGAATTTTGCAAAGAAACCGACAATCACGTCGTTGGATTGATAACAGAGTGGATTAATAAAGACGGCTCAGTTGAGTTGAGAAACGAAGACTCTGATTTGGGCGGGACCATGAGACTGGGCGCACAACCCGCTTATTTGAGCAAAAACTCTAAACTCGCTGAAATTTACGGAAGCGAAGAAATTAACGAAAGACATCGTCACCGCTATGAAGTGAATGAGAATTATGTAGCGAAGCTCGAAGCTAAAGGGCTAAAAATATCAGGACGCTCAAGTCAAAATAATTTGGTCGAAACGATCGAACTGCCAGACCATCCTTGGTATATTGCTGTCCAGTTCCACCCAGAGTTCACTTCTACACCAAGAGATGGTCATCCACTGTTTACAAGTTTTGTGGCCGCCGCGAAAGAATTTAAATTGAAAGAAGAAGGTTAATATGAAGATTTGTGATTTTAATGTAGGGCTCGACCATCCCTTTTTCTTAATCGCTGGTCCTTGCGTTATCGAAAGTGAACAACTGGCACTCGATACTGCAGGATACCTTAAAGAAGTTACCGACAGATTGGGTATTCCTTTTATATACAAATCGTCGTTTGATAAGGCTAACCGTTCTTCGCATACCAGTTTTAGAGGGCCTGGGTTAGAAAAAGGTCTCGCTATATTGCAAAAAGTGAAACAGCAAATCGGTGTGCCGGTTTTGACTGATGTTCACGAAGATACTCCATTTCAAGAAGTAGCGGACGTTGTTGATGTGATGCAAACTCCTGCTTTTTTATGTCGGCAAACTAATTTTATTCAAAACGTTTGTCAGCCAGGCATTCCTGTCAATATCAAGAAAGGGCAGTTCTTAGCGCCTTGGGATATGAAACACGTTGTTGAGAAAGCACGTGCTACTGGTAATAAAAATATCATGGTTTGCGAGCGGGGAGCATCGTTTGGTTATAACAATTTAGTCTCAGACATGAGAAGTCTAGCCGTGATGAGAGACACTCAAGCACCTGTAGTCTATGATGCAACTCACTCGGTACAATTACCGGGCGGTCAAGGCAGTACTTCAGGTGGGCAACGTGAACACGTTCCAGTGCTTGCAAGAGCAGCAATCGCCGCAGGTGTATCAGGATTGTTTATGGAAACACATCCTGACCCAGCGAAGGCAAAAAGCGATGGCCCTAACTCTTGGCCCATGTATAGCATAGAAGCGTTACTATCAACACTAAAAGAATTAGACCAAACGGTTAAGAAAAGCGGGTTTGCTGAAAATAATCTGTGAGATATCTTTGACTGAAGTTTTCGGTTGCCAATTAGCTGTTGTATCAGTAACGAAATTTTTTAATTTAGTAATTAATTTAATCAGAGGCTTTTAGGAATGAGTAAGATTGTTAACGTCATTGGAAGAGAAATTTTAGATTCAAGAGGGAATCCAACTGTCGAAGCTGAAGTGTTTTTAGAAAGTGGGGCTATCGGAATAGCGTGCTCGCCTTCAGGGGCATCGACGGGATCTAGAGAAGCGCTTGAACTTCGTGATGGAGACAAATCTCGTTATCTTGGCAAAGGTGTTTTGCAAGCAGTAAAGAATATTAACGAAATTATCAAACCAAAAGTGCTAGGTTTAGATGCAAACGAACAAGCAGTTGTAGACCAAGTTATGATTGATCTTGATGGAACAGAAAATAAAGAGAACTTGGGTGCAAATTCAATTCTTGCTGTTTCGCTCGCGGCTGCTAAAGCCGCTGCCGCTCATAACAAGCAACCTCTTTATAAGCAAATTGGTACTGGAACTTTATTGCCAGTTCCGATGATGAATATCATCAATGGTGGCGAACATGCGGACAACAATGTTGATATTCAAGAGTTTATGGTTCTACCTGTTGGTGCGAGTTCTTTTTCTGAAGCGTTACGTTGTGGCGCTGAAATTTTTCACGCATTAAAAGCGGTATTGAATGCTAAAGGTCTTAACACCGCAGTTGGAGACGAGGGAGGTTTTGCACCGAACTTAGGTTCAAACGAAGAAGCATTGCAAGCGATTGCTGAAGCTGTCGATAACGCTGGTTATAAGTTAGGTGAAGATGTTTATCTTGGGTTAGATGTCGCAAGTTCAGAGTTCTACAAGAATGGCAAATATGAATTAGCAGGTGAAGGAAAATCACTAACATCTGAAGAGTTCGCTTGTTATTTAGAAGACTGGGTTAACCGGTATCCTATTATTTCTATCGAAGACGGTATGGATGAGGCTGACTGGGACGGTTGGAAAATTTTAACTGAAAAATTGGGTAGTCGAATTCAATTGGTCGGTGATGATTTGTTCGTTACTAATACCAAAATCCTTAAAGAAGGGATTGATAAAAATATTGCTAATTCAATCCTAATCAAAGTCAATCAAATTGGAACGCTAACAGAAACCTTGGCGGCAATTGATATGGCACACGATGCGGGTTACACCGTGGTAGCTTCACACCGAAGTGGCGAGACCGAAGATACCACTATCGCCGATCTGGCTGTAGCAACAAACGCTGGACAAATAAAGACAGGTTCTCTCTGTCGTAGTGACCGAGTAGCTAAATATAATCAATTATTAAGAATCGAAGAAATGCTTGGCGATAAAGCTGTTTATCCTGGTAAAAAAGCGTTTAACTGTTTTTAGCTACTAACGATTTCATATGATGAAAAAAATGCTCGCGATTATTTTAGTTATTCTCATTGTTTGGTTACAATACCGGGCATGGTATGGCGAAAATAGTTTGCGAGAAATTGATCTGCTTATAACCAAAATCGAGAATCAAAAAGTACAAAACGAATTAATTTTGGAACAAAACAAGAGTTTTAAGAAGGAAATTGCGTTACTACGAAATGAGCCCAGCATGCTCGAAGAGAAAGCCAGGGAAAATCTTGGTTTGATCAAAAAAGATGAAATTTTCTACCGAATAATTCCTGCTGAAAAATAACAAAAAAGTAAGTGGTGGAGTCACTTTGAAATGATCAAAAACGAGTCAGACCTTTCGAATATAAAAGGATTTGTGGTGATAATCCCTGCGGCTGGAATCGGTAAACGATTCGGAAGTGATGTAGCAAAGCAATATTTGAAACTCAATGGTCAGTACATCCTAGATTTGACTTTGAATTTATTTTTAGACTCATCAGAATTCGATAAAATAGTGCTAGCCATTTCTCCACAAGATGAATGTTACAAATTACTTAAAGCAATATCTCATGAAAAGTTAATTGTCATTGATGGTGGAGAGCAACGACAATTTTCGGTCAATAACGCACTTCGATATCTCTATGATAATGGATTACCTTTTCAAACAGGCATCTTGGTTCATGATTCTGTGAGGCCTTGTTTAGCAGATTCTGATCTGAAAAAATTAATTGAATTCTATCGAAAAACACAATGTGCTTGTTTTTTAGCCGAACCTGTTTCAGATTCATTAAAAAGAATAGATCCTGAAATGATGGTCACCGAGAGTGTATCGAGAGATAATCTTGTGCGAGCTCAAACTCCACAGCTATCATCATTTGAAGTGCTTAAGAATGCTCTTTCAAAAGTAACCAAGGGGGGAGTTGAAGTTACTGATGAAGTCGGAGCATTAACAGAATGTGATGTAAAAGTAGCTGCAGTCTTGTCGGAACATCCAAATCCTAAAATTACTCGACCTAAAGATCTTGAATTGGTCGAGCAAATCCTAGCAGCCCAATAGTGAATATTATTGATTTGTTTTACTTTCTTTTTGCTCTCGGGGTTAGTACAAAATGATAAGAATAGGGCACGGTTTTGACGTTCATTCGTTTGGTGGTGATAAGACTTTGAAGTTAGGTGGGGTGGAATTTTTAGACCATATTGGCCTAGTGGCTCACTCAGATGGTGATGTGCTGCTACACGCCGTTTGTGATGCACTACTTGGTGCAGCAGCACTTGGCGATATCGGTCGTCACTTTCCTGATGATGACCTTAAGTATTCAAATATTGATAGTATGCAGCTGTTGTCTCACGTCTTTCAATTGGTCTGCAAAAGTGGCTACATTATTAATAATCTTGACGTAACTGTTATCGCACAAACACCCAGACTGAAAGATTATATTTCGGATATTGAAAATGCAATAGCCTCACAACTTACAATTTTACCAAATCAGATCAATGTTAAAGCCACCACCACCGAAAGACTTGGTTATGTTGGTCGCAAAGAAGGCATAGCAGTTCATTGCGTTTGCTTAATTCAATCCAATACTGAGTGCTGATGCAAAAGACTACTATTCCAGAAGACATAAATCAGATCCTTCCGTTAGCTCATGGGTTCAAACGCGTGTCTGGCGACCTTCGTACAAACATGTCAGACTTTCAAGTCGATGAAGTTTTATCTTTTGAGCCTGGTGGAGTTGGTGAACACCTATTCGTAAAGATTTCGAAAGATGGTTGCAATACCGACTGGGTAGCTAAGCAATTGCAAAAAGACAGTGGATTGACTCCAAGAGATATCGGTTATGCTGGAAAGAAAGACCGACACAGCGTTTCGACTCAGTGGTTCAGTTTACACTTACCAGGACGAGAAATTGATTTGTCAAAACTTGAGAACGATTCTTTTAGAATAGTTGAATCTATTCGTCATAACAAGAAGTTGCGTTTAGGAAGCATCAAAGAAAATCGATTTGAAATCACACTAAGAAATTTATCCTCTTCAATAGACTTGTCGAACATAGAAACGTTATTGCAAAAAGGTTTTCCTAATTACTTCGGCCCACAACGATTCGGATTTCAAAATCAGAATTTGAACAAAGCCGACGATATGTTAACAACAGGAAAAAAAGTTAAGAATCGAAATATGAAGGGTTTACTTATTTCAAGCGCTCGTTCATTCATTTTTAATTTGCAACTTGCCCAACGAATTGAAAAAAGAAATTGGAACACCGTAATCGATGGTGATTGTTTGATGCTAAATAACAGTCAATCTTTCTATCATTTGGAGTCGAATAGCACATCAGAGCAACAAAGATTAGAACAGGGAGATACTCATGTTAGTGGTTGGCTTGCAGGCAAACAAGTATCTCAAGCTAGTGATGAATCTTTAGATATTGAACAGCAAGTAACAACGAAGTTTGCCGATTGGATAAGTGGTTTAAACCGGTTGAATGTGGATTCTTCACGACGTGCTTACCGGGTAATCCCTCATTACTTGTTGATAAAACAGAGTGACGGTGAGGTCGTTTTTCGATTTGCATTACCTAAAGGCTGTTACGCGACATCTTTATTACGAGAGCTCATTGATTATAATGATGTTTCTAAAACTCAATATTGAGCCAATGCTTTTAGGTGATTTCTAAAATAAGCTGAAATAAAAAATGTCAAAATTGAATATTCTAATAAGTAATGATGATGGGGTTGATGCACCGGGAATTATAGCGTTGGCTGATACTATTAAAGATTTGGCATGCGTCACAGTAGTAGCCCCCGATAAAAATCGAAGTGGTAGTAGTTCTGCGCTAACGCTTGACCGACCCTTACGCTGCGAAAAGAATTCTCGTGGACACTTTCGAGTGACCGGCACGCCTTGCGATTGCATTCATTTAGGCACCCATCGATTAATGATAAATTCTCCTGATATGGTCATCGCAGGGATCAATCGAGGTGCCAATTTAGGTGACGATGTATTGTATTCAGGGACGGTTGCTGCTGCAATGGAAGGACGAAGTTTAGGTTTTCCTGCTGTAGCAATTTCGCTGGTTGGCAGAAAAAACCTGCATTATAAAACTGCGGCTAATTTTATGGGTAAGTTGCTTCAGCTGCTTCAAAAGCATCCGCTTGATCCTAGTATGATTCTCAATGTTAATGTACCGGATCTTGATGATTCAGAAATCAAAGGCATCGAACTAACTCGGCTAGGTAGTCGACATCGTGCAGATACAATCGTAACCAGTATAGATCCTAGGGGCGAAACTGTTTATTGGATTGGGCCTCCCTCTGAACCGCAAGATGTCGGAAAGGGCACCGATTTTGCCGCTGTCGAGCGAGGCTATATATCTATTACCCCATTGATGATAGATTTAACGGCAAGTCTGTCAATGCAAAGCATGACTTCCTGGATAGAGAAATTTTAACTTAGATTAAGAGAATAAGAATAATGAACAAACATAATCTAGCTGGAATAGGAATGACCTCTCAACGGACTCGCACTCGGTTAGTTAATCGATTGCGTGACAAAGGAATCAAAGAAGAGTCAGTTTTATCAGCAATTGAATCGACTCCCAGACATATATTTATTGATGAAGCCATGGCGCACCGGGCTTATGAAGATACTGCGCTTCCCATTGGTATGGGACAGACAATTTCACAACCGTATATTGTAGCGAGAATGACCGAAATACTGGTTGATAGTGGCATTATGGGAAGTGTATTAGAAATAGGTACAGGGTGTGGCTATCAAACCAGCATATTGTCGCAAGTCTCTTTTCAAGTTTATACAATAGAGAGAATTAGAGTGTTACAAAAAAGAGCTATCGAACGGTTTAAAGCGCTAGAACTTAATAATGTTACTCATAAACATGGTGATGGATTTAAAGGCTGGCAACAATATGCACCGTTCGACGCTATTATTGTTACGGCTGCACCTGATAATGTTCCGCCAGCATTGGTAGAACAACTAGCGATCGGCGGTCGAATGGTCATCCCTGTAACTCAGCCAAGCAGTAACCAAGAATTACTATTGTTAGAAAAAACGGAAGATGGCATGACTCAAATTAGTGTTGAATCAGTAAAGTTTGTTCCACTTTTGAGTGGAACGCTTTAATGAAAATATTTAGTCCGATGTACGAATACAGTCTTAAATGGGCAAAGCATAAACATGCAGTGTATTACCTAGGTGTGATGAGCTTTTTCGAATCGATCATTTTCCCAATTCCGGTGGATGTCATGTTGGCGCCAATGTGCTTATCGAGGCTGGATAAAGCGTGGCATTATGCAGCTGTAGCGACGGTAACCAGCGTTTTGGGCGGAGTGTTCGGTTACTTTTTAGGCGTTTATCTAGGAAGCTCTGTCGTGGAGCCGCTTTTGATTGAATGGGGATTCGGAGAATCTTATCAAACCACCAAAGAATGGTTTGGCGTTTACGGTGTTCTTATGGTGTTTATTGCTGGCTTTGCTCCAATACCTTATAAAATTTTCACCGTAAGCGCTGGTGCTCTGAGCATTTCACCCATGGGTGATCTTTTGCCGTTTGTTATCGCCTCAGCATTTGGTCGTGCTGGCCGATTTTATTTGGTTGCATATCTACTGAGGTTAGGCGGCGAAAAGATGGAAAAAAAATTGCACCAATTTATAGATTATATTGGTTGGGGAGTAGTAATAGTTGCAATTCTCGGCTACTTGATGTACAAATACATCCAATAGCCTATTAAAACAAGAAGTTAGAGCAGGTTGTTAAGGTTAATCATTAACAAAATTTAACGTTAAAAGACCTTACAGCGCCCATTATTGCTCGGCTTCGATCAGATCTCATTGAAGAGAATAAGGCTAGTTTTTTAATATTAGCCATTGGACTCTTATCAAAATGAAAATGTTAGGCCAGCACATTAAGTTTGTATTTTTACTGTTATCAGTAATGGTGCTTTCTGCATGCTCGCATACCGCACCTGCACCAGTCGTTGATCTGAACACAATAGACGCAAGAAATAGCACTGCACATCTAACGAGCTTGCCCAGAATAACATTCACTCCATCAACAAACACCAACCAGGAACATCTGGTTAAGCCCGGAGAGACGTTATTTTCAATTGCATGGCGCTACTCTTTGGATTATCGAATAATAGCCACTAATAACGGTATCACTGGCAATAGGATTTATCCTGGACAGAAATTGGATTTACGTGAGCCAAATACTAGTGGGCTGGCGTTTAACCAAATATCTAAGCCTCCGGCTATGGCCGGAAAACCTTTCCGTACCGAAAACTTGCTAGCTGCAATTAATCGCGAAGTACTTCATAAGAAAGCACCAATGCAACGCAGCCATCCATTTATTAGCAAAAGTGATCAATCGGCCCGTGTAACCAATAAGTCGATAGCAACCAATAAAACCAAAAATAAAAACAACAAGAAAACAAATTCAAGCGTAAAACAAAAAAGTGTAGTCACCAAGAACACACGTGTCGCTATTAGTGATTCAAGCACTCCTATAAAGCACTGGATTTGGCCCGTTAATGGCAAAGTGATCAGTCGGTTTTCTAATCGGTCAAATATGAACAAAGGATTAGATATTGCCGCCAAAAAAGGGACTCCTGTAAGAGCAACCGCGAAAGGGCGGGTCGTTTATAGTGGCCGAGGATTAAGAGGATATGGTCAATTGGTGATTATTAAACATAACGACCAATTCCTAAGTGCTTATGCGCATAATGACAAGATTCATGTGGAAGAAAATGAGGTTGTAAAGGCTGGTCAGCGAATAGCTGAACTGGGTAATACAGACTCCGACAAGGACAAGTTACATTTTGAAATTCGATTAAAAGGTAAGCCGGTTGACCCCCTCAACTATTTACCCAAATCGGGTTTGATGTAACTAAGTCATAGGTTTTATAAAAATATTTTTATAAAACCTAAAGTTATATTTAGTAGTGACGATAACAATAATGATCACACTATTAAAATGACTCGTGAAAAAAAGAAGTAAATCAATAAAAACAATGGTGTGTTTCACAAGGGATTGCTGAGAGAAGTAAATCAGCGGTTTCGTTTTCTGGGACTAAGTCCCCACGGCAGAGAGAAGCGAAATGATAAAAAATAATACAATGACAGCAGAAGAACTAGAACATGAGGGGGACTTGTTATTAGCTGAAGCTGATAACGCTGAGGAACCTGAAGTGTCTGAATTAAAAACAATTACATCTCAGGAAACTAAGATTCCTAAGAGACGAGTAGGGAAGGACAAGAGCTTTGATGCAACCCAACTCTATCTCGGCGAAATCGGTGCTTCCCCTTTATTAACAGCAGAAGAAGAAGTTTTCTTTACTCGTAAAGCGCGTAAAGGTTGTGAAAAATCAAGAGCGAGAATGATCGAAAGCAACCTGCGCTTGGTCGTTAAAATTGCTCGACGTTATTCTAATCGCGGACTAGCTCTTCTTGATTTAATCGAAGAAGGTAACCTCGGTTTAATCAGAGCGGTTGAAAAATTTGACCCAGAACGAGGCTTCAGATTTTCAACTTACGCAACCTGGTGGATCCGTCAAACAATCGAACGGGGAATCATGAATCAAACGAGAACGATTCGTCTTCCGATTCACGTTGTAAAAGAATTAAATGTTTACCTTCGAGCTTCGAGAGAGCTCGCTCAAAAATTAGATCATGAACCAACTGCAGAAGATATTGCTGCAAAATTAAACAAGCCCGTTGAAACTGTTGCAAGAATGCTCGGTTTAAATGAGCGAGTTACTTCGGTGGATTGTCCAATCGGAAAAGACAACGATAAACCTTTGCTTGAAACAATTGCCGACGAACGAGAATGTGGCCCCTCAAGTAAATTGCAAGAAGAAGATCTTAAGCAGAGCATCGAGTATTGGTTAGATCAACTCGGTTCTAAACAAAAAGAAGTGCTTGCACGTCGATTTGGACTTCTTAGTTACGAAGCAGCTACTTTAGAAGATGTTGGTAGAGAAATAGGATTGACTCGTGAAAGAGTTCGTCAGATTCAAGTCGAAGCACTTCGTCGACTTAGATTTATGTTAGAGCGTCAAGGATTATCATTAGCGAGTATCTTTAACGTTTAATCGAAAATCGATCTGACAATTGTTTGTCTCTGTTTAAAAGCGCAATTTATTGCGCTTTTTTTCGTTGGGACGGAAATATATTTAGCATCTAGTTCCTAGCATTTAATTTTCATTTTTTGATGCTAATTCTTAATGCGTGTATATCCATTTGCATCATATCACCCAGACTTTGGTAAATTAGTTGATGTTTCTTTATTGGCGTCAGTCCAGTAAATTTATCGCAGCTAACTTCAACAAAAAAGTGACCTTTTCCTGTCTGCGCACCCGCATGACCTGCATGCAAATGGCTTTCGTCAGTCACAGCCAGAAAACTGGGAGTTAGTTGTTCGGTTAACATTTGCCTTATTCGGATAACGCGCTCGGCATTAATTATTTCAGAATTACTCATATTATGTTTTCTTAAAGTAGTTGCTTAATATAGCGGCAATTTATTGTGGATTGGTAAATTAGGGTAGCACTTTGTTATAAGGTTTAACGATAATGCTGTCATAAACTCCCCCAAGCATATAGGGATCATTTCTCGCCCACTCTTCAGCTGATTGCAAGTTATCGAACTCGGCTACTACTAAACTGCCGGTAAACCCTGCAGGCCCAGGCTCACTATTATCGATGGCTGGGTGAGGACCGGCAATGATCAATCTACCTTGTTCCTTTAGCGCCAACAAACGCTCTACATGGGCTGGCCGAGAAGCCATACGTTTGTCTAAACTGTTTTCTTTGTCAGTGGATATAAAGGCGTAAAGCATTTCTATTCCTTTTTCTCAATAGAAGGAGTGATTGAATCTTCTGGTCTGTAAAGTTCTTCCGCTTGAGCATTACCTTGAGTTTGGTTGGAATCGTCCTCTTGCTCTATTTCTTCTAAAGGTAAATAGGGGTAAATTTTAACCATTACATAGACGAGTAAAATAAGATTCATGCCCATTAAACCAAATAATTTAAACTGAACCCAAAATGATTCTGAATAGCTATAAGCAACGTATAAATTCAGAAATCCAAATAAGGTATAGACCGTTGCCCAAATGTGGTTTAATCGGCCCCAAAGGGCGGTGGGAGCATCAATCTTCTCTTCTACGGCTTTACTCAACATCTCTTCGAGCAGCACCTTACCAAGAATGTGTTGACGATATAGAAAAACTATCGCTGTTACCCATACTAAGACACTGGCCTTCCAAAAAATAAACGCGGGATCTCTGAAGAACAATGTTAGACCCCCCATAACCAGAGTGATAACCAAGGTCCATAGGTGCAGTTTCTCGAATTTACCCGTGAGTAACCTTGTGCCAATATTTTGGATTACAACGGCGATCATTAGAGCTATGACCGCTGGGTACATAGGGTTCTCATCGGGCGAAAAAACATAGACACCGACGAAAATTGCAACGGGAAAGAAATCTAGGAAAAACTTCATTAAGTAAAGACCAAGTATTCGAATGATTAAAGACAGAAATGATACGCGGATTTGTTAAATTAGACTAATCCAATTGGTAACAATTCGATTGTTGATAGATATAGTTTATGAACTTGGCTAGAGAGCGAAAATATCGAATGTGGAGAATTCTGTCGCTATACGCCGTATAATAATGTTCCTAGATTTCAATTACGAACACTAATGTTTTCAACAGCTAACTAACGATACATATCATGCGATACGATTTTCACAGTCACAGCCATTTTTCAGATGGCACTTTATCACCGACAGAGCTGGTTCAGCGAGCTGAAGAACGGGATATCAATCTCTTAGCATTAAGTGACCATGATTCTGTTAGCGGACTGATAGAAGCAACTATCGCTATTGAGCAACAAGGTTTGTCGGTAAAATTAATCAACGCAATCGAAATATCCGCCCAAACTGATTTTGGAGAAATTCATATTGTAGGATTAGGCATTAATCCAAAAGGTCCTGCATTAGTAGAGCAGCTGGCTATCCAGCAGAATAAACGATGGGAAAGAGCTATTTTAGTTTCCGAAAAGCTGGATTCGCTCAATGTTCCTGGTGTTCTTGATTTCCTCCGTCAAAATTGTGTAGAAGTGGTGACTCGAACTCATATGGCAAGAGCGTTGGTGGAGCTGGGTCATGTCAAAGATAATCAGCAAGCCTTTAAAAAATACCTGGGTAAAAAAGGCCGAGTAAAAGTACCAGCTAGCTGGATGCCAATGGAACAGGCAATTGAACTTATTCATCAAAGTGGTGGGCTGGCAGTTATTGCTCATCCGACCCGGTATCCTGTGTCTAACCGCCGATTGTCTTACCTAATTGAAGAATTTAAGCTCGCTGGCGGGGACGGAATAGAAGTGAGTTATCCAAGTCTTAATCCCGATAAACGAATTTGGTTAGAGGCGCTAAGGGACAAACATGATCTTTTAGCCTCAGCGGGATCTGATTTTCATTATCCCGATCTGCGTTGGACCGATTTAGGTCGATTCCCTCCGGTTGATGTGAACGTTCCACATGTTATCGATAAATTGCAGTTCGTCAGTGAGTCGTCTCTAAATTTACAGTAGTCTGAAAATTTGGAATTGAATTCCAATTTAAAGCAAATGTAAAGCTACCAATAAGCTGGATAAAATGTCTTTTGATTGCATTTTTTAGCCAGTTTTTGAGATTCGAGTGTATGTTGTTATACTGAATTTAAAGGGATAGATTCGATTATTTAATATGATTAATATTGGAAGGCAGACGCACTGCGTCCCATCTAATCGCGGAATCTCAGTGAAAAAAATTTTCGACAGTATTTTCGCTAACCAAGCAGACACTTAATAATGACCCAATATTTAGAGTTACATCCTGAAAATCCACAGCAACGACTGATTGCCCAAGCCGTCAAAATCGTGCGTGCAGGTGGGTTAATCGTTTATCCGACAGATTCAGGGTACGCGTTGGGGTGTCATATTGGAGATAAGAAGGCACTTGATCGTGTTCGGCAAATACGAAAACTCGATAAGAAGCATAATTTCACGCTCATTTGTAGAGATCTTTCAGAATTAGCCAATTTTGCTAGAGTCGATAATAGCTCTTTCCGGGTATTAAGAAATCACACGCCTGGACCCTATACTTTTATACTAAGAGCCTCACCTGAAGTGCCTAATCGGTTGCAACATCCGAAACGTAAGACTATCGGAATCAGAGTGCCTGCTCATCCTGTGGCTCTCGCATTATTAGAAGAACTCGGCGAACCACTGATGAGCACGAGTTTAATTATGCCCGATCAAGAGTTCACCTTAGTTGATGAAGATGAAATTAGAAGCCAGCTTGATGGTCGCGTAGATTTAGTTATTCATGCAGGGCATACCAGTGATATTCCAACCACCGTAGTCGATCTTATGGATGGATTTGCCCAGGTAATTAGACGCGGGGCGGGGCACCCTGAAGAATTTGAAAACTAAAGAATATTAAGGATTGCATTCAACCCTGCTTTGTATATAATTGCCCGCTCCAACGAAAAGTCCCCTGTCAACTTCGTTGGAATCTGCAGTTTTTAAGCCAGTGTGGTGGAATTGGTAGACACAGGGGATTCAAAATCCCCCGCCTTCGGGTGTGACGGTTCGAGTCCGTCCACTGGTACCAAATATTAAACACTTTAAAGCCCTGTTTTTACAGGGCTTTTTTGTATCTTGAGTTTGAGAATTCTATTGTCTGATTCATCTGTTTGTCTTCCAGTGCATTTCCGCTGGAGAAGGGTTGTAATTGATTGTTAGTAGTCATTGGTGAATGCAATAGGTTTTGTTATCCGGCAGTAGGGAGAGCGGATATTTGTAATAGCTCGTAGTGATATATTCGGAATTTCTACTGCCAACTTGGTTAAAACCCAGTTGTTGCAGTTGTGCTCTTGCCAATGAGAACTAATAACTAGCAATACGTTTTTGTAGTTGGTAGCCCAAAGTATCATTCATTTGACAGTACAGCGCGATGAGCGCGTTTTGTGGTATTTTATTGATCAGGATTCATATAAAGATTAATGACAGACCTGAGATAAATATTGAGATATGAAACCCATTCAACTTTAATAGACTTTAACGTAGTTAGCAGTAAGAACTAAATTAGTTAGATAATAAAAAGTACCGACTATACTGAATATTCCAGTAAATAACAGGGATGATATAATGCAAGACAATCTCCACAGAACAGTACTATTGTGTTTTTCTTTTCTATTTATATTTTCAAATGTAAAGACTGAAGCAGCTTCTAGTGAAGACTGTGCTATACAGCCTCATTTAACGTTCGAAATATCAATAGACAAAACTTTAGCAGAGAATAGCCCCTCTGGGCGAATGCTGGTTTTAATGTCGACACAAACAGCTCGCAGCGGTGAATTGATCCCATTTTTTGGAAGTCAGTCTCGTTCAGTGTGGATTGCCGCAAAAGAAGTTAAAAATTTTTCTTCGCGTCAAGTCATCACTATTGACCCGCTTGACCTTGTCTATCCCAATGCTTTTTGCAATGCACCAGCAGATAAATATTACATAAAAGCAATATTAGACATCGATCATAACTTTGCTTATAGTCCGCTGGCCTCTGATGGTGATCTTTATAGTGATACTAAACATCTCGAAATCAATCCTTCTTCATCCAATATCATTCCGTTAAAACTTGATAAGCGCCTGCAGCCAACACCGCTAGAAATTCCACCGCAAGTTGAGGAATTAGATTTTATTAGCCCTTCATTAACCAAATTTTGGGGAAGAACCATACGAGTAAAAGCACTGGTTTTGTTACCTCCAAATTATGCTGATGAAAGTAAAAACTATCCAACCGTATTCTCAATTCATGGTTTCGGTGTTAGTCAATTAGATATTATGAAGTATCAAGTGAAAGCAGTTAAAAGCGCTATGGAAAACGAAAATTACCCGCAAATGATCTGGGTTTTTCCAATAATTCAAACCGCTATGGGTAGTCATGTATTTGCCAACTCAGTCAATAATGGTAAGTGGGGGGATACAATGAAAAAAGAGTTGATACCTGCTCTGGAGAAAAAATATCGAATGAAGTCTAGTGCCAATAATCGATTGCTAACGGGTCATTCATCGGGCGCGTGGGCAGCTCTATGGCTGCAAGTTAATTATCCTGATGATTTTGGTGGCGCATGGGCTATTGCGCCAGACCCGGTCGACTTTAGAAACTTTGTAGGTATTGACCTAACCAAAATACCAACAGAGAACTTTTATTATGAAGACGATGGAAGTGAAAGGATTGGGATGAGAGCCGAAGAGAATCAAGGGCAATCAATGAAGGATCTAGCTCAACAGGAATTTGTATTTGGAGATTACGGTGGTCAGGTTTCAACTTTTGAAGCCGTGTTCAGTCCGCGCGCAAACGATGGAAAGCCGGTGTCTTTGTTTGACCGAAATACAGGGGTTATTGATACACAGGTAGCTAACTACTGGATCAAAAACTACGACATTTCACATTTCCTGAAAACTAACTGGAAAATGTCAGGAGAAAAAATTGCACGAAAACTTCATATTATTGTTGGTACCAAAGATAATATGCGACTGAATGAATCGGCCAAATTGTTGCAACAAACTATCCAATCGCTTGGCGGTAAGAAAGAATTTAAATTCGTTAAAGGAAAGGATCATTGGAGCGTAGTCGATCAACAACAATTAAACATCATTGCCCATCAAATGTACTCACAAAGCATCAAATAACAAAACAGTGAAGAGTTTTATGTTGGAAGCTGAACCATTGTCTAATTATTTGCCCCTTACTATAGAGGTGTGGTTCCAATTTAGCGATAGTTAACCTTTGATTAAGATAACTGGTGGCAATGTCGGTTATGCAATAAATAAAGTAATTGAAAGCCTCGATTTTATCGAAATTTTTTTGTGCTCGCGAGTTTTATTCGGTTAGAGTAAATGTCTAGGTTTCTATTTACGAATAAATCAAACTAAGGTCAACTGAACTTTTCTATGTTTGGTTGGTACCTTAATCTCTGACTTATCAGTACCTTTTGTGGCGTTCCAGTTGTTGAACGGTAGGTTTAGCGTTCCCTCAATTCCTTGTCGTACAACTAATGTTATTTTATCGAGTAACTTAAACAATTCACCGTCATCCGATTGAACTGAGTCTGCCCATTCGATTTGATTATTTTGGCGATTTGTCAGTTCAAAATAAATACGAATGGTGTGTTGAGAGTCTAGATAACTACCAGAGAGAGTGTACTCTCTTTGATTTATCGACTTGCGTCGGGGACGTGAAAGCAGGGTATCTGTCACCATAGTCGAAGAGCGAAGTTTTATTTCTTCGATATTCACTAGGTTAGAAATAAGATGACTCGCAATGGATGCACCAAGAAAGTTATTGTCACTACTTTTCACAAGCGAACTCTGTGGGGTCAAATTGTTCAGAGGCAATACCGCGAGTGTCACAGTGCTAATCTCACTTACCGGACAAACAAACTGATACCCTCGACTATGGATTGTTTTTATCATTCTTTGGTTATTACCGTCATCACCTAGAATCTTCCGCGCATTCTTAATGTTATTACTGAGAGCTGAATCAGAAACGAAGCGGTCGGACCATATATGAGAAAAGATAGCATCCCGAGTGACGACTTTTTCCCTGTTTTCAATCAGTAAGGTAATAATTTTTAGTACAGCGGGTTCAATATCAACGGCATTGTTAAGAAAAGTTAAAGTTAGTTCATCGGTATTTATTTGATAACGGTCGAATTTAAATATCATGGTAAACGCTCCTGAAACTAACTTATCCTCTAAGTTTGTCGGCAACCGTAAGTTTTATTTCTTAAATCAAAAAAACTAACTCGTTTAAATACTGATAACTTCATCAGGTTGGTTCATCGCTAAAAACTCTTCAGGTAATCTGGGTTCTGGTAACGCTAAAATATACACGACACGGTCTTTTATCGCGCCTTCTGCATGTAATTCTCCTGCTGGAACAACAATCTTGTCGCCTGCAGAAACCACTGTTCTTTTATCTGTCTCAGCATCCAGAAAATCAGTTTCTCCTTCCATAATGTAGGCATGAACCTCATCTTTATGCCAATGTGTGGGTGGGCCTTCGGTTGCACCTGATACAAATGTGGTTGGCCAAGTGTTATTTTTAATGATATCCGCAAGGACTTGTTCTTTATTGGTAAAAAAACCTTTGTGAAATTGTAATGACATAGCTGCATTCCTTCTATTTTGTGGTGATTGATTTTACATGTAGAGCTGACGATTGCTAGAATAGCAAAGGGTGACTTGTGCAGTAAATAGCGTTATAGTCATTTCATTGATGCGGGAGATGCACGAATGGACTTAAGAAGTATTCAACTTTTTGTTGATGTGATGAAAAATGACAGCTTCGCAAATGTTGCCAGAATTCGAAATGTCGATCCTTCTTCAGTGTCTCGCACCATTAGAAATCTAGAACAAAGACTTGGATTTAGGCTATTTCAGCGGACAACTCGGAGACTAGCGCCAACCGAGGCAGGTCAGTCATACTTTAATCAAGTCAATGATTTAGTGGATGCGTTGCTAGTTGCTGGTGATCAAGCATTAGCTCTCTCAAATCAACCCATTGGAACCCTAAGAGTAACTGCCTGCACTTCATTCGGACAAAAAATGTTGGTGCCAGTGCTACCAATAATGAAAAAGAGGTACCCCAAATTAGCAATCGAGCTAGTATTGACCGATAATCAAATCGATATCGTCGAGCAAAAAATTGATGTGGCAATTCGATTTGGCAAGAAAGCAACGGGTGATTTTGTCTATTCAGAGTTAGCGCCAAGGATATTCAAGGTGTGTGCTGGGGCAGAGTTTGTTGAAAGAAATAATATAACAGATGATCCTCATTGTATTAGCCAGCTCGACTGTTTACGCTTTTCAATTCCAGGATACAGAGACTACTGGAAATTCAGAAAACCAAATAAAAAAGAAATCAAAGTGGCTGTCTCAGGCAATTTTTTAATTTCTCACGGTATGACAATGACTGCGAGCGCAGTTGCCAACTTAGGTATTGCGTTACTTCCAGATTGGTTGTGTCGGGACGAAATTGCTAACGGACAATTGATTGACTTATTTCCAGAGTACGAATGTGCGGCGGCCGATTTCGATACGTCAACATGGTTGGTTTATCCAAGCAATGACTATATGCCTCTAAAACTAAGCGTTTTTATTGACTGTTTAAAAGAACAAATTCCTGAACTTATTGCTAATGGTCACTGAAGCAGGGGGGGCGAAGTTGATTGTTCTATTAGACTTAGTAAGAGTAGCTTACTGAACGCTAACGCGATTAGAATTTAACTTTCTTCGATTAATGCACTCGATTGAGAAATTAATTGTAAGGGCTAGTCATTGCAACTCCTGATAGAGCGTGGGTAATACTGCATGGAAAATGGTTCTTCATAATTCGAACCCGATACTAACTAAAAGATTTAGTTCCAGAAGGTATAAATATTTCTTAGAAAACTTGCAAGCGATTGCAGTGGGTGAATATTCAAACAAAAAAAGAAAGCACTTAAACTGAAGGAATGTTTTGACAAAAAAACTACCTGAATTCATGAAGTTAGATCCTTTAGTTAGAGTGTAGAGTAGATGGCTGGAATACTTTATATTGTCAAATAAAGCCGTCTTATAGGTAAATTAATAGACGGCTTTATCGAGTTTAGCGGTTTGTTTATTCTTATTTAGCAGATATGTAATTGATGAACTGGATAAAAAGACAGTTCAACTTTCTTCAACAGAGTAAAGCGAGTTTGATTTACATTCTGAGACTTTATCAAAGCTATCATTAATCTTCTTTCCAGCTTTAGTTTTTATCGCGGCGTTTTTAGCAACCCAAAAGTCCATATTTGGAAATGAGTCGACAAAAATGAATCCGTCTAAGTCGCCCACAATCGCTTTAGCGATATAGCTTTTTATATCACCGCCTTTCACTGCTTTATTGACAAACTTAACCCAGTTTTTATTGAGCTTTTTAACATCATCAATTGATTTTCCGTCTTTGGTTTTACATGACCAAACTTGTTCGATTCGTGTATCGGCGGTAGTTGTTAGACCATTCCAAGAATGGTGAATAGTGCGAGTGCTTTGATAAAAAATGATTTCATAATAGTTTCCTTTAATAAGATTATTATTGAGAACGACTTTTTACTGCACGTGCTTAATTAGGAACAAAACAGATAGTTTTAATGGCACGTTGGTTAAATCATCACCAATAAGCGGCAGCGGTCAACTAAAATGGTTTCGCATACGGAGCCAGTGCAACTTATTTAACATTTCAAATTAGACATTTATCATTAGAACAGATAGAGTCACCGCCAATTATAAATTCGTTGGGTATGTTTAATGAAAGTTGTCGCTGTAGTTCTAATGTTCTTTGTTTTCGGTTTACTCAGCGGTTGTTCTGATCCAGAACAGGGTATCTCTAGAACGGATAAACAAAGTGGCAGTGAAACTTCACAATACGTCCAAAGAGTTAATAAGGCCTATTTATCAGAAGCGCATGCAATGCAGCGAAGTTCTCGAATATCCCAAGTGAGCTATAACCTCAAATTTAACTTAACAGGATTGGCTGAATTTAGCGGTGAAACGGCCATCGAGTTTAGTTTGAAAGATGCAAGCTTCCCCATAACTCTCGATTTAAACAAAGCAAAAATCAAATTTCTTAAAATCAATGGGACTGAGGTCCAAGCTGATTACAACGATGCATTTATAACGCTTCCGGCCGAAAATCTCGTTGCTGGTAAAAACCGGGTGATCGTCAATTATAGTCGCAAGCACAGTACCAACGGAGAAGGCTTGCATCGGTTTGTTGACCCTGTTGATAAGCGAGTTTACCTCTATTCACATTTTGAGCCAGCGGCTGCCCATCAAATGTTTGCCTTGTTTGACCAACCAGACTTAAAAGCCACTTATGAAATGACGGTTACGGCTCCTGCTGATTGGGTGGTGATCACTGCTGAGCGAGAAGATAAAATTCGTGAGCAACAAACGACCAAAACCTGGCATTTCCCTACCACACCAAAATTGAGCCCTTACAACTTCTCTCTTCATGCGGGCCCTTACAAAATGTGGAAAGATGATTCTGCCAAATATCCCATGAGGCTTTTTGCTCGACAGTCCATTTCAGACAAAATAGTCCCTGCTGACTGGTTTCGTTATACAAAGTCAGGATTAGACTTTTTTGACGAGTATTTTGGAATTCCTTATCCGTTCAAAAAGTACGATCAAGTGATTGTGCCCGATTTCCTATACGGAGCAATGGAAAATGCCGCTGCGATTACTTTTGCCGAACGAGCATTTGTCAGTAGTGGTGAAATGAGTTCTGCACAGAAACAGCGACTGGCCGGAGTAATAATGCATGAGATGGCTCATCAGTGGTTCGGTAATTTAGTCACTATGAAGTGGTGGAACGGCCTTTGGCTCAATGAAAGTTTTGCTTCCTTTATGGGAACATTAGCGACTGCTGAAGTGACTGAGTTTGATTATGCGTGGCGAAGTTTTTATGCGCGAAGTAAACAAAGTGCTTATGTTCAGGACCAGAGAGTGACGACTCATCCCATCGAAGTTCCAGTACCAACGTCACACAACGCTTTTGATAACATCGATGCGATAACTTATTCCAAAGGAGCTTCGACTCTGAAGCAGCTAAGGCAGCTCTTGGGGCCCGATACATTCAAACTTGGTGTACAAAACTACTTATCCAATAATTCTTATGAGAATGCTAAACTCGACGATTTTATTGGTGCACTGGCGACGACTGCTGGTAGGGAGCTGGGCGATTGGACCCAACAGTGGCTGTACAAAGCCGGAGTGAATGCCATTAAAGCGGATTTTCAATGTGAGCAAGGCAAAATTGTCAATTTCCAGTTGCTTCAAAGCGCTGATCATGAAAACGGTACTTTACGAGAACAGAAAGTAAATGTTGGTTTGTTCAGTTTGAAAAAGGGTCAGCTAGCATTGGACCAGTCAATACCCGTTATTTACAGAGGGGCGGTATCGAAAGTAGACGCTGCGGTGGGATTGAATTGTCCGAAATTGGTTTATCCAAATTATCAAGATTGGGGCTTTGTCAAGGTAAACCTCGATAAGCGTTCATTCGAAACGGCTAAAGATCATTTAAGTCAGGTATCAGATCCATTGCTTCGCTCAATGTTATGGCAAAGTCTGTGGGATAGCGTGCGGGATAGTGAGCTTCCTATTCAGCTTTATTTAGACACTGCCATGACTAACATTAAAAGCGAAAGTGACTACACAACGCTCGGTCAAGCGCTGGGGAATATCGAGCAATCAGTCAAGTACATCAACCGGATGGGTGACAAAGGGGCGGCATATCTTTCGATTGTTCAGCCTCAAATTGAGTCTCTGTATTGGAGCAAGGTCATTGATGTTCAACAAGGCGATAATTTCCAACGTCGCTGGTTTAATGCTTACATTGAAATGGCTAGTTCAATAGAGGCATTAGCTAAATTGAAACTAATCTATGATGAAAAGTTGAAAATCGAAGGGCTAGAAATTAATCAACAGCATCGCTGGAGTATCATTCATCAACTCAATCGATTTGATTATCCATCGAGTAAGTCGATTATTGACCAGGAGTTAGTGATAGATAGTGGAGATTCTGGACAAAAAAAGGCTATCGCGAGCCGAGTTGTTCGACCTAATATGAAGAATAAGCAAAAGTGGCTGGATAAAATACACGGAAATAACGCTGAGCTGCCTTTCTCAAAATTGAGAGTGGCGATATATAATTTGTACACTAGTGAACAGACAGAATTAGAAGAGCAAACGGCTGAACAAATACTGAACAGCTTGCCGTTGATGGATAAAGAAAAAGGCGTAGTGTTTATGCGTACTTATGCCTCTGTTTTGATCCCAGCTACCTGCTCTATGAAAAGCGTAAAGAGATTAGAAAAACTAATAAATCAAGGTGTTAAGTTGTCGAATATCACTAAGCGAGCTCTTCTTGTGACCCATCAAGAAGATCAGCGATGCGTGAATATTGCAAATAAGTTTGCCTCTGAGCTTATAAAATAAGGAAGCTTAATTTAATCTAAAAAAACTCCTAAAGAGATTTGCGATCTCGCCGATAGAAAATCTGATATTCATCCCTCAAGACATTGGAGTAGTAGTAATGACGGATTCGGATTTTACGAGGTTGCTTTCACAAGCAGTAAAAACCGCTAAAAAACATCGTGGATTAATGTTAAGAATTAACAAGGAGTGCATATTACGGTATGGCCGCCCTTACGGAGACTTAACTTTGAGTGAGACTATCGAACTCGATAATTCAGTTGGAAGCGATATGCTCACAGCCAAACGTTTTGACCTGTTAGTTAAAGAGAGTTTTGCAGAAGCTCATTAGTTTATTGGTCAGATTCAATAAGATATCTATCACTGAGTAATGAACTGAGTGATAGTTTCTCCTCTAAATCCCGCGCTTAGCATGAAATAAGCGAATATTAACGGGATCAAAACATACACAATGGTATGTACAGTGGTGCCATTTCGTTGACCAAATTTACTGCGCATATATTTCAATTTAATCAATTCGTCAGGTTTTCGAAGTGTCATTACCAAGGTATAGAGTACGTACAGGACAATTGCTGAACCAAGTGCGAGGGTAGTGTATTGCATAGTCGTTTAAAGTTTATCTACAGTAGTCACTATTATTACTTGATTCATTGGTTTCTCCAACTTAAATCACTCTTCTAATTTCCCCTTAGCAATACTATTTGTCGTAACAGGTTACAATTTTCAATCGAAAATTTGGCTGAAGAAGACCGTAAGTCGAGTACACTGGCAGCTGATTCACTTTCATGGAGACTACAGCAATGAAAACTATATTGGCAGCGACTCTATCGCTATTCATAGGCATTGGGCTAAGTGGTGATACAAGAGCGCATCAACGCTCAGAATCGGACTTGAATAGGGATAAATCGAGCAAACCACAACAAATACTCTCATTTGCAGGCATCAAGAAAGGCGACCAAGTATTGGATTTCTTAGGTGGCGGCGGCTATTACTCTCAGCTATTAAAAGAAAGAGTTGGAGCAAATGGGAAAGTTCTTCATCACACGAACAAAGCTTATTTGGGTTTTGTAGGAAAAGCGCTCACTGAAAGAACTAACAGCGGCGGTATGAAGGGAGTTACTCAGTTAATCAGTGAAGCTGCAGAACTCAAGCTTGGCGTGGGTCAGTTTGATTCGGCAATATTAATACTTGGTTATCATGATTTTTTCTACACCGAAGGTGACTGGAGTTTTCCTGCTGACCAGGTGATGCCGCAGCTGGTTAAATCTTTGAAGAAGGGCGGTACGCTTTTAGTCATTGATCATGCATCAGCGCCTGGCGATGGGATTTCGGCCACTAAGACGGTTCATCGTATCGACGAAGAATTCGTAAAGAAAGATTTACGCAGTCGTGGTTTTAAATTCGTCAAAGAGAGCGATATCTTACGCAACCCGAAAGATTCTTATGACAAATCAGTTTTTGCAAAGGAACTTCGGCGTAAAACTGATCGGTTCGTTTTTCTTTTTGAGAAAATCTAAGATAATATTTGAGCCGCAATACAAGCCTCTTATAAAGAGGCTAAGCCTAACCTGACCCTCATTCCTAGTTCAGTGGTATAGCCAAAATCTTTAGATTGCAAAATGCCGTCTTTATCGACTACATAATAGCTGGGAAAGCCCTTTATTTTAAAATCTTGTAAAGTTTGCTTCGTGCCCAATAATACCGGAATGTTAAGTTGGTGCTCTGCGAGAAACTGTTCGACTTCTTGTTTGGTTTTCCAATCCAATGCTACAGCAAAAAAATCAATATTTTCAGAAGATGAATTATGAATTGACTGGATATTGTCAATCGAAGCATGGCAAACGCTACACCAAGGAGCGAAGAAATAAATCAGTGTTTTCTTTTTAACTGCAGTTGATTCTGGTAGAAATTGATGCACTTCACCAGCCATCGAAACCAGTGAAAAGCTAGGTGCGAATTCTCCAGCATTAGTCGAGAGCATGTCTTTTTGTTGCCACCAACTGATGGCAACAAAGATCCCGATAAATAAGAGTCCTTGAAAGAACCAGTTTAGAATTTTCTTTTTAGTTTGATTTTTCATTAGAGGAAAGAGTCTTTATCGATTGACCTGTTTGTTGTATGTACCAGCGATCGACTAAATGCCAAGAGATGGAAACAGAGAAGGGCATTAATAGTTCGCCCGCAGCGACTTGGGTTTTAATCTCCTTGGCACTTAGCCATTGAGCGTGTTCCAGTTCTTGATCGATTAGACTAATTTCGTGTTGTTTTGTTTCACAAGTAAATCCGAGCATTAGTGATGCTGGAAAAGGCCAAGGCTGGGAACTGATGTATTCTACGTTGGAAACGACTAGACCGACTTCTTCCATTGCCTCTCGTTCTACAGTGAGTTCAAGTGACTCGCCATGCTCAGCGAACCCAGCCAAAACCGAGTATCGTTTTTCGGGCCAATTAGGTTGTCGTGCGAGGAGTATTTTATCGACCCCATCGATAGTTGTTTGTACGGAGAATATTACCGCAGGTTCTATCCTTGGAAAATGCTCCTTCCCACAATCAGGGTTTGTACAAGTGCGACTATGTCCGGCTTGAGATGCTTGTGACAGCGAACCACATTTCGCACAATAGCCATGACTGAAGTGCCAATTTATGAGTCCTTGGGAATAAAACAAAGAGCCTATATCAAATAATTGGGAGGATAGTGCTGCCGTTCTTAGATCTATGAGTTGCATCGCTTCTAATGCTTGATTCAGGGATTTTAGCTGCACTACAAAATAATGGGTTTGTTGATCCTCTCCAAGATAGATTCTTTCTATTGAATCCTCGTTGTAACCCCAGTCTGATAGTTGCGAATATAAAAAATAAGCCGGTATATCATCGTTACATATAAATCGACCCTTAAAGCTTATTAATATTTGGCAAGCCGGCGATTCAAACCATTGATCGACTCTAGCTTGATCCTGACGAACTTCGCCGCGTCGATTAAGTGTTGATTTTGTAAGCATTTTTATTCTCGGTAGGTGCAAAATCTGCGGGCATGATTGCATATTACTCAATCGAAGAACAGAGCTATCTATGGGAGCAGTCAAGCTCCCAGGGTGCGTTTTGTTTCAAACATAAGCGCCAACTTTCAGCGAATTTATTAAGACAACCATCGATGTTAAATGTTAATAAATGTTTACAAATGGACTTCCAAGCAACTAACTCATTATAAATCAATGAGATAGACGAGTTAATTGGCTTTAATAGCCATTAGACAGTTTACTGATATGGTGTTATAGTTGAATACAACACTACAGGAAGTTAATCGTTTTGTAGATGATGAGTTAGGTTTTACTAATTTTTGATCGATGAAGCGCCACCGAAAACCCGTAAGAGAGTGAATATGACTACTATCAGTTGGAACGATCAGCAGCCAATCTTCAGGCAGCTTAAAGAAAAGGTTATCGAATTGATTATAGATGGCGAAGTAACTGACGGAGAAGCTGTTCCGTCGGTTAGGCAAGTTGCTGCTGACTATCAGATTAATCCATTAACTGTCTCTAAGGCATATCAGGAGTTAGTTGATGAGTCTATTTTAGAAAAACGAAGGGGGTTGGGTATGTTTGTCACTGAGTTAGCGAGAGAAAATTTACTAGAGTCTGAAAAGAAACAATTTCTTGAGATCGAATGGCCAAAAATTATCATTCGTATCAATCGACTCGGCTTAACCCTTGATGGATTGATGAGCCAACAAAATTCTAAAACAGAGGAAAAGTAATGAGCACTTTGATTGAAGCGAAAGGTTTATCAAAATCCTACGGAAATCATCAAGCGCTGAAGTCGGTTGATTTCACTGTAGAAAGAGGCCGAATTGTTGGTCTAGTTGGGCCTAATGGCGCGGGTAAAACAACTATATTAAAGGCGATCTTAGGATTAACTTCTTATCAAGGTGATCTAACAGTGCTTGGCATGAATCCTGAGCGTCAACGCCATCAAATTATGCAAAAAGTGAGTTTTATCGCAGATGTGGCGGTATTACCTCGGTGGTTGAAGGTATCTGATGCCCTAGAATTTGTCACTGATGTTCATCCCAACTTTAAATTGGATCGGGCAAAGTACTTCTTATCGAAAACTAACATTCCAATGGGAGCGAAAGTAAAAGAGCTATCGAAAGGTATGGTAGCGCAACTTCATTTAGCATTAGTGATGTCTATTGAGGCCGAGTTATTAGTACTCGATGAGCCTACTTTAGGTTTAGATATTTTATTTAGAAAAGAGTTTTATAACCAGTTACTGACCGAGTTTTTTAATGAAGGACGAAGCATTTTAGTCACCACCCATCAAATCGAAGAAATCGAGAACTTGTTGACTGATTTGATTTTTATTCGCGATGGAAACATTGTTTTGGATGCAACAATGGAAGAAGTGGCGAGTGACTATATTGAAGTGATGGTCAGTAAAGATGACGCAGAAAAAGCGGAAGCATTAAATCCTGTGATGCAAAGAGATGTCTTTGGACGCAGAGTTTATTTGTATCAAGGTGTCAGCAGAGAGTTGTTAGAGCCTTTAGGTGAATTACATTCACCCAGCGTGGCCGATTTATTCGTGGCAAAAATGAAGGAGGGTAAATAGATGAATTCTTTTAAAGCCTTATTAAAAAGAGAGTATTGGGAAAGTAAGGGTTCCATGTTTTATGCTCCTGCATCAATCGCAGCGTTTTTTGCCATTGTTATGATTGTCGGCGCGATTACGGGTCCGACAGTGGTCGAGCACAATGGACATTCGGTTAATGTGTTGGAGCAATTGCCCAACGTAGTTGATGAGTTTAATAACATCGATGAAGAAAAACGCGATAAAGCGGTCCAAATGGGACTATATGCGCCACGTGTTATGTTTGGATTCGTGATGTTTGTGATTAGCTTATTCTATTGCTTAGGCTCGCTTTATGATGAACGAAAAGACAAAAGTATCTTGTTTTGGAAATCGTTACCTGTGTCTGATACAGCAACGGTATTATCTAAGTTTGTGGCGGTCATCTTATTGATTCCAGCCTTGTATTTTGGAGTGGTTGCTATTTTCCAAGTGTTTTTATTATTATTTGGGACTGTCGTTGCCTGGTTTGGTGGTAGTTCAGGTGTAACTATATGGGCGTCTTCGAATCTATTCGGAGTGTTGTTTAATAGCTTATTCTCATTGATTGTCGCTTCTTTATGGATGGCTCCATTGTGGGCTTGGTTGATGCTTGCCTCTTCTTGGGCAAAGAAAGTCGCATTTTTGTGGGGAACTCTTCCTATCTTTTTGATTGCTATCGCGGAAGGTTGGATATTCCATAGTTCAAATTTCATAGAAATGGTTGGTAAGAGAATTGTCTTAGGGTTTACAACAATGAATTCGGATATGCATTATTTAGTTGGTGCTGAGATGTTTGAAGAATCATTTGTTTCTCATTGGTACGAAGTGTTTGCCAAAGGAGAGTTTTGGGTAGGTATCGTTGTGGCGGCGGTATTCTTAGTCGGCGCCATTTACACTCGTCGTTTTCGCGACGAGTCTTGATAAATTGTTAAAACTCTGGCATGATACTATACATGCCAGAAGGAGAAATATTATGGTCCTCAATAGAAAAAGTGCCAAAAAAACCACACAAGCGAGTCTTGTGATTGCGATTTCAATGTTTATTGCGGTGGTTGTAACGGCTCAGACACAAGGAATTCCAACTGATTACATGTTTGAGAATAGTGCTCAAGTATGCAAAGCTGGTCTTCTTGATTTATTTACAAAACTACTTTGGTCGTAAAATTGAATTAAATTCAATACCTTAAATTACAAAAATAATTTTAAGACGGAGCTAAGGCTCCGTTTTTTTATGTCTATAAAGTAAGGTTAATGAATATTTTTATTAGTTAGAAACCTAGCTCAACCTTAATCAATTTGGAGTTGAGTAACGACGTAAGGCGACACAACGACCGTCCAAAGTAAAGTCTGCTCCTGGCAATTAGCGTTAACCCAGTTCGCCGTTGCAAAGGCTATCTTGTGTTCCTCTATCATCTTTTCCAAAAGGCCAATATTATTTTCCGCAATTGAGCTGGCAACTTCGAGTAGATCAGCTTCAGGTTCGACCACTAAGAGTTTTCCTTGAGCGAAAAAGACTTGCAAGTCTTTCCATTCGACAGTGGCTGTTTCAAGGTTTAGCTTTTGCTGAGTAGATAATTGTTCAGTCATTTTTATTAATTTCCAAATGAAAAATCGGTGTACGCATAATGGTGATTTGAAGATGAATTCGATTCAATTGTGACGTTTTAGAATAAAATAGAGTCTTAAAATATAAGAAACGTTAAATAGCTGTGTTCTTATAAGCTGATTCTAAGTTTATCAAGAATGGAGTATGCTATCGAGTGCTGTAATCGATAAATGTCGAATAATGGGCTAATCTAAGCCCCCAGTTAATGGAGAGTGATATGAAACGTGTAGAGATAAATCAAGCGCTTATTTGGATTGTTGCTGCGGTGAGCACTATTTTCTCCGGAATGACGGCTGCAGAGTCTAAAGTCGAGTTCACCGAGGCTAAGAAATTTTCAGACTATGAACTTACTGGTCATTCTCGCAAACAAAGTCTTAAGCTACTAAAAGTTGATTTAGTTAAATTATTCGATCAACTTACGAATAAAGAACTCGATCAGGGCCAAACGATAGAAGTAAACGTTACTAATATCGATCTACCCGGTATTATGCGATATGCCTACGGAGCGTCTCATCAAGATATTCGCGTTATCAAAAGCAATACGCCTTATAAGTTATATTTCGAATTTTCGATCAAATCGGCAGGAGGATCTGTATTAAAGCAAGGTGAGTTCAAATTGAAAGAGTTTGCGAATCATCACTTATCCTCGATGAGAAATAGAAATCGTTCCACTGTTGGATACTTTAAAGAACCATTAAAGAAATGGCTCACGAAAACAATGATGGAAAGTTAAATTCTCTAAAGTGGCTCTTATTTCTAAAGCCGTTCTTATTTCGAAAGTTGTTCTTATTATGAAAGACAACATGTGTAATGAGCGGGAATAATTATTTTGGGTGGAGCCAATTTTTAAATGCGATTAATAAACCTAACCCTATGAAAGCACCGGGCGGCAATATCGCGAACAAAAACTTTTGCTCGGTTAAATAAAAATGAACCGTTAACTCTTTTGCCCATTCGCCCAAGAGCAGATGGGCACCATCTAAAATAGTGCCTTGACCGATTAATTCTCTAACACCGCCCAGCACCATTAAAACAGCCGTAAACCCCAGTCCTTGAGCTAATCCATCGATGAAAGAGGGCAGTATTCTATTCTTACTGGCAAAGGCTTCTGCTCGACCAATAATGGCGCAGTTTGTCACAATGAGTGGGATAAAGATCCCGAGTACCAAATAGAGTTCATAAGTATAAGCATTCATTATGAGTTGCACATTGGTTACAAAAGAGGCGATTAGCATGACAAAGATTGGGATACGGATTTCTTTTGGTATATGATGTCGAATGATTGATACAGTGACATTAGAACCAGCCAACACAAAAGTTGTGGCGATGCCCAAGCCTAATCCATTGATCAGCGTGCCAGTTACCGCGAGTAGAGGGCACAAACCAAGGAGTTGAACTAATGCGGTGTTATTGTCCCAGAGGCCGCCTTTGATAATGGTTCTGTGTTCAACACTAAGGTTCATTTTTTATCCACCTCAATCGGATAACAATCACTCGGTAACTCAAAAAACTGCTGTTGATTGGATTGTAAAAACTGCAGACTTTTAAATACCGATTTAATAACTGCCCGAGGCGTTATTGTGGCACCAGTGAGTGCATCAAATTGGCCGCCATCTTTTTTAACGGTCCATTCAGTTTCATCGGTATTGCTTAGCGACAGGTTATTGAACTGGTGCACCCAATTGCTTTTGGTGCGTTCAATTTTATCGCCAAGTCCTGGTGTTTCGTTATGGCTCAATATATTAATGCCCAGTAATTTTCCCGAGCTTTCTACCGCCACCGAGAGTGTTATCTTGCCTGAATAACCATCGGGTGCAACAGTTGTGAGCATTAATGCGTGGTTCTCCTGTTGATTTCGCATTCGATAGAGTTTCTGTTCTTGAGCACTCCCCAATAAATTCTTGTCTTGAACAATCAAACAATCTTGGTAGACATCATTGGTATAGCTGTTAGTTGGTACCAGTTCGGAAAGCTGCCTTATAAGTGAGCGCTCTATTTCCTGTGCGATTTTATCTTTTGTAAGTACATAAGTTACTGCTGTAAGCCCAGTAGAAACAAGAGCGAATAGTCCTAGTATTAACCCGTTCTCACTCATAACGTTCATTAATAAGCGAGTTTTTTTCGATTGTTGAATAGGTTGTTCAGTCATTCGATGTCCTACTCGTTCGCTCTCCGTAGACTCGAGGTTTGGTATAATGGTCGATGGTGGGCGAAGCGATGTTCAATAATAAAACTGAAAACGCAACGGCATCGGGATAACCACCAAAGGTTCTGATAATAATGACAAAAAAACCAATGAGTGCAGCATAGTATATCTTTCCCTTTGAAGTTGTAGACGCGCTGACTGGATCCGTCGCAATAAAAAAAGCGCCGAGCATCGTCGCTCCAGCGAATAGATGAAGTGATGCTGGCAGAAAAGTTTGATTGTCGTACGTATAGAAAATAGTAGAACAGACGGTAACGCTCAGTAAGAATGAAACGGGAATACGCCAGTGGATTACGCGAGTTGCCAATAAGAAAATACCACCGATAAGAAAATTAAAATTGATCCAGAACCAAGGTTGAGTGCTGGCTTCAAACAGCGGGGATGTGTCAAATTCTGAAGTCATACGACCGAGTGAGAAAGCAGTTTTGCTATGATCTAAAGGAGTAGCCATAGTGAAACCGTCGGCCATTGAGCGAAATGACTCCAACTCCAAACCACTTGAGGTAGAACCAAATAAAGTTATTTGAATGGAATCTAATAACGATGGTGATTGATTGACGAATTCCCCTGCAGGCAACCAAGCAGTCATTTCTATGGGAAAAGAAATTAATAACAATACGTATCCGACCATTGCGGGATTAAAAGGATTGAAGCCAAGACCGCCATATAATTGTTTTGCGATAATGATCGCGAAAAATACACCAATAAAACTCATCCACCACGGGATTAGCGGAGGTAAGGCGATCGCAATTAACAATCCTGTGAGTAGCGCTGAATTGTCTGATAGGGTTCTTTTGACCGGTTTCTTACGTAGTTTTAGAATAAACGCTTCTGCGCTAACGGCGTAAAAACTGCACAGTAGTATATTAATTAATACACCCCATCCAATAAAGATAACTTCAGCCAATATGCCAGGGATGAGCGCGAAACAAACCAAGCTCATTAGTTGGCTTGTGCTCCTTGTTTCATCGGGTATTTGATTTAGCGCGCTCAATTGTGACTGCCTTTTTTATTTTTTACTCGTTGCAAAGCAGCCGCTATCGCCGACTTCTTGCCATCAGGATCCTGTTGTTTATTGATAGCATTAAGTTTCCTAGTTTCTGCCGTTTTACGACGTTTCTCATCTCGCTCTTTTTTGATTCTTAGTAATCGTTCTTGTCGATTATCGTATCGCTGTTTGGCTAACTCTGATTTTTGCTGTGCTAGGTTTTGGTGCTTGATTTCTGATTTAGCGAACTGATAGTAAGTGACTAACGGGATTTTACTGGGGCAGACGTAACTACAAGCGCCACATTCTATACAGTCAAATAAGTCCTGTTGCTGGAGCGCATCCCATTGTTGATTAGTAGAATACCAATAGAGCTGTTGTGGAAGTAGACCAATTGGACAAGCGATCTCGCATTCACTGCAACGAATACAAGGCAGTTGTTCGTTTTCATTAGAGTCATTTTGAGTGTCGAAGATTATACAGTTGGTCGATTTTTTAGTAG